>JBDHDM010000525.1:0-2799 GCA_039591515.1 Gemmatimonadota bacterium | reverse complement strand
AGCCCGAGGAGGAGGAGCACCTGGAGAAGAAAGATCCCCAGATTCTCCTCAGTCATTCGGGACTCCGTTCAGGCGGCTTTTGGATGTCCCGACCACCACGCTGACCCGTGTCAGCCCGGGCGTAGCAAGAGAGGCCCTGATCGCCGGGTGGTCGCGGCCGATCAGGGCGGCTTTCAGTCGGGGGGTGGGATCGGATTCACCATCCGGGGAAGATGCGGCTCAGGTCGGCAAACCGCGAGCGCCCTGGTGGGGTCGCGTCACAGGGACGACCGCGCTAGAACGGAGAGCGACGTGTCCGGGCGAGTCGACCTGCGCTTGACCCTCGCGTGCGCGCCTCCGATGGTCACTGCCCGCGGCCGCGCGATAGGAAGGACAGCCCTGGGCGGGGAGTCCGTCGGGTCACGAGAACGCAGAGGTAGACGATGTCATCCCTTCCAGACGATTGGCTCAGCCTGATCGCCTTCCCCGTGCTCCTGATTACGGGGGCTTGGGTCGCCGACTGGATGACGATCCGGGTCCTCCACGGGGCGATCCGGCGCTTCGCCGCACGAACCAAATCGACGTGGGACGACCGAATCATCGAGCGTAGGGTCTTTGCACGCCTCGCCCACGCGGTGCCCGCCGTGATCATCTACTCCGGTATCGCGCCAGCGTTGGGTGTGAGCGCGGCGGACGTCGCAGCCGCGGCGGGCCCGGTCTCGCTCGTCGCCGGAGTCACGCAACGGGTCGCGCTCGCGTTCATCGTTCTGACGGGCACCATGGCGTTGAGCGCCTTCTTGGACGCCGCCAACGACATCTACAGTGAGTCGTACGCCGAGGCGAGGAGCCGGCCCATCAAGGGGTACCTCCAGGTCGTCGGTCTCGTACTCTACGTCACGGCCGGGGTCGTCGTCGTCTCGATCTTGGCGGACCGTTCTCCGGTGGTCTTCCTCTCAGGACTCGGTGCCCTCACTGCGGTCCTCATGCTCGTGTTCCGCGACACGATCCTCTCACTCGTCGCGAGTCTCCAGATCATGTCCAACGACATGATCCGAATCGGCGACTGGGTGGAGATGCCTCAGGCGAATGCCGACGGGGACGTCATCGACGTCGCGCTGCACACCGTGAAGATCCAGAACTGGGACAAGACCATCTCGACGATCCCCACGAGCAAGTTCATCAGTGAGTCGTTCAAGAACTGGCGCGGAATGAGTGAGTCCGGCGGTCGCCGTATCAAGCGCTGCCTCCATCTCGACCTCTCCACGATCCGCTTCCTGACCGAAGACGACATCGACCGACTCTCCCGCTACGAGATGCTCGCGGAGTACATGACGCGAAAGCGCGAGGTGCTCGCACAGCAGGAGACCCACAAGCTCGGCACGGACACCCGTGTGCTTCCCCACATCAGAAAGCTCACCAACGTCGGGACGTTCCGCGCGTATGTCTTCAACTATCTGAAGTCGCATCCCATGATCCACGACCGGATGACGCTCATCGTGCGGCAGCTCGAGCCCGGTCCCCAGGGCCTTCCGATCGAGATCTACTGCTTCTCCAACGACACGGAGTGGGTAACCTACGAGGGGCTCCAGGCCGACATCTTCGACCACCTGATCGCGATCCTCCCGGAGTTCGGGCTCCGAGCTTTCCAGGAGCCGGCTGGAACCGACTTTGGGCGCCTCGCCGCGCTCCGCGCCTAAGCCCCCAAACGAGCAGCGAGTGCAAGGGCAATGATCGAGTTCCTCCAGCTGCCTTGGGTGCAGCTAATCGTCTTCGGCCTCGGTGGCGTGTTGCTCGGGCTGGTCGTCGAGCGCGTCGTGGTCGTACGGGTCCATCGCTTCGCGCTGAGGACGAGCTTCAGGTGGGATGACATTCTGGTAAAGTCGCTGCGAGGCCTGCCGACCGTATGGTTGGGGGCAGCAGGGCTCTACTTGGCGCTTGCCATCGGGACCGTGGATCCCCTCGTCCTCCGTTCCGTTCAGGGCCTCCTGACGATCGCCCTTTTCGGCTCCGTGACCATCGGCGCGATGCGGCTGGCGGGGGGCGCCGTCGAGATGCTCTCTACACAGGCGCCGGGAGCGATCCAATCGCCCACGTTGGTCGTGAACCTCGCGCGCCTCGCAATCGGCGCGCTGGGGTTGTTCATCATCCTCCAGAATCTCGGCATCCAGATCACGCCGCTTCTCACGGCGTTGGGGATCGGCGGCCTGGCCGTCGCGCTGGCACTCCAGGATACGTTGGGGAACCTCTTCTCGGGCGTGCACATCATTCTGGCGGGGCAGGTGCGGACGAAAGACTTCGTGCGACTGTCCACGGGCGAGGAGGGATGGGTCACGGACGTCAGGGCCCGCAACACCACGATCGAGACGTTTCCTGACGGCAACCTCCTCGCGGTGCCGAACACGATTCTCGCTTCCTCGATCGTGAAGAACTTCACGTTCCCACGGGCGCACCTTTGGGTCAGCGTGGATGTGGGCGTGAGCTACTCGAGCGATCTGGAGCACGTAGAAGCGGTGACGCTCGAAGTCGCTCGGGAGGTGTTGGCCGACATAGCGGGCGGCGTGTCGGAGGAGGACCCCATCATGCTCTACAGGGCTTTCGGGGCTTCGAGCATCGACTTTCAGGTGCGGCTGATGGTGCGCGACTTCCGTAGCCAAGGCCCCGTCCGGCATGCTTTCATCAAGCGCCTTCATCGCCGGTATGGCGTGGAGGGTATCGAGATCCCGTTCCCGATCCGTACGGTGATCATGGATGACGGAGAGCCGAGATCTTAGAGCCTTCGTGCGCGCGAGATGCGCTGTCCGACCGCTGATGGCCATGCGT
>JBDHDM010000524.1:0-2800 GCA_039591515.1 Gemmatimonadota bacterium | reverse complement strand
CGCCGAGCAGGTGTGGATGCCGTGGCTGCGTCCCTTCGTCGACTCCAGTAGCCCGTTCGTTCCGCCCGAGCCATGGGTTCGGACCTACCGCGACGCGACCATGATGTGGCTGGGCATGGCCCAACAGTGGACGAGCCTCTTGGGCGTGAACGCCCCGCCGCCCAACCGCCCGGGCCCGGCGGAGGCGGAGCCTCGTCACCCCCGGCGTTGAGCCGACGACGAGCTCGGGCGACGGCTGAAGGGTAGGTCCTGTGCCCTCCTCCGGCCGGCAGCTCATCGTGTACGGAGCGTATGGCTACACGGCTCGCCTGCTGCTCCCCCGACTCAAGGCCCTCGGGATCGACCCCGTCCTCGCGGGTCGCGACCCGACCCGGACCGCTGAGGTCGCCCGCGAGCTCGACGTGCCCCATCGCGTGTTTTCGCTCGCCGATCCCGGCGCGGTCGACCGTGGCCTTCGCGGAATGGACGTGCTGCTGAACGCCGCCGGCCCCTTCATGCACACGACGACCCCTCTCGTCCTGGGATGCCTGCGAGAGGGCCTCGACTACCTCGATCTGAGCGGCGAGGTCGAACCCCTCGATCGGGTGGCAGACGCCGGCCGCGCCGCGAGGGACCGGGGACTCATGCTCCTTCCCGCCATCGGGTTCGACGTGGTCCCCTCCGACTGCCTCGCGACCCACGTGGCCAATCGCGTGCCCGACGCGACTCGGCTGACGTTCTACGTCTCGGCCTCGAACCTCATGTCGCACGGGTCGGGCGTGACGCTGGCAGAGCACATCGGGATCCCGGTGCACACGCGGCGCGAGGGTCGCCTCGAGCAGATGCTCATGCGCATGCAGATGCGCTGGGCGGACTTCGGGTCGGGACACCGTCCGATGGTGGCCGTGAGCTGGGGCGACCTGGTCACGGCCTACCGCAGCACGCGCATCCCCAACATCGAGGTGTACTTCGAGGCGACCGCGTTTCGTCTCGCCGCCGTGACCATCAACCAGTACTGGGGGTGGCTGCTGCGGTCCACGTCGGCGAACAGCTTCTTCCATCAATACGCCGACATGCTCCCCGCCGGCCCGACGCCGGAAGAGCGCGCCCAGGAGCGCTGTTCGATCGTGGTCGAAGCGGAATCGCCCAGGGCGGCTGCGAGGTCGCGAATCGATACGCCCGAGGCCTACGAGTCCACCGCGATCATGGCGACCCGGGTGATCGAACGTGTGATCGGAGGGGATCGACAGCCGGGCTTCCAGACGGCTTCAACCATGTTCGGCCCCGACTTCGTGCTCGAATTCGAAGGGGTCTCGAGAGTGGACCTGTGACGCAGCTCGGCCACCCGCTTCTGGCAGTCGCGGCCAGCAAGATGACCGGCGTTCGCTGCTACGTGGACGTGGACCCGGGCGAGCTCGCCCGCACATTGGCGCCCCTCGGTGCGGTCGAGCTCGCGGCCCCCGAGGGCAGACAGGTCTGCTGCGAGCTCTGGCGGGTCACGGAAGGACGAATCCTCGCGGGTGGCCTGGAGCGGCGAGAGTGGGCGATGGTGGCCCGCGAGCTCGGGCACCTGGCCGGAGGCTTCTGGGGCGCCTCGACGGCCTGGGCCTGGGGAGCCAGACGAGCCCGCCAAGCCGCGCTCGTCGGCTCTGCCCGCATGGGAGACTTCATGGAGCGGCAGGCCCTCGACGCCACCCGCTGGACGGTGATCGAGCCCTACCACGAGCTGCTCGTTTCCGTGCCGGACGTGCGGTACGCGGGGAGTCCCGCGCCGGTCTCGGTCGTGCTGGGCATGACCACCGACTCGCCGCTCGCCCTCAAGATCGACTCGATCGCCTACTACGGATACGACAAGCGGTTGACCGAGTTCTCGACGGACGGCCTTCACGATTGGGAGGTCAGGTTGGAAAGCCGCCCCTTCCTCCGGGCCACGTTCGAGCCCACAGGCCGGCTCGAAGCGGACATTGATCGGACGGCAGCCGCCTCGGGCACGATCCAGCCCCTGCTGGGAGGCCTTCGGAGCCGCCGCCCCATGCTCGCCGAGCTGAGGCGCGACTTGCGCACGTCCGGGGACGAGCTGCACGAGGTGGAGGGTACGATCGAGTTCGGTCGCGAGCTCTTTCCGAGCCTGCTGTCAGGTCTTCACCAGGTGCGCTCCCGAGGCGCTCCGCCTCGTCGCGTCTCGGTCGGGTTCCGGGAGCTGGAGACGTTCGTCACCTATCCGTGGCCGCCCCGCCAGGGCGCCGACCATCGTCGGTCGCAGGCGCTCAGGTCCTACGAATGACCCACTCCGGAAGCGCCTCGATGAAGCGCTTGTCGGGTGAGTCCGGTAGCGCGCCGAACAACCGCGTACACTCGTAGCGTGCAGCGCCCGCGAGTCCGTGCGCGGCTTGGCGCGCGTACCCGATCGAGCCGTGTCGATCCATCAGCTCCCGGACCCAGCGAACGTCCTCCGCGCCGCGCTCGTTGCGCGCAGAGCTGAGCATCTCGGTGAGGCGTCGCCGCTCCGCGCCGGAGGCATGCTCGAACAGATGGATCATCATGAGGGTGCGCTTCCCTTCCAGAATGTCCCCGTCGAGCTCCTTGCCGTAGGCCTCTGCGTCACCCTGCAGGTTGAGCAAGTCATCCTGGACCTGAAACGCCGCGCCAAGAAAGAAGCCGAGGCGAATGAACGGGTCGGGATCGATCCGACCACGTGTGCCGATCAGCGCCCCGACGCGGAGTGGATGGATGGTAGCGAGCCAACACGTCTTCTTGAGCACCATGCTCAGGTAGTCGGCGTCCGTGAGCTCCGTGACGTTGTCACGCCTCCAGCCGAGCT
>JBDHDM010000523.1:0-2805 GCA_039591515.1 Gemmatimonadota bacterium | reverse complement strand
AGGAAAGGTACGTTCTTCTCGGAGGAGAGGTCAACCCGGTGGGAGGATGCTCCGAAGCCGTGCTTCCGTCTTGCGTTGTCGTCGCTACATGACCCACTTGATGCCGGCAAACCCCTATCAGGTAACCGCATGCTGAGCGACGCTTTCCTCGACCTGGCGATCGCGCTGGGCCTCGGACTCCTCATCGGCCTTCAGAAGGAGCGAGCCGAATCTCCGCTCGCCGGACTGCGCACGTTCGCGCTGGTCGCTCTGGCGGGCGGTGTGGCCGCTCTTCTCATCCCCCACACGACGGAATGGTTGGTCGTTGCCGGCCTACTCGGCGTGGTTGCGCTCATGGTCACCGGCAACGCGGTCCTCCTGCACACGAACCAGTCGGATCCCGGCCAGACCACCGAGGCCGCGGTGGTGGTGACCTACCTCGTCGGCGTGCTCACGGTCGCGGGGCCCACGGAGGTCGGCATCGTCTGCGGGGCGGTGACCGCGATGCTGCTGCATCTGCGGGATGAGCTTCATTCGTGGGTTGGTCGCCTGACCGACCGGGACGTGCGGGCCATCATGCAGTTCACCGTGATTTCCCTGATCGTCCTGCCGATCCTGCCGTCCCAGACCTACGGTCCCTACGACGTGATCAACCCGCGCCAGGTGTGGTGGATGGTCGTGCTGATCGTCGGCCTGAACCTGGTGGGATACGGCGCGTACCGCTTGCTCGGCGAGCGAGCGGGAACACTCCTCGCGGGGGTCCTGGGTGGCGTCGTGTCGAGCACGGCGACGACCGTGGGCTACGCGCGTGTGACGAAGTCGCACCCGGCCCGGGATGTCGCGGCCGTCATCGTCATCTGGGTCGCCTCGGGCGTCGTGTTCATTCGCCTGCTGATCGAGATCGGGGCGGTCAGCCCGTCCTTCCTCGCGTCGGCTGCACCACCGCTCCTGGCGATGCTCGTGCTCTTCGCCGTGGTCGCTGCGTTCATCTGGCGATCGGGCACGGCGCCGAGCGACATGCCGATCGAGCCGGGTAACCCGACCGAGCTCAGGCCGGCGATCCTCTTCGGTGGCGTGTATGCGCTCGTCCTTCTGGTGGTGGCCGCCGCCGAGGACTGGGCGGGCGGGACCGGCCTATACGTGGCCGCTGCCGTGTCCGGGCTCACCGACGTGGATGCGCTCACGTTGTCGACTTCACGACTCGTGGAGACCGGTCGATTGTCGGCGGACATCGGATGGCGACTCGTCATCACGGCGACCGTGTCGAATCTGGTCTTCAAGGTCGTCCTCGCCGCTCTACTGGGCAGCCGGGCCTTTGCACGGCGCTTCGCCACGCTGGGCGCCATCGCCATCGCCGGGGGTGTCGCGCTGATTCTCTTCTGGCCGTAGCGAGCCCGCGAGCGTCGGAGTCAGCCCTCGGCAGACTCCGCCTGTTCGGCCAGATGATCGGCGTGGGCGCGGCTCACCGCGTCGACGAGTAGCTCGGGGTCGAGCGGCTTGGTCAGCGTGTACTTGGCGCCGAGCGCCTCGGCCATGGTGAGCTGGAATTGACCCGTGCCAGACACGGCGACGAGTGCCGGCGGCTTCTTGAAGTCCCGAAGGACGCTGATGAGCTCGAAGCCGTGCACCTCGGGCATGTGCAGGTCGGTGACGACCACATCGATGCCCTTGAGCGCGTACTGGCGCAGCGCCTCTTCACCGTCGTGGGCGAAGAAGATCTCGTGGCCGGCTCGCTCGAGAATCGCCTGAGCGATCAGGCGATCGCCCTCCTCGTCGTCGACAATCAGTACTCTTGCCACGTCGAATTACCTATCGGTGTCATACCACCCGGGGGCCTGCTACATCCACACCGTACGTGACGATCCTTTGGACATCAAGGATTATCGAAGGCCCCCCGCTCGGCCGGACGTCTCACCACAGGAGGTGCATCCGATTCCCCCACGCTCTACGGAATGATTGCCCCACAGAGGGCCACCGAGACAGCTTCTAGCTTACCTGCACGAGCGTGACATCGACCGCCCCCCAACCGGAGCCCCCCTGACGTGTCACACGAAGAGCTCAACCCGTTCGTCATCGCTCAGCGCCAGTGTGACACCGCTGCCCGATATCTGCCTCGTCTCGAGCCCGGACTCTTCGAGTTCCTGAAGCGCCCGGACAAGCTGATCACCGTGGAATTCCCGGTCGCGACCTCCTCGGGAGAGGTACGCAACTTCGTAGGGTACCGCTGCGTGCATAACCGCGTGCGAGGGCCGGGCAAGGGCGGGATCCGGTACCATCCGGACGTGACGCCGGACGAGGTCCGCGCACTGGCATCGTGGATGACCTGGAAGTGTGCGGTCGTCGATGTGCCTTTCGGGGGAGCGAAGGGTGGCGTGGTATGCGACCCCAAGAAGCTCTCGGACGAGGACCTGCTGCACATCACGCGGCGGTACACTGCGGATCTGAACGACAACATCGGTCCGTACACGGACATCCCCGCTCCGGACGTCAACACCAACGCCCGCATCATGGCCATCATCTATGACACGTACGAGATGATGCACAAAGGGCAGAACAACCTCGGCGTCGTCACGGGTAAGCCCGTACACGTCGGCGGCTCTCTCGGACGCAACGAGGCAACGTCGCGCGGTGGTTTGTTCGTGGCGCAGAGAGCGCTCGAGCGCGGCGTGCTCGAAGGGGCGGAAACACTGGACGGACTGACCGTGGCCATCCAGGGTTTCGGCAATGCCGGCGGGATCGCGGCAGAGCTCTTCCACGAGGCGGGTGCAAAGATCGTCGCCGTGAGCGACTCCCGCGGTGGAGTGCGCTGTGCCGACGGACTCGAGC
>JBDHDM010000522.1:0-2810 GCA_039591515.1 Gemmatimonadota bacterium | reverse complement strand
GAGGTGCCGCCATGATCCAAAAAATCGACACGAACGCCGGCCGGGAGCGATTCATGGAGCTCGCTGCCGAAGTTTACGAGCATGACCGCAACTGGGTCGCACCCGACCCGGAGCACGTCATGGGCTTGATCCAGGACGGCGGACCCTTCGCGGCGCAATCGAGAGTTCAGTCGTTCCTGGCCGAGCGTGGAGGCAACGTCGTCGCCCGCGTCGCGGCGGTCATGGATGACGCGTTCAACGAGTACTGGAAAGAGGACGTCGGCCACCTGTTCTTCTTCGAGGCGCTTCCGGGCCACGACGACGACGTGAGGGAGCTCCTCTTTCAAGCCTGCGACTGGCTCACGGCCGCGGGCGCTCGAACGGCGCGGCTTTCGTATCACTACGGATGGCAACTTCCGATGACGACCGACGCGTACGACGTTCGGCCGACGCTGTTCCACACCTACAACCCGGCGTACTACCACGGTTACATCAAGAGCGGCGGCTTCTCGACCGAGAAGGGCCTGGCCGAGTACCGGGTGCGGTTCACGCCCGAGCTGGCCGAGCGCTACCGGAAGATGTTGGACTACGCGGCGGAGACCGGCGCCGGCCTACGCTCGTGGAATTTCGACCGCATGGAAGAGGAGAACGCGCATTTCGGCGAGCTCTACCGAGCGACGTATGACAAACATTGGGGTGCCCCGATGTTCACCGACGAGCAGTGCAGCGGGCTCACGGTGCACATGAAGGAGGTATTGGTGCCCGAGATGACCGTGTTCGCGGAGGTCGACGAGCGTGTCGTCGGAGGCGTCTACTCCCTCCCCGATCTCAACAACCCGGAGAGCGGACACGCGCTGCTGTTGTCGATCAGCCTGCTCGAGGAGGCGCGTGGGCGCGGGTTGAACCTCGCGATGGCGGCCAAATCCTTCCTCGGGATGATGGACGCCGGCTATCGCTCCACGAGCTACACGATCGTGCTCGATGAGAACCGACCGTCCAGAAGAACGGGGGAGAAACTCGGTTGCCGCCCGGAGCGAAACTTCGTGATCTACAGCCGCGACCTGAGCTCGTGAGTTGTCCGTGCCGAGGCAACTATACTTGGGAACTTCTTCGGCGGTCGTCGTCCGGTGAACGGTATTGAGTCTGGCCGCTGCAACAAGGGAGGGAACGCCATGGTTACGTTGATGGTTTTTCACGAAGTCGATGACGTCGAGCACTGGCTCGCTTCACCCAAGCGCGAAGAGCTTTTTGGGCCGCTGGGCATCAAGGTTCGCACGTTCCGTGACCCGAAGGGCTCGAATCGGATCGGATTGATCGTCGAGACCCCCGACGTGGCGACCTGGCACGAGGCGCTGCAGACGGAGAAGGCGTCGGAGGCGATGAAGTACGACGGCGTGCGCCGCGATACGATCCTGGAGCTCGTGGAGGGCTAGCGACGCCGCTGCCCGCGCCGGTCGTGCCAAACCGACATCTTCGCCCTGGGCGTCATCCTCTACGAGATCGCGAGCGGACGTCGCCCGTTCCGGTCCGACAGCGCCGCCGGCCTGATGTCCGCCATCCTGAGGGAAACGCCCGAGCCGGTGACGAGCCTGCGCGACGAACTTCCCGGGGCGCTGCAGGCGGTGATCGAGACCTGCCTGCGCAAGGACCCCGCCGACCGGTTTCAGAGCGCCCGGGAGGTCCGGGAAGGGTCGGAGCGCTCGACCGGCCAGCCGGAGTTGCGGATCGGCAACCCCTTCTCTGTCTTGCAAATATCACAATCGGCCCCACAGACGTATGCTTGGGAAAGGTCCCACTGGTGAGAGGTAAGAAGGTGCGAGCGAAGCAAACCGTTCGAGAGCTTCTCGATCGCCTACCGGACGATTGCAGTCTGGACGACGTGCTGTATCACTTGTACGTCCTGCAGGCGATCGAGCGCGGGCGGGCCGATTTGGACGCGGGCCGCACGTTGTCCCACGAGGACGTGGCTCGGGAGCTTCGCAAGAAGTGGCTGGCGAACGCCGCCGGGTAACGTGGACCGACGAGGCGCGATCCGCGCTCGATGAAGCGCTCTCCTACATAGCTCAGGACTCACCTCAGAGCGCCCGGTCGATGCTCGAGCAAGTCCTCGAGCGCGTAGAGCTTCCGGGTTACGGGAAGATGAAACCATCACGTTAAGTGCCCAGGAGGACCGGGGACAGGCACCTCCGCTTCGCTCCGGAGCCAGTCCCCTCCCGTCTCGCTTGACCCCGAGATCGATTTGTCTTACATTGTGTACATGAGTACGACAATCACCATTCGGGCCGACGAGTCCCTGCGTGAAGCCCTCGACAGGAAGGCGGCGATGAGCGGAAAGACCGTCTCCCAGGTGGTTCGCGAGATCCTCGAGGATGCCCTGGCCGACCGGCCGCTCAAGGCTCGGGTCGGGCACCTCAAAGGCAGCCTGCGCCTTCCCCGGAAAGCCGCGGAGCCCTGGAGACGGCAGCTTCGTGAGCGCAACTGGCGGTCGTGAAGACCTGGCTGCTCGACACCGGCCCGGTCGTGGCCTACCTGGATGCCTCCGATCAGACACACGATGAGGTCGTGGCCCACCTCGAGGAGTTCACCGGACAGCTTGCCACCACGAGCGCCGTGATCACCGAGGCGATGTACTTCGTGTCGGCCATCAACGAGGGACCTCGCGTGCTCGCAGAATTCGTGGAGTCGTCTCGGACCGAGATGTACGACCTTTGCCGGCCTCCGGAGCTTCTCGAGGCCGCGCAACTGATGGCAAAGTACGCCGACACGCCGATGGACTTTGCCGACGCCACCCTGGTTCTGCTGGCCGAGGCGCTGGACGTCCGTGACGTCCT
>JBDHDM010000521.1:0-2825 GCA_039591515.1 Gemmatimonadota bacterium | reverse complement strand
ACCGCACACGGTATCCCACCTCACGGAGCGCGCGCTCGACGAAACGGCGGACCATCTCGTCGTCTTCCACCACCAGAATGCGCTCGGTCGGTACTCGGGTGGGGACGTCCGCTGCCGGCGCCGGGGCTTGCTCGCCCGCGGCGGCGATCGGGAGTCGCACGGTCAGGGTGGCTCCCTGGCCGGGTTCGCTCTCCACGTCGACGCTGCCACCGGCCCGGCTGACGATTCCGTAGACGGTCGATAAGCCGAGGCCGGTGCCTTGGCCCATCGGCTTCGTCGTGTAGAAGGGCTCGAAAATGCGGGAGCCGGTGCCGGGCGCGATGCCCACGCCGGTGTCCTGCACGCAGAGCATGGCGACGCGGGCCGGCTCGTCGCCTCCGGGTGCTTCGTCCCGGCCGTTGCCGAGCGCAGTCGCGATGCGCACTCGGCCACCTCGCGGCATGGCATCACGCGCGTTCAGCACGAGGTTCAAGATGACCTGTTCGAGCTCGCCGGGATCGATGTCCACCAGAAGGCTCTCCCCGCTGGTGTCGACCTCGAGCGCGATCGTCTCGCCGAGGATGGGCACCAACATCTTCGAAAGGTCGGGGATGATCTCGTTGACGTCGACGATCTGCCGCCCGGTCCTCTGGCTTCGACTAAAGGAGAGGAGGCGGCGTGTGAGCGACGCGGCGCGCGTCGTGGCCTGCGAGATCTGATGTAGGTCGTCGCGCATGGGGTCGGACGTCCGGAGCTCACCCTCCAACAGCTCGACGTTCCCGCCGATGACGGTCAAGATGTTGTTGAAGTCGTGCGCGATGCCGCCGGCGAGTTTGCCGATCGCCTCCATCTTCTGCGTCTGCCGGAGCTGATCTTCCGTTCGCTTCTCTTCCGTGATGTCCTGGACGATCATCTCGAAGACGGGCTCGCCGGACGGTCCCGGGATGAGGTTGCCCCCCAACCTGACGGTGATCGGCACACCGTCCGCCCGCAGCCAATCGAGCTCACAGGTCGCCACGGTGCCCGTCGACCGAGCCCGCTCGACGAGTCGCTCCCGCTCCGCTCTGTCCGCGTAGAGGGGCCCAGGACCCAACTCGAGCAGGTCCGCTTCCGACTCGTACCCGAGCATCTCGGTTAGCGCTCGATTCACCTGGAGGAAGCGGCCGTCCTCGGTCGATACGTAGAGGCCCACGACCGCATTGTCGAATAGAGACTCGAAGCGCTTGCGCGCCATGCGCTCGGCCGACTCGGCACGCGCACGCGCGCCCCGCGCCCGATTGAACTGCTCGACGACCTCGCTGACCTCCACCGGCGTGTCGGGCGGAAGGGGAACCACGTCGCCCTCGGCCGTCGCCCGTGTCCTCAGGACGAGCTCGCGAAGCGCGCCGGCGATCCGACGGTACGACCAGCCCGCGAAGAGAACACCGAGCAGGGCGACCAGTAAGGAGGTGCCGACGTGGGCCAAGGCTTCTCGGCGTGCGGGGCCGAACACCACATCGTTGGGCACGCCCACGTAGACGATCCACCCGGTGTCGATCTCGACTTGACCCCACGTTCGTTCGATCCCGCCCAGATCGGGGCCCGTCGCCACCCATCGCCCTGGAGCGACCTCGCGGTCGGACCCAGTGAGCGGCGGCAGTGGGGCGCCCACACGGCTCTCCGGATCGCTGGAGCGTGCGATCACGACTCGGTCAGGGGTGGCGACCGTGACCAGGTGATCGTCGGGGATGGCGACGCTGCCGAAGAGCCGACTCAGCTCGACCAGTGCGACCGTGCCGACCAGTGCGCCACCGAACGAGCCGTCCCCTGTGGGAACCGGCGCGATCAGCGGGAGGATCCAGTCTCCCGTGAAGTCGGCCTCGACCGGAACACCGAGCGTGAAGGCCGGGTTCGCGCGGACCCCTTCGAACCAAGGCCACGACGCGCCGCTGGCGCCCTCAGGCGCGGGGAGAGCCGAGCAGGAGACCGTGCCCTCCCGGTCGACGACGACCACGTTCCGAAGGAACGGGAGGAGTGCTCGGACGTTCGCGACACGCTCGGGGCAGGCCGCGGCCGTGAGCCAATCCGACGGAGAGTTCCTCGCCGTCGCCGTCATCAGCTCCTCGGCCTGCTGGAAGAACTGGAGCACGCCCAGCGCCATCGCGTCGGCTACGGCGAGGGCGTTGGCTTCCGCATGCTCGCGCGCGGATTGGTAGTCGTGCGCGCTCCACCAACCCTGGAGCACGAGAAGGGGCACCACGAGGCCCGCGACCAGAGCCACGAGCTGTCCACGGAGCGAGAGCCTCGAGCGTTTGGAGGGAGATTCGGTCATCGGAGCCGTGGTTGGTCTCGTCGCCGCGGCGGGGCGGCGCCTTCGAAGCTAGGGAGCCGGGGCGTCGCCTACCAGCCATATCAGCGGCTTGCTATCTTCTCCGTCGATGGGGCCATAGCTCAGTTGGGAGAGCGCCTGGTTTGCAAGCCCGCACGAGACCCTCGGGGTTTCACGGATTTCGTGGAGCCTCGGGGGTTTTCTCGTGATCGCCGTGGAGTCCCGTGGGCATTCTCACGCGGATTGTGAACGTGAACATGCACACCAACGTGCACACCCTCAGCGCAAGTTTCGTCCCGCCTCCAACCTCAGCGCCGCCTCCAGCGCGGGTGAGCGCTCCCAGCGTCCGGCGCGGTGCAGCGTTCCGGGCTCGGTGTGGAGTTCGGCTCGCTCCGGCGTCAGGTAGACGACGCCCCTACGCGCGTCGAGATCCGCCTTCCGCCACTCCATGAACTCCAGATACGTGCCCGCGATCGCGTACGTGCGTCTTGCGTTGAGGCTTGCCGGTTCGAACGATTGGGAGAACTCTCACATACCA
>JBDHDM010000520.1:0-3120 GCA_039591515.1 Gemmatimonadota bacterium | reverse complement strand
ACTCGCCACGACGCCCATGAAGGGCTGGCCTTCCCGGAAGAGGTTCATCACCACGGAGAACGTCTCCGTGTGCGACAGAAACGCCCACGTGCCATCGATCGGATCGATGCTCAGCGCCCAACCCGCATCGTCCAGCCGCCCGCCGCTCTCCTCACCCACGAAGTCCGCCTCGGGTTCGAACACCTCGAGGGCAGCCTTGATTTCGAGCTCGATGTCACGCTCCAGCGCCGTCACGGGTGACCCGTCTCGCTTGAGCTCCAACAGGGACGGAGGTACGGCACGGACGCGCTGACCGCTGAAGCCTCCCCGATGGCGTCGGACCTCGTCACCAGGGAGCGCGCGGAGCGGAATGCGTCGAGCGCGGCGCGTTCTTCATCCAGGAGGGACACGATCAGACGGCTCTGCGGATCAGTCGCTCGGCCAGCTCTTCGTCGAGCCGCCCCGCCCCGCGGGCGGCTTCCAACGCCTCGTTGATCACCGGAGCCTGACCCGCCGGAATCCGGGTCATCGTCTCGACATCCATGGGCCACCACGAGACCTCTTCGAGATCCCCCCCCGGGTCGAAGAGGTCCGGAACGTCCTCTTCCGCAGGGTCGAACATATACGCTCGCTGCTCGACCCAGGCGTGGTCCGTCTGACGGGCGTCGTACGCGTAGCCCTCACTCAACGGAATCGGCGCCCCTTGAGGTCGCCAACCCGTTTCCACCTCCATCACGCGGAGAAGACCGTCTTCGGGTTCTTCATCGGGGAGCAGGAACCCCTGGGGCACCTCGAGCGTGGGGTCGTCCTCGCTGGAACCGAGCAGGATCTGGAGTTCACCGGTCACCGCGCTGGTACGCAGGACGACACCCACGACCGACGCGTTGGCACCCCACAGCCCGAGAAGTCCCCGGCCGGCGATCCCCGTGCGGCCGCGCGGGTTGAGCGGACGCCCCTCGTCGTCCCGGAAGCGTGCCGGGCGGTCGGCCAGCATGGCCGCGTCCGCCTCCTCCGGATCCGCCCACCCCTTCTCGGCGCGATCTCGCGCCGCCGCCAGCACGGTCGGATCGACGTGGTACGGCGGGTCATAATCTTCGCAATCCATAAGCCACAGCGACTCGTCGATCGAGATGCGCTGACGTTCGGGATACGACCCGGGTCGCTCGGCGCGGATCTTGAGATGGAAGTCGTCGGCGACGAGCGACAGCGTGAGCGACTCGCACGAGTACAGCGCATACATGAGCTGCGTCTCGTCGCACTCACCTCGTCCCCTGCGCTGATCGAAACTGAGCGTGTGCATGGCATACCGCAGCAACGCCACCCGGTAGACCAGCCAATCGTCGCCCTCCTTGAGCCCGAAGCAGCGCTGACGAATCAGACGCACGGCGGCGAGGATCTTCCGGAAGCGCAGATCCCACTTCGCGAACTTCAAGGCGTCAGGCAGTTCGTCAGCCGGAGCCGGGATCTTCTGACTGAGAAGGTACTCCTCGAACGCGTGCAGCCTGGGCAGATCATCGACATCGAAGTCCTTGCTCATGACGAACTTCACGTCGTTCTCGAGCTTCGCGAAGTCGAGCTCCAGCGGGTGGATTCCACTGTGCGTCCAGTCGATGAACCAGACGTTGTCCCCTTCGTCGCAGATGACGTTGGCCAGGTTGAGATCACCGTGCTGCAAACAGAGCTCGGACTCGACCGCATCCGGATTCCGGGTCACGAGGCGTGCCACGTTCTCGAGCTGGTCGAGGTCGACGCTCTCCACGGAACGGCCGGACTCCTCGCTATAGCCGAGAATGATCGACGCGTTCTCCCGAAGCCACGCGATCTGCTGGGCCGCGTGCAATCCGAAGCTCCGGAAGGGTGCCACGCTGCTACGCTCGAGCGTGTTCCCGTAGAGCTTGCCGGAAAGGAGGTCCAGAGATTTCTCGAGCCGGGTGAGAAAGTGGACCACCTCAGACTCCGTGCCTGCCTCTTCGAAGTGGTCCTGCAGGGTGGTCGGTCGGCCCTCCATGGCCGCCAGCTCCATCCCGACACCGAGCAGGCTGCCCTGACGGACCGGATACCCGAACGTGGGCACGTGCTTGCCGAAGAAGTCCTTCACCTGGTGGTAGCCGTCGAGCTCGCGTCTCATCTGCGCGAAGTCGTCGATCTTGATCACCATCGGCTCGGTACGTGCCTCGCCCTTCCAGCCGTCAGCGAGAAAGAGCAGGCTCCCGCTGAACCCTCCAGCCAGAGCGCGCAGTTCCGCCCTCGTCCAGTGCATACAGATCAGCTGGACGATGCGCTGGGCGTCGGCGTCCATCTGGTCCCGGGCCTCGTCCGGCCCGATCGCGCAGGGCGCACCTCCCTCGAGCCCGGCACGCTCGGGGTCGACGTCGACCCAGCGGGCCGCCTCTCCCAGATCGAGCAGCACGTTCACTCCGGACCGAGGCAGGTTGTGGCGCAGCACCGCATAGTGCGCTTCCGCGGTCGTACTCCCCACCAGGTGCGGGCTGACGGCGACACGCTCGAAACCCAGGACGTTCCGCAGGAACGTCGCGATCGCCTGAATCCGCTTCTCGGTCTGGCATCCCACCACGAGGAAGCCGAGGTCGACGGCACCGTCGGCGACGGAGCTCTCTTCGACACCCGCCACGCCGGCGATCGCTTCGATCAGTGTGCGCCAGGGGATCCGCCCAGGAGCGCAGTCGAGCGCCGATGCCTCGGCGGCTACGGATCGAACCGGGTCGACCCATTCCGCGAGCACCCCACGAGCTCCGGAGACACCATTCGACGTCCCTGTTGCCTCGTCCGTCGGTGCCACCTCACGTAGAAGCACCAGCCCCGTGCGCCCGCCGGATTCCGCCGCCGCTCGGATCAGAGACGGCAAGGGGCCTTCGCCATACGCTCGGCCACGGCCCATGAGCCGGGCGATCTCGCGTGCGCCGAGGTTGGCAGGAATGCCGTGGAACTGCCGCTCCGGGCTCAGCGTTTCGCGGACCAGGCTGTCCGCAATCACGATGTTCAAAGCAGACTCCTAAAGAATGCAGCCCTGCGACACGAGCTCCGCGAGCTTGTCCGACTTTACGGACGCGATCGCACGCAGCGCTTCGCGAAACTCGGGAAATCGAGACTTCAGGCGCTCGAACTCGTCGCTGGACAAGA
>JBDHDM010000519.1:0-5089 GCA_039591515.1 Gemmatimonadota bacterium | reverse complement strand
GAGGCGAGAACGACGTAGAGGACACCGGCCGTGATGAGCGCCAACCGGATGGCGAGGTTGGCACCGGCGGCCGAATCCCCGGTCAGGGTCGGTCCGAGGACGATGAACACGGCGGTGATGCCAGCGCTCAGGAGCTTGCCGAGCTTCGTGCCGCGGAAGATCTGGTCACCGATGAGCAACCCCGACCCGAAGCACAGCGTGAGGAAGAACCAGAACGACGGCACCATGACCAGGAGCTGGTAGAGCACGACGGCGACGAGCCCGCCGGAGAGTTGGGCCAGGATCAGCCCCGAGCCGGCCTTGAGATGGACGCCGTACGTCGGCTCGAGAGACAGCATCATCGCGAAGATGAGCATCACGGCGGCGCCGGTCATCGAGTACAAGAGGAAGAGCACCACGAGTGGGAAGAGCACCGCAAGGCTCCGCAGTGCCATCACGGCTCGGTCCCTCGACGACCGGCCGGCCGCCGCCGCTGCGGGGTCCGGTCGTGGTGGTGGCTCGACCTCGGGAGGGTCGGGAAAGAGCGCCGACGAGAGGTAGACCGTGCCGATCGAGACCGCCGCGGCGAAGAACAGCCCGTTGGCGACGGCTCGAGCCAACGACGGCTGGATCGTTCCGATCAGGGGCACGACGATGACCCCGATTAGCATGAAGACCACGAGGATCGGGTTCGTCCCTCCCGCCTTTGCGTAGAAGAGCAGAAAGAGCACGAGGCCCGTGAAGAGCACGTGCACCACCGGATATTGCAGGAGCGGGAGCAGCACCTCGGTCCCGGCGGTCAGGCCGACCCAGAGCAACACGAGGAACGCCGCCTGCATCTTCACCGGCAGGGCCCTGGGTGTCGTCAGCAGCTTGGCCGCGAACACGGGCGTGATGAACGACAGGGGCCATGCGAAGCCGAAGGCGATGGCGGCGGAGACTGTCATCCCGAAGGCGAGGCGTAAGATCTGCCTTCGTCGCAGCACCTCGCGAGGATCGAAGAACTCGTCGACCCTGTCCGCCAGGGTCGCGGACACGCTCGTCACCTACGTCAGCGCAGGTACGAGAGGTACGTGTTGAGCCGCATGACGAGCCGGCCGATGGCGTTGAGGAAGCCGTGGTCCCCGGTGTAGGCCATGACGCTGGCCTGCGCCCCGATGCGGAGCTCATCGGGCGGGATCGGGTCAACGAGGTCGATCACCACGGGAAACTGTTGGGGCTGTCGAAGCCACCCCGTGGTGGTGGAGACCGACGGCAGCGTGCCTCGGTTCTCCGGCATCGAGCCGCCCACGCCGTACCCGATGCTGCGGACGGCGCCGTCGAAAACCCGGCCCGGCGCCACGTCCAGGAGAACCTCCACCGGAGTCCCGGGCTCGAGGTTCTCCAGGTTGTTTTCACGCATGTCGACCGTGATCCACGTTCCAGCCGTCGACACGAACGTCAGGAGCGGCTGACCCGGTGCCGCGAAGTGCCCGACGTCGAGGAAGAGGCTCTCGATCGCTCCGGTCGACGGGGCCACGATCGTAGCCCGGGCCAGGGCCCACTCGGCCTGTTCCAGCGCCGCGAGCGCGGCACGAACCGACGGGTTGTCCGTCCCGGTCGGGCCCAGGGTGGCTTCGGCACGTCGGCGGTCGGCTTCCGCGGCCTCGACCGATGCGATCGCGCCCAGATGTGCGGCCTCTGCCCGGTCCCGATCCGCTTGGGAGATCGCGGACGGGTCCCGTTCACGAATGGCTGCGATACGCTCGAAGTCCCGCCGGGTAATGTCCTCCTGCGCCCGGGCGGCCGCGACGGCGGCAGCCGCAGCTTCCACCGAGGCCGAGGCCCCCTCGATCTGCTGGATCGCGTTGTCGAGCTGGGCGCGGGCTGCGCGCACGCCGATCTGGTATTGAAGCGTGTCGATCTCGACCAGCGGTCGACCCGCCTCCACGACCTCGTGCAGATCGACGGCGATGTTCGTGATGTAGCCGCTCACCTGCGGGACGATGGGAACGGTGTACCCGGCCACCCGCGCCTGGTCGGAGTACGGCATGACCCGATCCGCCCACACGTACAGGCCGAAGAACACGAGGCACACGGCCAGGACGAGAAGCGTCGCGAAGCGGACGGGATCTCGCTTCTTGTCGTCCGTCGTGCCGCCGGCATCTGCCTCCGAGGGCGCGGGCTCCGCGGCTTCGGTCTGCGCGGCCTCGTCCGTCATGCCGGTGCGCCCTCGCCCTCGATCGCGTCCGCGATCTCCTGGACCGTCGGTCCCTCTCCGGTCCAGAGCATCACCAGGCGGTACCCGATCCCCAGGATGACGGCCCCGATGAAGAGTCCCATCATGCCCATCGAGACCATGCCACCGATCGCTCCGATGAGAATCACGAAGGTGGGAATCGGAAGTCCACGCCCCAGCAGCACGGCTTTGAGCGGCGTATCGATCGCTCCGACGACGATGCCGAGAACGATGAAGATCGGCAGACTGATCCCGCTCAGGTTCGAGAAGCTCCAGATGATCGGGACGACCATGAGGATGAGCCCCGGCAGCTGAACCGTCGCGATCACGAACATGACCAGGGCGAAGACGCCAGGGGCGGGGACACCGAAGATCGCGAGCAGGATTCCGGTGAGCACGGCCTGGATGCCCGCGACGCCGAGCACGCCCTGGGTCACGCTGTTGATCGTGGCTCCGGCCATCGTGAGGTAATCGTCGCCACCGACCGGGGCGATCCGTCGAGCGACTTTCGCCGCGCTGGACCACGGCTCCCTCGCGATACGTCAGGAAGACGGACGCGATGATGAGCGCGATGAGCGTCTGGAGCACGGCGCCGCCGACGCCGGTGAGAAAGCCGACCGCCCACTGCCCGGCCTCACGAATCTGGGGCTCGAACTGGGTGAATGCCTGCTGGATGTCGTCGTGAGCCAGCTCCCACGCCTGATAGATCTGCTCGCCAACGACGGGAATGCCCCGCACGGTCTCGCTCGCCGGTGGCGCTTCGAGGGTGCCGGCCTCCAAGCGACCCTGGAGGTCCCGCACCGTGTCGACGATGGAGGTGCCGGTGATGTAGGAGGGGATCGCGATCACCGCGACGCCGAGCAGCGACAGGACGGTCGCCGCCCGGCCCCGCTTGCCCACGACGCCGGCGATCTTCTCGAAGACACCTGCGAGCGCGACCGCGAGGATGATCGCCCACAGGATGAGCACGAGGAACGGACGCACGATCAGGACACACATCACGAGCAGGAACGCGACGAGTGCCAGCCTCAGCGCGACGTCGACGGAGAGGTCGAGAACGTTGGTGCTCGCGGAGGACGGTCGGAGTTCGGACACCGGGGTACCTCGGAAGGTGCGGGGAGGGCGTGACGGGCCGCTGCCCGTCGACGGCTGGAAAGGATCGATGCCCGAACCGGATGGCAAGCGTTGGCTAGCCGGAGGCGGCGACCGTTCTGTCGGCCCCTTCGGGTACGATCTCGACCCAGGCCATGAGGAGTCGCCATCCGAGGCCGAGGATGATCGCTCCGACAAAGAGCCCCATGATCCCCATGACGACCATGCCTCCGATCGCGCCGATCAGGATGACGAGCGTAGGTATGGGCACCCCTCGACCCAGGAAGAGTGGCTTCAGGGGGGCGTCGGCGAAGCCGATGAGCAGCGCGAGCACCGTGAACGCGATCGCCATCGGCGTGCTCATCTCGGAGAACGACCAGACGATGGGCCAGAGGAGGACGAGGTTGACGGGGAGCTGCGCGATCGCGAGGGCGAGGGCCGCGATCGTCACCACCGCGGCCCAGGGGAAGTCGGCGAGCGTCAGTAGTAGGCCAGTCGCCCCTGCCTGGAGGAGCGATATGCCGACGACCCCCAGCGCGACGCTGTTGATGGTCGCCGCCGCGATGCTCACGAATTCCTCTCCCTGGCGCGGGTTCACACGACGGGCCACGGATCGGACCGTCCGGACCGCACCTTCCCGGTAGGTCAAGAAGGCCATGGCGATGACGATCGCGACGAGGGTTTGGAGGACGGCTCCCCCGACTCCCGTGAGGAGGCCGATCGCCCACCTGCCGGCCTCCCGCAGCTGCGGCTCGAACTGTGAGACGGCGACCTGCGCGTCGTCCGAGGCGAGCGCCCACGCGTCCACGAGCCGATCGCCCAAGAGCGGGAGATCGACGAGACGCTGTGGCGGTGGCGGCACGGTCAGCTCGCCGGCCGCCAGCGAGGCGCGGATCTCACCGACCGATCGAACGAGTGACTCCCCGAGCGAATAGGTCGGCAGCATGACCAGGGCGATCGACGTCAACGAAACCAGTGCGGCGGCGATTCCGCGTCGTCCGACCGAACGGGCGAGCCACTCGAAGGGGGCCGCCAGCGCGACGGCCAGAATCGTCGCCCACAGGATGAGGACGAGGAATGGGCGCACGACCATGAAGCAGGCCGCCGCGAGCATCGCGAGCAGCGAGAGGCGGAGGGCGACGTCGATCGCGAGGTCGAGAACGCGCGCGTCGAGGCTCGAGGTGTCGGAGGAGGTCATTCTCGTCTCCCTGAGGGCGGGGTGTCGGTGTGCGGCTTCTCCGGAAGAGAACTCCGCGAGCGGTCGAGAGTACCCACAGCGATCGAAACGCTCCCACCTCGTTCCGTATTGGGGGCGCAGTCGTGTGTCACGTCCGCGGCCCGGAGGTGGCCGAGGCACGAGACCACGCTCGAACGACAAGACGCACGCAAGGAGACCCTCCAGATGTCTAGCTCGTCGAAGATCGCCGCTCTGCTTCCGCTGGCTCTGTGCCCGCCGCCGTCGATCTCTCCCACGGCGGAGCGGTCCATGGACGGGCTCTATCCGGTCGACAACTCGGTGCTGCAGTACGCCGAAGCAAAGCGGGAGCTCGATCTCGCTCGGTATGACGCCTTCATTCTGGGCCCGGTCGAGGTCGCCTATCAGAAGGACCCCACGCCGCGGAGCCCCGGCTCTCCCGAGGCGAATTTCGCACTCACGTCGCGTCAGATGCAGACGCTCAAGGAGACCTTCCGGGAGGAAATCGAGCGGGCGCTGACCGAGGACGACGGGTACGCGTTGGTGACCGAGCCCGGCCCGAACGTGCTCCGCCTCGACGCCTTCTTGATCGACCTGGTGGTGCG
>JBDHDM010000518.1:0-2865 GCA_039591515.1 Gemmatimonadota bacterium | reverse complement strand
TACCCCTCGTCACGAGCGCACCGGAATCCGCTGAAGATCTGCCTCCGCATGGGGTAGTCCCAATTACGGAACGAGTTCCGGATGGCCCCGAAGCGGGTCGCCCAGGAGCCTCCGCGCAGAACCTTGTACTCGTCCCCGAAAAACACCTCCGAGTACTCCGGATACGGGAAGGTCCGGTAGCCGGGATACCCCAGGAAGTCCGTCGCCGTCCACTCCCACACGTTGCCCAGCATGTCCCAGCAGCCGATGGGGGATCGGCCCGCCGGAAAGCACCCGATGGGGCTCGTCTCGAACAGGAGTGCGTCCAAGTTGGCGTGGATCGGCGTCGGAGGGTCGTCCCCCCACGGATAGCGCAGAGACCTTTCGGTCTCCGGGTTCCACGCGGCCGCGGCTTCCCATTCCTGCTCCGTCGGCAGGCGCTTGCCGGCCCACTCCGCGTAGGCCTCGGCCTCCCAGAAGCACACGTGAGCCACAGGGCGTGTGGGGTCGAGGGCCGAGACGCGATCCATACATCGTTCCGTCCACCCCGCCGGGCCCTTGGTCCAATACTTGGGCGCCGCGGGCCCCTCCTGATCTCGCCACGCCCGCCCGGACTCCGACCAGCACCCGTCGTCTTCATATCCTCCCGCTTCGATGAACCGGAGGTAGGCACCGTTGGTCACGGGGTGGGCATCGATCCAGAACGGCTCGAGCTCCACCTCGTGCGACGGTCGCTCGTTGTCGTACGACACGGAGCGGTCATCCGCCCCGATGCGGACGGCCCCCCCGGGGAACCGGACCATGGCCTCCGAACTCGGCGCGTCGGGGTCGGCGCTCGGCATCGAGAGCTGACGTGGCGCCGCGTAGGGTGCCCCCTTCTTGAGCTGCATGGTCTGGAGAATCGTCTCGTTGTGCTGATACTCGTGCTGGAGAACCATCCGGAAGACGAACCCGTCGCGCAGGAGCGGCGTCGCCTCGTCGAGCGGGAGCGACCCGAGCTCTTCCAATACGCTGCGTCGCACCCCACCGAGGTAGTCTCGGCACTCGGCGAGCGTCGGCAGCGGGAGCTCGTCTCGCACGGCCCGGGGGTTCTCGAAAGGGTTGTAGATGCCGCTGAGGCCCTCCGATCCGGTCTCCCCGCTCCGGACGTTCTGCCGGAGCCACACGTCTTCGAAGTGAGCGATGTGACCGAGATCCCAGATGACGGGGCTCATCAAGGGGTCGTGCTGCACGCGGAGGTCGTCCTCCGTGAGCGACGTGGTGAGCAACAGGGTTCGCTCACGCGCCTCGGCGAGCAAGGCCGTGATTTCCACGGGCGAGAGGGACCGTCCGACGTGCAGATCCATGGCGATCGAAGGAGGAATGGGCGGGGGGTGCGGAAAAGCTAGATCGAGCGACCCGACGGCTCCACAGGACCTCACGGACGGTCGGGCACCCTCTGGCAACGATCGAAGCGGGAGGTCGGTTCCCCCGGTTCGGCCACCCTCCACTCCACGCTGGAGGGCCGCCAGCTCTCGATGGCGGAGCGCGGGCCCGGGCTCTATTCTCGGCCGCATGAGCCAGACATCCGTGTTTCGCCGATACTTCCTGCCCGGCTTCCTGTTCCAGTCCGTCGTCATCGCGGGAGGCTACGGAACGGGTGCGGAGCTCTCGCAGTTCTTCCTGAGCCAGGGGCCGGCCGGGGGGCTGCTCGCGATCGGCGTGAGCACGCTCGTGTTCAGCGGTGTGGCCATGGCGACGTACGAGTTGGCGCGTCTCTGGGGAGCGTTCGACTACCGACACTTCTTCCAGCGCCTGCTCGGCCCCTCTTGGTGGCTCTTCGAGGTCTGCTACGTTGGGCTCCTCCTCGTGGTGCTCGCTGTGGTCGCGGCCGCCTCCGGCGAGATCATGAACGACACGTTCGGTCTCAACTATTGGATCGGCGTGGGCGCCGTGATGATCAGCGTCGGGGCGTTGGTGTTCGGGGGCAATGCCGCCATCGAACGCTTCTTCTCCGTGTGGTCCTTCGTGCTCTACGGCCTGTACGTGGTGTTCTTCGTCTGGTGCTTCCGAACACTGGGAGAGCCGATCGCGGCCAACCTCGGAGCCGAGCCGATCGGGAGTGGGTGGGCCATGTCGGGACTCCTGTACGCAGGGTACAACCTCGCCGTGATTCCGCCGGTCCTGGCGGCGCTGCGGCTCCACGAAACCCGGAAGGAGACCCTCATCTCCGGGGCGCTCACGGGTCCGATCGCCATGATCCCGGGTCTCCTCTTCTTTCTCCCCATGGTCGGGATGTACCCGGAGATCCTCGACGCGACCGTTCCGGCGACCCCGCTCCTGGAGGCGTTGGGCTCCCGCGGATTCCAGATCGCGTTTCAGGTGGTCCTCTTCGGCACGTTGATCGAAACCGGGACGGGGCTGATCCACGCCTTCAACGAGCGGCTCTCAGGGCTCCAGGCCGATCGCGAGGGAGAGCTGCCCACGTGGGCGCGCCCGGCCGTCGCCGTCCTGCTCCTCGCGTGCGGGACCGCGATCAGCAGCTTCGGCCTCACCGATCTGATCGCGGAGGGATACGGGACCCTCTCCTACGGCTTCATCGCGTACTTCGTCATCCCGGTGCTACCCGTCGCCGGGTGGCAGATCTGGAAACACGTGGGAGCCGGGCCGGGGGAATCGGGCAGGCCGTGAAGGCGCCTCACCGCTCCACGGGGCTCTGGCTCCTCGCGGGTGTCACCCTGACGCTCGGGTGCGAGAGCGCCCCGCCCCCGCGCCCGAACATCCTCTTCGTCTTCACGGACGACCACGCTGCCCATGCGGTGTCGGCATACGGCTCGACGATCAACCGTACGCCCAACATCGATCGCCTGGCGGCCGAGGGGGTGCTTTTCCGCAACGCCTTCGTGA
>JBDHDM010000517.1:0-3651 GCA_039591515.1 Gemmatimonadota bacterium | reverse complement strand
CGTCGCGTATCAGGACGCCCGGGCGGCCGGTGACCTCACGCTCCGGATGAACCTCATGGCGCGCGGCGGGACCTTTCCGGCGCTGCACAGCGCGGGGATCCGGACGGGCTTCGGCGACGAGTGGCTCCGCATGGGTCCGGTCAAGTACGCGGCGGACGGCTCGGCCTCGGAACGGACGATGGCGATGAGCACGCCCTACGCGGGTCGGCCGGACGATTTCGGGATTCTCACGATGACGCAGGACGAGATCCACGGGGTCGTCGAGGAGGCGCACCGTGGAGGGTGGCAGATCGCGATCCACGCCAACGGCGACGTCACCATCGACATGGTGCTCAACGCGTATGAGCGCATGCAGCAGGAGTATCCCCGGGAAGATACTCGACACCGCCTCGAGCACTGCTCACTGGTGAACCCGGAGCTGCTCCGCCGGATCGCCGACGGGGGGTACATCCCCGCACCGTTCTACACCTACGCCCACTACCATGGTGAGAAGTGGATCGAGTACGGCGAAGAGAAGATGGAGTGGATGTTCGCGCACAACTCGTTCATGGAATACGGCATCCCGGTCGCACCCGCGTCCGACCACAGCCCGGGGCCCTACGAGCCGCTCATGGCACTCCAGTCGATGGTCACGCGCAAGGACTTCTCCGGCCGCATGTGGGGTCCCAGCCAGCGGGTCACGCTCGACCAGGCCCTCAAGATCTGCACGATGCACGGTGCCTACGCCTCTCACGAGGAGGGTGTGAAGGGTTCGGTCACGGCGGGCAAGCTGGGCGACTTCGTCATCCTGGCCGAGAGCCCGTACGACGTCGATCCCGATCGAATCAAGGAGATCCAGGTCGTGAGGACTGTCGTAGGTGGGAGGACGGTGTTCGAGGCCTAGGCTAGGGGCCGCGCATTAGGCGCTCGATCTCGCTTGCGGTGTAGGGCAAGCCCGTGCTGAGCACGCGGTGGCCGGTGTCTGTCACGAGGATCATGTCCTCCAGGTAGTATGCGTCGGGGCCGATGGAGAAGCCTGGCTCGTACGCCACGACCATGCCGGAGCGCAGGACCTCCGGAATGTCCTCTCCACTGTCGATCCCGACACCATGTATGTGCCAGGTGCCCTCCCCGGCGCCGAGTATGGCGGCCGCTGCCGCCCTGCCTTCCCCGGTGGTCAACGTCGGCTCCGCTTCACGAACCGCGCGGATGCTCGCCGCGCGCACGTCCTGGACGGAGACGGCGTCGGCCATGGCGTCGAGTCCCGCGCGGTAGCCGGTGATGAGCAATTCCCAGGCTTCCGATTGACCGTCGGTGAACCGCCCGGACACCGGGAGCGTGCGGCCGACGTCGGCTCCGTACCGTCCTGCCGCACAGCCGATGTCCACGCGTACGAGCTCCCCGGGCTGCGCGATTCGGTCGCCCTGGTCGTATCGGAAAAAGGCGCCGACGAGGCGCCCGACGTGGGCGTTGGGGCCGGACATGGTCCAGGGCCAGAAGGAAGGGCCCTCCGCGCCCGCAGAGATGCAGGATTCGACCACGGCCGACTCCGTATCGCGCTGGCGGACGCCCGGACCGAGACGCTCCGCTACCGCGCGCAAGGCGGACGCCGTCATGAGCGCGTTTCGCTCGAGGAGGGCGATCTCGCGCTCGGACTTCACGGATCTCTGCTCCATGATCGGTCGCTTGGCGCTCTCGACGAGGGCGTCCGGGAACGCCGCGGTGATCGCGGCTCGCCAAAGCGAGCGTGGCCCGGCGACGCGAGGCATCCCCGGTGGGACGCCCCGAGTCTCGGGGTTGCGTGCCTCGTCGAGGTAGACCGTGCGGACGCCTTGATCGAGCCGCGACCTGAGCCAGGGCTCGAACTCGTCCCAGGAGCGGGCGGAGTCGAAGCCGAAGCGCGCACTCGTCTCCGTGCCCGCGTCGGGTACGATGCCTTCGACGCTCATTCCGAACGAGATGGGTGGCGGCGCCAGGAAGAGATGCACCTCACGGGCCGGGCCGTCGAGCGCGAGGATCGCGGCCGGGACTTCTGCCAGCCCGGAGTAATAGAGAAACGTCGCGTCCTGCACGAACCCCCACTGTTCCATCGACTTCTCGGTCGGTCGCGCGTGCAGTAGCACGATGCCGTCCGGCAGAGCCTCGAGGAGGGTGCTTCGCCGATTTCCGTACTCCTCCACGGGGATCTCCATCACCTCCGCGACGGTTTGGTCGGGGGCCGACCGATCCATGGAGGCTTCTCGCTCTGCGCCACACGCGGTCATCAGAGCGGCGAGGGGCAATAGTGTGGCGACGTTCGTGCGCATCTCCGTCGCGCCTCCGGTAGCGGGTGGTTCGAAGCTGCCAAGCTGTGCCGTGCGCCGAGCGATCGGCAAGCGCTTGTGAGCGAGGTGGGCGAGCCCTAGGCTGACGCCTTTCCCCACACTCACGGAGTTTCCATGCTCGTCGCACTCCGCCGGTTCGGCCGCGTCGGCCTGACGATCTCGATCGTCCTCGCGCCGGCACTCCTTCAAGCCCAGGAGTCTACGAGGCTCGACGTACCGGGCCTCGACCAACCCGTCGAGATTCTGGTGGACCGGTGGGGAATCAGCCACATCTACGCCGACACGGAGCACGATCTCTTCTTCGCTCAGGGCTGGAACGCGGCAAGGGACCGGCTCTTCCAGCTGGAGCTGTGGCGCCGTCAGGCGACCGGGACCGTGGCGGAGATCCTCGGGGAGCGGGAGCTACAGCGGGACATCGGGACGAGGCTGTTCAAGTTCCGCCGTGACCTCGAGCAGGAGCTGAACCACTACCATGACCGTGGCTCGCAGATCATCAACGCATACGTGGACGGCATCAGTTCGAGCTGCTCGGGATCACCCCCGGCTATTGGACGCCCGAGGTGGTGATTTCGAGGCATCAGGGCCTGCTCGGCAACATCGGAGCCGAGCTGTCGACCGGCCGACGCGTGGCCGCGATGGGGGCGGAGACCGTCAAGGCGCTCTCGACGTACGGACCGGCCGACCCCCTGCTCGAGCTCGATCCGGCGATCGACGGGGCCGCGCTCACGGAGGATATCCTTGGCGTATACCAGGCATTCCGGACCGGTGTACGCTTCCAGCCGGAGGACATCGTCGTCGCCGATCGGCGTGGTGAAGCCGATGCCTTCGCGATACTCGAGGCGGCCGCTGCCGAGGCGTCGAGCGTCGTGGCGTACGACACGGAACAGGACATCGGATCCAACAACTGGGTCGTCGACGGCAGCCGTTCGGAGAGCGGCTTTCCGATGATGGCGAACGACCCGCACCGCGCACAGGGAGCGCCTTCCCTGCGCTATTGGGTGCACCTCGTGGGTCCCGGGTGGAACGTCATCGGCGGCGGCGAGCCGAGCCTCCCCGGGGTCTCGATCGGACACAACGAGTACGGGGCATGGGGCCTCACCGTCTTCTCGACGGACGGAGAGGACCTCTACGTCTACGAGACCAATCCGGGGAACCCGAACGAGTACCGGTATCGCGGCGTGTGGGAGCCGATGACCGTGATCACCGAGGAGATTCCGGTGAAGGGGACCGCCCCCCACACTGCTGAGCTCAAGTACACTCGTCATGGCCCCGTGGTGTACGAAGATCGTGAGCGCAACCTCGCCTACGCGGTACGGGCCGCCTGGATGGAGGTCGGCGGCGCACCGTA
>JBDHDM010000516.1:0-2872 GCA_039591515.1 Gemmatimonadota bacterium | reverse complement strand
GAGCACATGTCAGAGCGGCCCTCGGGCATGGGTGGGTACGGCTCGATGGGCGAGGGCGTGACGGTGGATCGGGAGGGCAACGTGTACGCCGGCGAAGTGGGACCGGTCCAGGGGATGACGAAGTTCATTCCGCGGCTGACGCGACGCTGATCGGGTCTACCCCTCCGCGCGCAGGGCCTCGGTCGGTTGGATCCGGAGCCCTCGCCGGACGGGGATGGCCGTGCCCACCAGGCCGACCAGCACGACGAAGGCCGAGACGGTTGTCAGCGTGACCCACATCTCCTGCGCCGTTTCACCTTGCAGTCCCATGAAGCGGGCGTAGATCGAGGTCGACACGAGCGCCCCGAGCACGGCGCCGGCGCAGAGCTGAATGATGGCACGCCGGAAGACGTCGCGCGCGACGATGGCGGGGTGCGCACCGAGCGCGGTCCGGATGCCGATTTCGCGCGTGCGCTGGGACACGAGGAACGACATCAGCGCGTACGTCCCGGTCGTGGTCAGAAGGAGGGTGGCGAAGCCGACCAGAATGAGCAGCGCCACGAAGTACATCTCGGAGACGACTTCGCCTCGACGGACCCGCGCGAGAGGGAGCACCTCGTCCACCATGATGGCCGGATCCACTTCGGCCGCGATCGTTCGGAGTCGAGACGAAAACGCTGCGGGGTCGCCTTCGACCTCGAGCGCGAGGCGAAGCGGGGACGCCTCCGCCTCCGCGAGCGGGAAGTAGACGTGAGCCCGGTCCTTGGCCGGGCCGACGACCTCGTCCGGCACCAACCCCACGATCTCGGTCCACGGGCGTCCCGGGTCCCCGTCGCGCTGCCAACGGCGCACACGCTGGCCGACGGGACTTCGGCCAGCGAGGTACTTCTCCACGAAGAGCTCGTTGACCAGCGCGACCCGGGTCTCCGAGGAGTAGTCCGCTGGCGTGAACGCACGACCCTCGAGCACCTCGCGCCCCATGACGCCGAACCACGCCCAGTCGACGTGACCGGTCATTACGTGTCCGTCGTCCTCGAGATCCGTCAGGCCCTCGATCTCCAGGTATGCGCCCGGAACCGACTGACCCATGAGCCCTGGGAGGCGGTCCGCGAACGTCGCGCGCCGAACGGCGCGCTCCTGGAGCAGCCGCGTGTTGAGCTGATCGCGCAGCTCGATCAACCGTGCACGTCGCCTCGGTTCATCCTCGGGCTCGATCCGACTGCGGCCGTCGAGGCGCAGGCGGGCGCTGAGGTACTGCTCGGTGTCGAAGGACGCGGGCGTGAGCTGCTCTCGCAGGTTCGAGATCGCCCCCGTCAAAACGATCGGGATGAACGCGACGGAGAGCGCGACCTGGACGACGATCACCGCCGTGGGGACCAGACCGAAGCGTAGCGTCCCGCCGCCCGAACCCGAGAGGTGAAGCGTCGCTCTGCCACCGCCGCGAGTGGCGCGCAGGGCCGGGAGGACACCGATGAGCGCGGCGCCGACGACTGCGAGGAGGAGAGAGTACGCCACGGTGGAGCCGGAAAGACCCGGGTCCCACCACGACGGCGCGTCCATGCGCTGCACCTCCCAGAAGACGTCACTGCCGTAGCGCATCGCCCAATCCGTCGCGGCGAGGCCGATCCCCGCAGAGAGCAGCGCGAGCACGGTCGCCTCGGCGAAGAGCTGGCCGACGATCCGGGCGCGACCGGCTCCGAGCGCGCCGCGCACGGCGATCTCCGACTCACGGCGAGCGGTTCGTGCGAAGACGAGGGTCGCGACGTTGGCGCTCGCGACGAGTAGTAGGAGCACGAAGAAGGAGCGCGCCACGGCGAGTGCCCAGGGTGGCATCCCGGTCTGGCTCACGACGTACTCCTGGAACGGCAGGACGTCGGGTCGAAGATGCTCGTGCGTGTCGGGAATCGTCTCCGAAACTCGGATCCCGAGTCGGCTGATCTCCGCCCGCGCGTCGGCGACGGAGCTCCCGGGTTCGAGTCCGCCGAAGACGAGAACTCCGGGCCCGCTCCTCGGCTCGAGTGCCTGCAGGTCGCGCCGGAAGTTCAGCCATACCTCGCTGTACACGGGGAAGGTGAAGTCCCGCGGAAGGATGCCGACCACGGTGTAGGGCGTTCCTCCGACGCGAATCGTCGTGCCGATGATGCCCTCGTCCCCTCCCAGCCTCGACCGCCACACGTCGTGACCGAGCACGGCGACGGGCGGTGCGCCTGGGCCGTCGTCCGAGTCGAGCAAGGGTCTTCCGTGAATCGGAACCGCACCCCCGACGCGGAACGCCGCGGCGTGGATCTCGACAGCGCGTACCGGCGTCGCGGCACCCTCCGCACCGACGACGTTCAGGTCGAGGGCGAGCGCCGCCCCGATCGAACCGACCGTCTCGAGCTCCTCGCGCCACCGACCGACGTCTTCGAGGAGCCGGGACTCCCGGAAGCCGGTCTCGAGATCGCGGTTCACGAAGCCGACGACACGTTCCACTCCAGGGATGTCCACCGTCGGGGAGAACATGTCGTGCATGAATTCGTGGAAGCCCGCGTTGATCCCGATCGCGGTGGCGATCGCCAGGCATCCCGTCACCGTGAGCAGCGGGGTCTTCACCAGCATGCGGACGCCGAGGCGGAAATCGAGAGCCGACGGGGCGGCCGACCCCAGGATGGCCCCGCCGGCGTCACGCAGACGCTCGGGCAGGAAGCGTCCCGAGAACCACACCGCCTGCACACCGAACCAGGCACCGGCATAGAGGCGCCCCCGCTCCACACGCTGGCGCCGATACACCTCCTCGAGATCGCCGAGAACCGAGTCCCGTACGTCGGCCGGCACGAAGATCCGGAGCAGGAGCGCGCCGGGCCACGGCAGGATCGACGCACGGCCGTCGCTCGGGCCGCGTTCGTTCACGGAC
>JBDHDM010000515.1:0-4102 GCA_039591515.1 Gemmatimonadota bacterium | reverse complement strand
CAACGCCCTCGGCGTGTTCTTGCTGATCGTGGCCCTCTCCCGGCCTCTGGCGCTCCTGCCCAAGGCGGCCATCGCCGGCCTCATCATGGTGATCGCTTCCTCGCTGTTCGATCGGTGGAGCTTCGAGCAGCTGCGAGAGGCCATCCGGAGGGACGCACACGACCGCGGGGACAATGTGCTGGCGACGGTGCAGATGTGCTTCGTCGTGCTCATCGGCGTGACGGTGAGCCTGGTGGCGGCCGTGGGCGCGGGCATCCTGCTTTCGGTGATCGTCTTCGTGGCTCAGATGACGCGATCACCGATTCGGCGGGTGCGTACCGGAAAGACGGTCCGTTCGGCCCGCAGTCGCGACCCGGACACGACGCGCTTGCTCTCGGAGAGCGGCCATCGCATCGCCGTGATCGAGATCGAAGGCACCATCTTCTTCGGCACCGCGGAGGCGTTGGCGGCACAGGCCGAGTTGCTGGCCGACGAGGGAACCGATTTCGTGCTGTTCGACCTCAAGCGTTTGCACGCGGTGGACGCGACGGGCTTCAAGGTTCTCGGCCAGACTTTCGCACGGCTCCGGAAGCGGGGAACGACGCTCGGCTTCAGCTACGTCATACCCGACGTTTTGCGTGACGAGGTGGCGGAGGACCTCATGGTCCAGGGCGTGCCGGAGGCGCGCATGTGGCCCAGCACCGATCGTGCCCTCGAGTACTTCGAGGAAGGGCTGCTCATGAAGCTCGGGGCGGACGAGTACGACGAGGAGGGCTGGTCGCTCGAGCTCTTCGGGGCGGAGTGGGGGCTCGCACCGGAGCAGTGCGCGAAGCTCGCCGCGTATCTGAGGCAGCGCGAGTTCGACGGAGGTGAGTTCCTCTTCGAGGAGGGCGATACGGACCGATCGATGTTCCTGCTTCGCAAAGGCTTCGCGGACTTGTCCATCCAGGTCCCGGAGTCTGAGCGCCGCCTCCGCGTGAGCACCGCTTCTCGGGGGACCGTGCTGGGTGAGATCTCGATGCTGGACGGATTCCCGCGCTCGGCGTCGGCGATGGCCGCGAGCCCGATCATTGCGTACGAGCTGACCTACGACGACTTCCACCGGTTGCTGGACGAGGAGCCGGAGATCGGGGTCCGCTTCTTGGCCGGCGTGTCGGAAACCCTCGCCAAGCGGCTGCGCCGTGCCGACGACCTGATCATCGAGCTCGAAAGCTGAGTCGCCCCCCCGGCTGTCCCGGGACGGCCCCTACGATTCTCCGAGCGTGCGTCGATGGGGTTCTCGTAGAGATCCGGATCGCGCGTCGTCAGGTTGTACTGGAGGATCGCCCGGATGAAGGCTTGCCGGGACAGATAGTAGACGATGCGCGCCTCGGAGAGATTGGCCGTGAACACCGTGTTGTCTTCCCAGCGGAGCTTCTGGTACGTGTGCTGGAGGTTCAAGGACACCGACTTGCCGAGATAGAGCTGAGTGCCCGGCGTCAGCGAAAGGCCGAACGACTTCCGGTTGTTGCGGAAGTCGACGAAGTCCCCGAGTCGGTACCCGGCCAGGAAGGTCGCGCTGCTCGACGGGCGGATCTCGAACGATCCTTCGAGCCGGTCGAGGTCGTGCTCGATACCTCCGAAGAGGAGCTTACGCTTCGTCGGGGAGACGATGAGCTCAGACTGTGCCGGACCCTGATACGTGAGGCGGGCGCCGGCCTGTTGGTCCGTGAGCGTCCCGCGCGTGTCCTCCGTGCGCGAGAAGATCCCGGCGACCTCGATGCGGGTATACCAGCTGTCCGCCGGTGCCCAGAAGATCCTGCCGAGCTCTCCGTTGGCGATCCGGGTGTCGACTCTGGGTATGAAGCCCCCGTCGGCCCGGAAGTCGGGAGTGAGCGTGTTGTAGGCTGCCCTGGCGACCCAGTTACGGCTGTTGTGAGCCAGCTCGGCGAAGAAGCCGAGGCCGTCGAACTGCCCCTCCGGCTGCTCGAACGCCTCTCCGATGCTGTCTGGGTACTCCGTGGTCGAGCCGAGGTACTGGGCACGCACGGAGGTCGAGGGCGTGAACCGGTGGAACAGGTCCGCTCCGTACACGTGGTTCTGATAGCCGTCGCCCCAGCGCCCGGTGTAGAGCACACCCGCATTCGACGAGGCACCGAGGTCACGGCGGTATCGAACGACCGCGTTGTCCGCGACCTGATCCAGCTCCGTCTGACGGGACCCCTGATTGGCGGGAATGAGCAGCTTCGTGGTCGCGTCGCGCGCGCTGAAGACGCCGATGGCGTTGGCGCCCTCCTTCCCCGTCAGCTTGGCCCCCCAATCGGGATCGACGATCGAGCGCGTGAACACGGCTTGGATCGGTGTCGCGAAGAAGTCCGCGCCTTCGAGGAAGAACGTCCGGGTCTCCGGGAAGAAGAGTGCGAACCGCCGGTTCTCGGCGAGCTGGGCGACGTCGGCCTCGACCTGCGAGAAGTCGGGGTTGAGTGTGCCGTTGAGGCTCAGCGCGGTCGTGACTCCCCACCGCAGGTCGAGTCCCAGATCCGGGTCGAACCCCAGATCCCCGACGTCGTCGCCGGGCGTCAGCTCGCCGCCGGGGAACGGCTCGCGCGTCTCGTCGCGGCTCGCGGTGAATGTGGGGATCGCCTCGACCGAGCCACCGGGCTCGATGCCCTGGAACCCCGTGATCTTGTTCGCCCCGCACAGCAGACACGTCGTGTTGCGGTCCGTCGGGGCCGATCGCATGCGGTGTCGCACACTCCGCGGGTACGACCGGTCGATGACGAGTCCCCATGTCTGCGGGCCGTCTGTCTGCGGGAACCGGAGCGAGCCGAACGGTATGCCGACCTCCACGTCGTACCCTTCATCCGTCCGGCGCACCTCGGAGTACCAGACTGCGTTCCACGCGAAGTCCTCGATTCCCTCGGAGCGGGCGAGGACCGCATCCATCTGGACACCGATCGCGTTGACCCGGAACTCGAAGCCGCGCCGCTCGTCGTTGAACGGGTCCAGGAGAAAGACGATGTGGTCGTCTTGAATGGTCCGGACGCGGTCGTCCCGGTCGGCGAGGTGCGCCCGGATCCGTTCGGGCTCCGGGTCGAAGGCCCGACACGAGAAGTAGAGCATGGTCGTGTCGAAGACCATTCGACACGTCGTCTCCACGGGCGGCGGCACGTTGTCTCCGGGCAAGACTTCCCAGGAGAGGGGGATCTCCTCCGCAAGACTCCAATCCGGTTCGTCGAGCACACCGTCGACCGTAATCGATCCCGTCGCCGGGGCGATCGTGTACGCCGGGGCGGGAGGCAGCTCCTGCCCCGCGACGCCCGACCCCGCCGCCACGGCTAGGAGAAACAGCAGTGCGGCTGCCGACCCCGGTGGACCCGCGCGTCTGAGCGTCATAGCGGGCGAAGCTAGAGAAGTGTCACGGTAGCGGCAAACGCGCGTGCGCACTCGCGTCCGGAAAGCGGGAGCGAAGCCGCGGGTACCGCGCGCCGAGCGCCGCAGCGCGCACGGCCACGTAGAGCACGAACGCAATCCACAGACCCGTGTTTGACCACCTGGGGATGAGGACGAGCGAGGCCGCGACGAAGATGCCGAACGCGACGACGCTCGCGTTCCGCATGTCGCGCGTTGCCGTGGCCCCGATGAAGATGCCGTCCAGCTGGAAGGCCGCGAACGAGAGCGCAACGTACAGGGCTGTGAGTCCCAGGTAGGAGCTCGCGAGGTCCTGGACGGGCTCGAGGTCGGTCAGGAGGTGTACGGCGGCGCCTCCCCCGGCGAGCACCGCGAGGGCCAGCCCCACGCCACTCCAAGCCGCGAGGGTCGTGGCGGCCCGGACCGCTCGGTCGAAGGTCGCCCCATCGCCCGCGCCCACGGCTCGACCCACCAGGATCTCCGTGGCGTGTGCGTACCCGTCCAACAAATACGCGCTCATGGTGACGAGCTGCAGCAGAATGTGGTTCGCAGCCAGAATCTCGTCTCCGAACCGTGCGCCCTGGTTGGTGAACCACGCAAACCCCATCAACAGGAAGAGCGTGCGGACCATGATGTCGGCGTTCGCGACGAGTGTGCGGAGGAGCCGGCTGCGGTCCAGGACCTGCGCCCAGGGCCAGAAGGGGGAGCTGTCCGAATGGCGGGCCCTGAGGAC
>JBDHDM010000514.1:0-2887 GCA_039591515.1 Gemmatimonadota bacterium | reverse complement strand
CTGGAAGGCCGAGGTCACGACGTCGTGAGGGTCGGAGCGCGCGCGGGCACACCGCGAGTGGACCTCGAGGATCCCGAATCGATCCGTCACCTCTACGACTCCGTGGGCCCCGTCGACAGCGTGGTGTGCGCCGCGGGCGTCGCGGTCTTCGGGGCTTTGGGAGACCTCGACGACGCTGCGTTCACGACGAGCATCGCGAACAAGATGATGGGCCAGGTGAACCTGGTGCGATCGGGCCTCGGCCGCGTCCGAGAAGGGGGCTCGTTCACGCTCACGTCCGGTACGCTTTCCCAACGACCCACCCCGGACACCGCCGCGGTGGCGATGGTGGGTGGCGCCGTCGAGTCGTTCGCCCGTGCGGCCGCCCTCGATCTGGAAGGGCGATATCGAGTCAACGTGGTGAGCCCCGGGTGGGTCGCCGAGAGCCGGGTGAGAATGGGGCTGGAACCGATGCCGGGAATCTGGGCCGCGGATCTCGCCGAGTACTACGTGCGGTGCGTGGAGGGCGACGCGTCCGGTCGCACGTTCGAGGCCGAGCAGCCGATCGAGGGGGACGCCTGATCGATCGACCGCCACCCGGCTGGGTGGAGTCGGCTCCCGCCCCGCATGGGGGGCGCGCCGACCTGCATTCCTTTCCGCCCATCGTCATCCAGGGCCCGGGTTTTCGGCCCGATCCCCGCCCGGGACGGGCGCACGGCTCTTGCAGATGCCGGACCTGATGCCTGATCGCAACAGCGTCTGGCCGTCTGCCGGTGGCTGTCCGCACAACGTATGAACTGGTTCCCGTGTCTATTTACCGAGCGCGGCACAGCCGGCGGCCCGATCCGCTCGATCGATCCGTCGGCCCGAAGCCATGGGACAACGAACGTCCCGGCTGGCGTGGTCACACGAAGCCAGGCCGCGCTCCACTCTTGACCGGTCGAGCGTCCTCTGGGTCAGCTTGTACCGATAACACTTCGACAGAAGTTATACATAGATATGCTCCACTCTGCCTTGGTCCTCGCGGCCTTGGTCCAGCTTTCCCCCCAGGAGGGGGATGCGCCGGATCTGTCGCTCGAGGCCGCTCCGCCGGCCAGGCCGGCCGCCGCCGCGTACGACGGCTCCGCACGCCAGCTCGACGTCCCGGCGCCCGTCGCGATCGATCCTTCCATCGACATCGACGGCCTCCTCGACGATGAGGCCTGGTTGCAGGCCGCCGTGCTCACCGGCTTCACACAATACGATCCGGTCGAAGGCGTGCCGGCCTCGGAAGAGACCGAGGTCCGGATGCTGGTCACGGACGACGCGATCTACTTCGGAGTCCGTGCTTGGGACTCGAGCGGCGGTGTCCGGGCCACGCTGACCCAGCGTGACGGCTATCAGCGCTCCGATGACTTCGTGCGCGTCGTGCTCGACACCTTCAACGATCAGCGTCGTGCGTACGTGTTCATGGTCAATCCGCTCGGCGTTCAGGCGGACGGCCTCTGGGTGGAGGGGTCCGGCCACGGCTTCGGCGACCCGATCGACTGGAATCCCGATTTCGTTTGGCAGTCCAACGGGCGCGTCGACGAGGAGGGGTACACGGCCGAGATGCGGATCCCCATCAAATCGCTCCGCTTTCCTCAGGCGGAAGAACAGGATTGGGGTCTCCAGATCCAGCGCACGATCCGCCGGACCGGGTATCAAGAGTCGTGGGCTCCGATCAGCCAGGACCTGACGAACCGTCTGGAGCAGGCGGGCTCACTCCGCGGACTCCGCGGCCTCGACCCGGGGCTGTTCCTGGAGATCAACCCCACCGTCGTCGGCTCGAGCCAGGGCGTGGCCGTCGACGGTCAGGAAGGTCTCCAGCGCGGCGGCGCGGAAGGAGAGTTCGGGCTCAATCTGACGTACGGCCTCACCTCGAACCTGATCCTCGACGGCACGGTCAACCCGGACTTCAGCCAGGTCGAGGCGGACGCCGGTCAGATCGTCGTCAACGAGCGCTTTGCGCTCTTCCTTCCCGAGCAGCGTCCCTTCTTTCTCGAGGGCACGGACGTCTTCAAGATGCCGAAGCGGCTCATCTACACCCGCTCCATCGTGAACCCCGTGGGGGCTGCGAAGATCTCGGGAAAGGTCGGGCCGTTCACGGTGGCGTACCTCGGCGCGGTCGACGAGCTCGGTGATGCCCTCGACGAGGGCGGTGTCTCGAACCCGATCGTCAACCTGGTGCGCATGCGGAGCGACGTGGGGCGCTCTTCGACCGTGGGCCTGGCGTACACGGATCGCACGGAGCCGGGGGTCTTCTTCAATCGCGTTGCCGCCGCTGACGCACGACTCGTTCTCGGCGGAAGGTACGCGATCGAGATGCTCGCAGCCGGCAGCCACGACGGCGAGAGCGGGGCTGCCGGCCAGTACGGCTCCCTCCTCAACGTGTCGGCACGCCGCACGAGCCGCACGCTCGGCATGGACGCCGAGTTCGAGGACGTCGACGAGGACTTCGTCGCGCGCAGCGGCTTCATCCGCCGCACGGGCATCACGCGGACGCGGGCAGGCACGAGCTACACGTTCCGCGGCGAGCGGGGCGCGCTGCTCGAGAGCTGGGGACCCTCGCTCGACGCCGAAGGCATCTGGGTCCGCGACGACTTCTGGTCCGCCGGTCGCCCTCAGGAGACCGAGCTCGGGGGCGGCTTCCGGGCCTTCCTCCGCGGCAACGTCGGCACCTTCGCCAACTACCGCTTCCGCACGTACGACTTCGCGCCCGAGTACTACCAGAACCTCTTTTCGGGCCCGTCCGAGGGTGAGCTTCGCCCGCTCCCGACCGACCAGGCCCGCTTCGGCGGCCTGCACTCGTTCAGCCTACGTGGCTGGATCAGCTCCTGGGAGGCGGTCCGCATCATGGTCGGGGGCAACTGGGACCAGACGCCCATCT
>JBDHDM010000513.1:0-2891 GCA_039591515.1 Gemmatimonadota bacterium | reverse complement strand
CGTCGATCACGGTCACTGGGCAGAACTTCAGTCCCGATCCAGACCAGAACGTCGTCCTCTTTTCGGGAGTCCGAGGGCGCGTAACGGCTGCCATGGCCAACTCACTGACCGTCACGGTCCCCGCCTGCCTTCCCGAGAGATTCGTCGCGGTGCAGGTGCAACTGGGGGCGCTCGCGAGCTCCCCACGGAGCCTCGCCGTCGAGGCGGGGGGAGAGGTCGTGACGATCGGTGTCGGCGAAGTGATCGACGCTGTCGACGCCGGCGGGTACACCTGCCTGACCGTGCCTGGGGGCGTCGTGACCGAGTACGTCGTGATCGCCCAGGCAGCGAGCCGCGTCGGGGCTGCGACCCACCCGGTCACGCTCTTCGGGCTGAGCAGCAGCCCGCCGGTCACGGCACAGCGCGCCGACCTCCGCGATCTGCGGCAGCCGTGGCCACAGACGCCCAGCGCTCGGAAGGAGGGCTGGTGGACCGAGCCGTTCGCCGAGGCCATTCGACCCGAGGACGACGTCCAGCTCCTCTGGGACCAGAGGCTGCGTGCCCTCGAGCACGATCTCGCACGCGGCTCGTCCTCCGAGGCGACCGGTGGGCCCGAGCGCGTGGTCGGGCCTGCAGCTGTACCCGCCGTCGGCGAGCGGCGCACGTTCGAGGTGTTTCGAAATCCCGGTGACTTCGTCGAGGTCACCGCCGTTGCGGAGTACGTGGGTGCCCGTGCGGCCTTTTTCGTCGACGAGGCCTCACCGGCGGGCGGATACACGCAGCAGGATCTGGCGTTCTTCTCCCAACAATTCGACGAGGCGATCCACCCGACCGTGAACGCGGCCTTCGGGTCCGAATCCGACCTGGACGCGAACCAGCGGATCATCATCCTCCTCACCCCGGCCGTGAACCAGCTTACGCCTCGCGGGGCGGGGGGATTCATCGCCGGCTTCTTCTTCGGTCTCGACTTGTTGCCCGACGAGGCCGGTTCCAACGGGGCGGAGATCTTCTACTCCGTAGTGCCGGACCCTGGAGGTGTGCACTCGGACCCGCGTCCAAAGGACCTGCTGCTGGACGTCGTGCCGGCGGTCCTGGGTCACGAGTTCCAGCACATGGTGAACTTCAACGAGCGTGTGCTCCGGCGGGGCGCCGAGGGCAACGACGCAGTCTGGCTTGCGGAGGCGCTCGCCCAGTATGCCGAGGAGCTGGTGGCGCGCCACTACGAGGGTCGCGGGGACGCCGTGGCGACGGAGCGGTTCCGGAGTGGCGTACGGAGTCGCACGCGGCGTTACCTGAGTCGCCCCGATACGGTTTCCCTGATCGTCTCCTTCGGTCAGGGGACGCTCGCGGAGCGCGGGGCAGGCTTCCTGTTCACGCTGTACCTCGCCGACCGCTTCGGCGCCGACATCGTGGGCCGGCTCACGCGCACGACGCGCACGGGTGTCGGGAACGTCGAAGCCGAGACGGGAACCAATTGGCCCTCTCTGCTGTCCGATTGGTGGGCAGCCTCTTGGCTCGACGGGCTCGGTATCGCATCGGGTGCCCTGGTCTTCCCGACGGTCGACCTGCGGGGATTCCTCGGTGCCCCGTTCCCGCTCCAGCCCGAGGATGTCGGAGGGGGGGAGTTCACTCGGTCGTTGTCACTCCGCTCATCTTCGGCGGCGTACTACATTGTGAAGCCGGTTGCGGGAGAATCGGCCACGCTCCGACTGGGTGGAGAGGGGGGTGGATCGAGCACCGCGCAGGCCGAGGCACGCATGCGTATCATGAGGGTGCGCTAAGCGGCTCGAGGCCTCGGGATTGCTGAATCTTCCCGACCTGCGGATCGTAGGGACTGAGAGTTCGAAACAACGGAGAATCCGGCGAGCGAACATGCGCTGTTCCACATGCGGTGAGACCCTGCAGCCAGGCGCCATGCGGTGCCCGACGTGCGGTGCGTCCACCCCCGTCGGAATGGCCATCAGTCGGCCGACCGGGGTACGGCGATGCCCGCGCTGCTCCTACCAGGGAGAGGGCATGCCCTACTTCCGCCGCACGGGGCACGTCGCGCTTCTCGTCGGGGCCAGTCTCTTCTCGTACGGCTTCGGGGGGCTGGTCTATTGGCTGGCGCGCCGAAAGCACCTCGTGTGTCCTCGCTGCGGTCTCGGATGGGAGAATGCGTCCCGGGCCCTCGCGGTCGCGGGACCGGAGCCGGAGCAGCGCTTCATCGAGCAGGAGCCGGACCAGCAGCTGCCCAGCGCCGGACTGAAGCGTCGCGTCCTCGGGACGACGATGGTCCTGCTGGCCAGCCTTCTCGTGCTGATGGGGTTCGTGAATTGGGAGATGGCCGCGGTCGCGGTCGGCTCCGTCCTCGGCGGTGGTGGCTCCCTGACGTTCTATTGGGGCTGGCAGGGGCTGCAGGACCGTAGGCGCGCGATCATGCAGGGCCTCCAGAGGAAGATCCTCCGCCTCGCGTCCGCGCGTGGCGGGCGGCTCACCGTGACCGAGGTGGCCGCCGACCTCAACCTCGCCTTGCCGGCGGCCGAGAAGATCATGGAGGAGATGGACGACGGCTTCCGGGTGCGCTCCGACATCTCCAACGAGGGCGTGCTCTACTACGACTTCCCCGAGATCCGTCATCGAGACGAGCTCGGCGTCGGAGACGGGATCCCGGAGCTCGGTCCGGGGGACTGAGCCAGCCGGGCGACCGTGAGTCCTGCCAGGATCACGCCGGCGCCGGATAGCTGCAGCGCGCCCGGCACCTCTCCCAGCCAGACCCATGCGGTCAGGAGCGCCGCGACCGGTACCAGGTTCGAGTAGACGGCGGTCCGGTTGTTCCCGATCCGCTGGACCGCCCGGTACCAGAGCAGGTACGCGAGCCCGATCGACAGGAAGCCGGCATAGGCCACGCCGATCCATGCGCCGAGGCTGAT
>JBDHDM010000512.1:0-2892 GCA_039591515.1 Gemmatimonadota bacterium | reverse complement strand
ACGCCGACAGCCCGCCGGACATCCGCTGGCCGAACGGGGCGCGCCTCGCCCTGAACTTCGTCCTCAACTATGAGGAGGGGTCCGAGTACTCGATGCAGGACGACGACGGCCGGACCGACGCCGCTCTCTCCGAGGTGGCCACCCCACGGGTCCCGCGGGGTGAGCGCGACCTCGGCGCCGAGAGCATGTTCGAGTACGGGAGTCGCGTCGGCTTCTGGCGGATCCGCCGACTCTTCGCGGAACGCGGACTCCCGCTCACCGTGTTCGCCACGTCGTTGGGGCTCGAGCGGAATCCACGTGCCGCCGACGCGATCGCGGAGAGTGGGTGGGACGTGGTCTGCCACGGGCGCCGCTGGATCGAGCACTACCTCCTGAATGAGGAGGCGGAGCGTGCCGACATCGCCGAGGCACATGAGGCGCTGACCCGCCTGACCGGGAGGGCGCCGCAGGGGTGGTATTGCCGGTATGCCCCCTCGGTGAACACCCGCCGTCTCCTCGTCGAGCACGGTGGCTTCTCGTACGACAGCGATGCGTACAACGACGAGTTGCCCTACTGGGTGCGTGTCGGCGAGACGGATCATCTCGTCGTGCCGTACTCCCTCGTGCACAACGACGCGAAGCTCGTGGGTGGACCGCTCGTGAGCGGTCGGACGTTCGCCGACTTCCTGATCGATGCCTTCGATGAGCTCGTCGCAGAGTCGGACGTGCACCCGCGCATGATGTCCGTTGGCATGCATTGCCGGATTCTCGGGCAGCCGGCCCGGATCGCCGGACTGCGCACCTTCCTGCACCACGTGCAGGACCGGGATGACGTATGGATCTGCCGACGCAACGAGATCGCGGCGCACTGGCGGGACGTCGCGCCGGCCCCGGGGGCGCACGGATGAAGGGTGGGCTGACCCTGACCGTGCGCGCCCCGGACCCGGAGGCCTTCGCTCCGTACGGGTCGTTCGTGGAGCGGCCGGACGACTGCGCTGGCCGAGCCCACTTCGAGGAGTGGCTCGAACCGGTCGAGGGGCGGACGCCGCACTACCATCTGAACCGGGTGACTGCGACCAGTCTGCCGGTCACGATCGACCGGGTGGAGCGGCATCCGCACGCTGCCCAGGTCTTCCTGCCGGTCGGTGTCTCGCGCTACCTGGTGACGGTGATGCCGTCGGATGCCGACGGGGCTCCAGACCCTGCCGCCGCGCTCGCATTCGTCGTGCCGGGCACGATGGGAATCGTCTACCGGCCGGGGGCCTGGCACACGGGGATCTCGTCGCTGGACGACGAGGGGAGCTTCGCGGTGATGATGTGGCGGGGTGGGGAGGAGGACGACGTCTTCGCGGAGGTCGAGTCGGTTGTCGTCCGGGAGGCGGCCCCGGCCGAGATGGCCGTGTCGGGGGATGCGGACCAGCAGGGAGCGCCCCTTGGCTGACCCGGCCCTCCACCCGATCGAGCAGACGCCGCTGCGCGTGCAGGTCGCCGAGCGCCTGCGTTCCGCCATCGTCACGGGTAGGCTGCGTCCAGGGGACGCGCTCACGGAGACCGCGCTCGCCGAGCAGCTCAACGTGAGTCGGGCACCGATCCGCGAGGCGATCCAGGATCTCGAGAACGACGGGCTCGTCGAGACCGTCGCGTACCGAGGGAAGCGAGTGAAGCCGCTGACCGTGCGCGAGGTCTCGGAGATCCGGGAGATGCGACAGCACTTCGAGGTCATGGCCGTCCGCCGGATCGTGAAGCTCGGAATCGACGTGGAGGCGCTCTGGACGCCGTGCCGGGCGATGGAGAAGGCGGCCGCAGGGGCCGACCGAGACGCGCTCATCGCCGCCGACGAGGCCTTCCACCGTACGCTGATCCGCCTCTCCGACCACGAGCTGCTTGGCCAGCTCTGGGGAGGGATCTACCTCCGGATCCACCAGATCATGTCGCTCCGCGACGACGAGGAGGTCGATCTGCTGGACATCGCGCGCGCTCATCCGCCGATCGTGGAAGCCCTTGCCTCGGGCGACGTCGAGTGTGCGGTCCGGCTGGTGTCCGAGCACTTCGATGCACTCGCGGACTTCGATCCCGCCGCCATCGCAGATTCGGGATGAGCAGGCGCATCGTGGCGGTTACCGGAGCAGGCGGATTCGTGGGGCGAGCACTCACCGAGGGCTTCGCTGCGTTGGGGTGGTGGGTGATTGCACTCGATGTCGCGTTCGACAATGGACGCGAGGACGTCTCGCTGGAGCGAGGCATGATCCGACGGGTGACCTGTGACCTCGCGGATGGAGTGCCGGCGCTCCCCGGCATGCCGGGGGCGGAGCCCTCCGTCGATCTGGTCGTTCACGCGGCGTGGGTGACCACCGAGCCGGACCTGCTCGGCGTGACCCCCGAAGAGTACCGTGCGCTGAATCTCCGCCCCCTGGAGCAGGTCCTCGAATACGTGGCCGCCACGCGCCCGCCCGCCTTCGTCTTCCTCAGCTCTTCGGGTGTCTTCGCGGCGGGCGACGGGAGCGACGGGCTCACGGACGCGGACGAGCCCACCGGGAGTTCGCCGTACGCCGAGGCGAAGCGTGTCGGAGAGGCGATGACGTTCGCCGCTGCGCCCGACCACGGAACGGCAGTGTATGTCGTGCGGCTCGGGTACCTCTTCGGACCGGACGAGGTCGCCCGCCCCACGAGGGAGCGGGTGTCGTTGGTGGCCCAGTGGGTGGCCGCGGTTCGCGCGGGCCGGCCGCTGGAGGTGCGTGCCGACGATCCGGCTCGCGAGTGGACCTATGCTCCGGATCTCGCCGCCGCAGTGGAGCGCCTCGTCGACGGCCCTGCTCCAGCGCGCCCGGTCCACCTCGGGAGTCCACACGTCATCCGCGACGTTGAGGTCGCCGCCTTGATCGCTGCCGGGCGCCCGGACACCGCGATCGTTTC
>JBDHDM010000511.1:0-2905 GCA_039591515.1 Gemmatimonadota bacterium | reverse complement strand
GGTCGGACGCAAAGCGTCCGGCGAAGCGCCCCGAAGCGACGTGGCGTGACCGCCGACCGGTACCCGTTACTCCAACCCGAGAATATCCGAGTCGATACCGAGCCCCGGCACCAACTCTCCCGGCTCGGTGAGCGGGATGATCTCCTCGTCGTAGTACGACTGCTCCACCATGAACTCCACGTTCGAGTACCGGTGGATTCCGGTCCCGGCGGGGATCAGGTGGCCGATGATGATGTTCTCCTTCAGGCCCTTCAGCTCGTCGCGGGCACCGCGGACAGCGGCGTCCGTGAGCACCCGGGTCGTCTCCTGGAACGAAGCCGCCGAGATGAACGACTCGGTGGTGAGGCTCGCCTTCGTGATACCGAGAAGGAGCGGCTCGCTGCGGGCCGGCTTCTGGCCCTCGGCGATCGCCGCGGTGTTGACCCCGCGGAACTCGGTCCGGTCGACGTTCTCACCCTCGAGCAGCTCGGTCTCACCTGCGTCGGTGACCCGTACCTTCTGCAGCATCTGACGCACGATGACGCCAATGTGCTTGTCGTTGATCTTCACGCCCTGGAGGCGGTAGACCTCCTGGATTTCGTTGAGCAGATACTCCTGCACCGCCCGCGGACCCTTGATCGCGAGGATGTCGTGCGGGTTCACGGGGCCCTCGGAGATCCGGTCCCCCGCGCGGACCATGTCGCCGGTGTGCACTCGCATGTGCTTACCGACCGGGACGTCGTACGTCCGCGGATCACCCTGTTCGGGAGTGACGTGGACCTGGCGCTTGCCACGCTTGATGTCCCCGAAGCTGATGAGCCCGTCGATCTCGGTGATGACCGCCGGGTCCTTCGGCCGGCGAGCTTCGAAGAGCTCCGCGACCCGCGGCAAGCCACCCGTGATGTCCCTCGTCTTGTACACCTCGCGGCTGATCTTCGCGATCGTGTCTCCGAGCTCGACCTCCTGGCCGTCACGGACGGTGAGCTGGGCACCCACCGGCACGATGAACTCACGCAGCTTCTCGCGCTTCTTCGTGTTCTTCCGGATGACGATCGCCGGGTGGAGCTTCTTGTCCCTGTCCTCGATGATCACCATCTGACGACGGCCGGTGGACTCGTCGAGCTCCTCACGCATCGTCTGGTCTTCCACGATGTCCTGGAAGTCGATGATGCCCTTCGAGTCCGCGACCATGGGCTCGGAATACGGGTCCCAGCTGAACAGCAGATCGCCAGCTTCGATCTCCTGGCCCTCCTCGATCGAGCTCGTCGCTCCGTACGGCACAGCGAGCCGACTCCGGACGGCACCCTCCTTGGTTTTGAGGAGGATCTCACCCTCTCGCGACGTCACGATGGTCGTGTCGTCCGGCGTATTGACCGTCGTGACCCGCTCGAGCCCGACGATGCCCGCGATCTTGGACTTACGTTGGGTCTGCGCCGCGATACGTGCGGCCGTGCCGCCGATGTGGAACGTCCGGAGCGTGAGCTGCGTCCCCGGCTCGCCGATCGACTGCGCGGCCAAGATTCCGACCGCCTCGCCGACGTCGACCATCTGCATGGTCGCCAGGTTTCGCCCGTAGCACATCTGGCAGAGCCCGCGCTTCGCCTCGCACGTCAGGACGGAACGGATACGGACCATCTGGAGTCCGGCGTCCTCGATCGCGTCCGCCTGGCCTTCCTCGATGAGGGAGCTCGCCTTCACGATGAGCTCACCGTCGATCGGGTCGTAGACGTCGTCCAGCGCAACGTTCCCGACGATGCGGTCTGCCAGCGGCTCGATGATGTCTTCGCCCTCCTTGAGGGCAGTCATCTCGAGCCCGAGGATCGTGCCGCAGTCCTCCTCGGTGGTCGTCATGTCCTGGGCCACGTCGACCAGGCGTCGCGTGAGGTAACCGGCGTCGGCCGTCTTCAGGGCCGTGTCCGCCAGGCCCTTCCGCGCGCCGTGGGTGGAGATGAAGTACTCCACCACCGTGAGGCCCTCCCGGAAGTTCGACTTGATCGGGCTCTCGATGATCTCGCCGATACCACCGGTGAGCTTCTTCTGCGGCTTGGCCATCAGGCCGCGCATGCCGGCGAGCTGACGCATCTGGTCGCGGTTACCACGGGCCCCCGACGTCATCATCATGTAGACGGGGTTGAAGCCGTCGTGAGACCGCTCGAGGTGTCGCACCATGGCGTCCGCGACGTCGTTGTTCGCGTGCGTCCAGGTGTCGATCACCTTGTTGTAGCGCTCGCCATTCGAGATGAAGCCGCTCGCGTACGCCTTCTGGAAGCGCGCGACCTGCCCCTCGGCCTCCTCGAGGATCTCTCGCTTCTCGTGCGGAACCTCCAGGTCCTCGATCCCCACGCTGATGCCGCCCAGCGTGGCGTAACGGAACCCGAAGTCCTTGATGTGATCGAGGAACTCGGTGGTGCGCCCGAGCCCGGTGGTCGTGAAGCACTCGAAGACGAGGTCACCGAGCTCACGCTTGCCGAACGTGCGGTTCAAGAAGCCGAGCTCGTCGGGGATGATCGAGTTGAACAACACCCGACCGGCGGTCGTGCGCTCCCACCGCCCCTCCCTCTGCTCGACCCCGCCGAAGTCCTTCGACACCCAGTACCAAACGGGCGAGTTGAAGACCACCCGATCCTGGGCGAGGGCCATCTCGACCTCGCCGTACGAAGAGTACCGCGGTGCGTCGGCGAAGATCTTGTTGAGCTCCTCCTCGGCCTTCTCGCGGCGCGCCTTCGTGACCTTGGTATCGTTGTAGATCAGCTCCAGGTCCGAAATACGGAGGCCTGGGTTGGTCAGGTAGTAGGAGCCGATCACCATGTCCTGCGTCGGTGCCGCGACCGGACGGCCGTTCGACGGGAGCAGGATGTTGTTCGACGAGAGCATGAGGACACGTGCCTCGAGCTGCGCCTCGAACGAAAGCGGCAGGTGCACCGCC
>JBDHDM010000510.1:0-2907 GCA_039591515.1 Gemmatimonadota bacterium | reverse complement strand
CCGAGCAGATAGCGGTTTTCGTAGATCGCGTTCCCTGCGATCGCCGGGAAGATGAACTCGGTCACGAAGTCGTGCTTGAGATCCTCGACGAAGACCTTCACCGCCCCCGTGGCCCTCGCGCGCTCCGCGATCTCGTCGAAATCCTCCTGCTGCCCGACGTCGGCCACGTAGGCGATCACGTCGTAGCCGAGCTCCTGCAAGTACTTGAGAATGCAGGCGGTATCGAGACCGCCGCTGTAGGCGAGAACGACCTTCTGATTGGACACGTCGACCGGGGTTGAGGTGACGGCGGGGCAGAACGGTCGCCGATTCGCGAAACGAGCGCCAGGTGCACGGACGCGGAAGCCGCAAGGCGGCTCCGGCGCCGTTCCTTTCAGTCCTCCAGGAGGGCCCGGAAGACCGCGTCGACACGATCGAGACGCTTGGCCTCGGTACGCATCTCGAGCAGCTCCTGACGCCATCGCGGGTCGACGTGGATGCTGCGCGCCAGCCGAAAGGAGACGTCGCCTCCGGACTCGAAATCGGGCAAGCCCTCCGGGCGCTCGTCCAACGACCCCATCAACTGCTCGAAGAGCTCGATGGAAGCGGTCCTCCGGGCGGCCAGCCCCGCCGGCTCCGGGGCGTCGACCCCCACGTCGACGTACGGCCGGACCAGCGCCTCGTAGTACGGGGCCTCCGATTCGATGCCGTCGTCGATCTCGAAGCGCTCGAGGCCCTTCACGACGATCAACGACCGCCCGTCCTCCAGTCCTTCGTGCTCCACGATCTGAGCGACGCACCCCACATGACCCGACTCGCTCAGAAACGGCCCCTGCTCGTCCCAATCGTGGTAGACCAGGCCGAATCGCCCCTCACCGCCCATCACGTCTCGGACCATGTCCCGATAGCGCTGCTCGAAGATGTGCAGCGGCATCCGCGCGTCGGGGAACAGCACGACGGGCAGCGGGAAGAGCGGGAGGCGGTACCTCACCGGAGCTCGACGGGCGACCATCCGATCCCGTCCGGCGTCGGCCCCGCGGCGATTCGTCGGATGATCGTCCGGGTCGTGAGGTCGATGACCGCAACTTGCCCGCTACGACTCAGAGACAGGAAGAGCGCAGACCGATCATGTGTGAGCGCGACACCCTGCGGGCCCTCCCCCGGAAGCTCCAGCCTCCCGATCTCCTCATGGGTCGCGCGATCGAAGAAGCGCACCACCTCCAATCGGAGATCCGGAACCACGACCAGGTCGTGCTCCTCCACGATCAGAATGCGGTACGGCCAGGAGAACCCCTCGAGCTGTGCCGTGATGTCACCCGACTCGGTGTCGAGCACGGACACGAAGCCCTCCGCGTTGCTGCCGACCCACACCTCCGCGCCGGCCGCATCCACCGTGATGGCCTCGGGCTGGGCGGGTACGGGGTAGCTCCGCGTCTTCGTTCTACTCGCCACGTCGAGACGCGACACCGTCCCCTCGGACATGTCGCCGGTGAACAACGTGCCTCCGTCTCCGGTCACCGCGACCATGTGGGAGCCGCCGGCACCGGTCGGAATCGATCCGACGATCTCCCCTCGGAGCGGAGCGACCAGCACCACGGAGCGACCTGCCTCGGACGTCACGGCAACCAAGGAGTCACCCGGCAGGAAGAACGCGCCGTGCGGTCGTGGGTAACGAGCAAGGTCGATGGTGCGCTCGACGCGGGCGTTCGTCACGTCGAAGACGGTGAGGCTGTTGCCGTCATTGTAGTCCGTGGATACCGCCCAGCGACCGTCCGACGTCATAGCGAGCTCATGAGGACCGGCGCCCGTCGGCAACGTCGCCACGACGTCACCCGAAGCCACGTCGACGAACGTCGCGGTGGCCTCCCCCTTGTTGAGAACGACGAGGGTGCCCGAGCGGTGCTGGTCGCTCTGGGCCTCCAACAGGCTGCCCGAGACGGCGAGCGCGGCAAGCGCGGCGATCATGAGGAGCGTGACGATACCGACCCGTCGCCGGCCCGAAAGCGTGGTGAGTCCCGGTCCGTGCTTCATCTTTCCCCCTCGGCACTGTTCGTGGTCGACTTCGGCTCTGCGCCGGTCATGGCCCCCGGCCTGCGAGGCAGCAGCCCTGCTTTTCGAAGGCGGCCCGCCAGAAACGCACGATTCCGCCACAGCGGCACGGGCTGTAGAGCCGGCGCCGGCCAGTCCTTCGCGGCGATTCGATCGGCCATGACCGCCGGGTGGGTCCCGTCGTAATACACGCACGCCTCGAGCGGATATTCGGCCGGGGCGAGCTCCTCGCCGGGTCGAGCATCGCCCAGCTCGCCCTCGTCGTAGAGTCGGTGACCGACCTCGGTCTTCTCGGCGAGCGCCTGCGGCGAACGCACCAGCCCGTAGGTGAAGATGCGCGCTCCGATCCTCTTGGCTCGGCTCCAGGGCCGCTTCTCTCGGAGGGGACGCGTGTCGGACCACCCGAACTTCGAGGCGTCTCGGATCGAGCGAAGTCCGTGTCCGGGTCGGACGATCCGCACGGAGCTCAGGTACCCCAAGGCGTTGCGTATCCGGTAGTCCGCCACGAAGTGCAGGTAGTCGAACCAGAAGCCGAGCACACGGGTCCGCTCGAGGTTGCGGCGCATCGCGTCGTGGATGACGTCGTAATCGTCCTCGTGAAGAACCTCATCGGCCTGCAGGTAGAAGCACCAGTCTCCGTCACAACGCTCCAGAGCGAGGTTCGTCTGCTCACTCAGGACCAACCCTCCCTCCCGCTGCGACATGTCCCACACGGTCTCGAAGACCCTCAGCTTCGGTGAACCGATCGCGCGGACGCGCTCGAGCGTGTCGTCGTCCGAATCGCCCCCGGCCACGTGCAGCTCGTCCACCAGCGGCAGAAGGGAGCGGATGCTCTCTTCGAACGGATAGGTCAGCTGCACGCCGTTTCGGATGATGGTG
>JBDHDM010000509.1:0-2912 GCA_039591515.1 Gemmatimonadota bacterium | reverse complement strand
TCGACCCCGTCGATCACGCGATCCGACGGGACCGAACCACCCGCCAGCTTTGCGAAGGTCGGAAACAGATCCATCGCGTGGACGATCTCGTCGCTGGCCCCACCCGCAGCGATCTTGTCCGGCCAGCGCGCGGCGAAGGGCACCCGAAGCGCCCCCTCGAACCCGGTGAACAGAGTTCCCCGCCATGGCCCGGCCGAGCCCTGGATCGAGGTCTCGACGGTCAAGTTGGTGCCCTCGAAGGGGATCGTTTCCGGGCCGTTGTCGGCCGTGAAGACGAAGAGCGTATCCTCGGCGATTCCCAGCTCGTCGAGCGTGTCGAGTAGCCTGCCGACGTACGCATCGATCTGCATCAGCATGTCCGCCCAGACTCCCTTGCCGGACTTGCCTGCGAAATCGGGGTGAGGAATGGTCGGGAAGTGCGTCGCCGTATAGGGCAGGTAGACGAAGAAGGGCTTTTTCGCCTTGGCCTGACGCTTCATGAAGTCGATCGCGCGGTCCGTCAGGTCCGCGTCGATCAAGGGCCGGTATTCCAACCGGTAGGGCCGGACCTTCTTGGGCGCCCGGCCCTTCCGACCCTCCATCACGAAGGTCTCGGCGACTCCGCTCTCTGCGAATCCCTGGACGGACGAGTACACCGACTCGTCCGTGGAGTTCGGCACGCCGTACCACTCGTCGAAGCCCTGGTCTGTCGGGAACCGGCCGGGCGTGCGGCCGAGATGCCACTTGCCGTACATCCCGGTGGCGTACCCGGCGTCGGCCAGCATCTCCGCCATGGTGACCTCCCACTGCACCAGGCCGTACACGCCTTCGCCGATCGGGACCGTCGCGTTCCCGCTGCGGATCGCATAGCGCCCGGTCATGAGCGCCGACCGGGAAGGCGTGCACTGGACCTCGACGTTGAAGTTGGTGAGGCGGAGACCCTCCTGTGCCAGCTGATCCAGGCGCGGGGTGGCGGCGCCGCGGATGATCCCCCCGCCGTTGAAGCCGGGCTCACCCCAACCGAAGTTGTCCATGAAGACGACGACGATGTTGGGTTGGGTCGCCGCCAAAGACGGCAGCGGCTGCCAGAGCAACGACAACCCAACCGCGAGCCCGAGCGCTCTCATGCTGCATCCCCGTGCGATCGAAGAAAGCCTCCAAGGCTCGCATCGACACGGGCCTCGGACTATCCGGATCGCGACAGGGCCCCTTGACCTCGACTCCCCGCAGGGGGAACCTGTCCTCGGAATGGATTACGCAGCCTTCGCTTCCGACCTGCCCTCCGAACGGATCGTCTTCCGCTCCGCAGAGGAGAACGAGGAGACGATGCGACGCATGGGCGTCCGCCAGGAGGTACGGCAGCTGGGCAGAGGCCGCTTCCGCTGCGACATGGCCGTCTGCAGCACCATGGGCGCGGAGCTGTTCTCCGATCGCTTCAACCTGCCGTTCGCCGCGCGCCTCGAGCCGCCCACCGGCTCGGTTGCATTGCTCATTCCCCGGAGCCCCAGGGGCGGAATGCGCGTGTCAGGGCAGCAGGTCGGCAACGACTCGCTCGTCTACCTGGCGGACGGGTCGGGCGTGGACATCGTCACTCGTGGGCTCGCGGGCTCGGAAGCCATCACGATTCCGAGCGGGTGGTTCGAGGAGCTGAGCCAGACGCTGTACCTGGTCGAGCTCAAACGGTCGGGCACGGTCCAGGGGGATCCGCGGACGCTGCAAGCGCTCAAGAGTGCGATCCTCCATCTCATGGCCCGCCCCGACGCCGAACCACGGGAGGAACGGCTCTCCAACCTTCTGGCCGGTGCGGTTTCGTGGCTGGGGGACGCACTCGCTCCCGGGGAGAACGGGCATCGATCCGGGGGGAGCGGGCGGAGCTTCATCGCCCGGCAGGCCCGGGATTTCATCGAGGCAAACCACCATGAGGCCATTCGGCTGGTAGACCTCTCTCGAGTCACCGGCGTAGGCGTCCGCACGCTCCAGCGCGCGTTTCGCGAGTACTTCGCCCTCAGTATCTCGGACTACCTCAAGATGATCCGGCTCGCGGCGGCTCACCGAGACCTCGCGGCGGCAGACCCCTCGCAGGAGTCCGTGACCGCCATCGCGCTGCGACGGGGCTTTACCCACCTGGGGCGCTTCTCCGTCGAGTTCCGCGATCGGTTCGGCGAGTCTCCGGGTGAGACGCTCAGGCGCAAACGCACCGGGCCGCTACCCGATTGATGCAGCTCGGGCGGCGGGCGCGTGCCAGGATCCTCGCCGCGACGACCAGGCGCAACCAAGGCGTGGGAGCAACCGCCGCCAGAACGCGAACTCCTCGAGCGAACCCGGCAACTCGTGCCGCGCCGGATCGGACCGCTGAGCTCTGCAAGCCGGCGATCACCGAGGTCAACTCCCTTTCCGACTACGGCGTGGAGGCGGCCGCCGTGCTCGAACAGCGCCGAGTGGTGTCCGTCCGACTGGCCTGGCAGATGAAGTCGGAGGCCGAGCTGAAGGCCGCCTGGCCACTCGACGCGACCGGCTCCCGAACCTCGTTCGAGGGGCCGGGACACACACGGGACACACAGTCTCCGCGGTCAAGAGCCGCCTAGAATCAAGTAGTTGCTTCCGTAACGGACGGGTTCGAGTGCCCGGTCGGTGCCGACGGGGCCAGGTCGTCGCGCGCGCATCGCTGCAACACCGCGAACTCGCGTTCGAAAACCGGTCGCCCTGAGCACTGACGGCGGTCGCGACGACAGTCTGTGTGTCCCGCGTGTGTACGCCCGAATTGGGGCGGCGTACGCGCTCGAATGCTAAAGGCTTATGGCGGGGCGGACGGGACTCGAACCCGCAACTTCCGGCGTGACAGGCCGGTGCTCTAACCAGATTGAACTACCGCCCCTCGGGCCCCCCGCGAGTGGGCTCGAGGCCCCTCGCCGGACCGGCCGCGTGGCGGCCGA
>JBDHDM010000508.1:0-3450 GCA_039591515.1 Gemmatimonadota bacterium | reverse complement strand
CATCGCGCTCCTCGGCGCCCTCGGAGCCGGAGTGGTCTTGCGCCTGGGCCCGCTCGCCACGTTCGACTGACGGCCTCATCCACGCCCAGCCGCGCCCACGCACCGTCCACGTAAGCGCCGAACAGACCTACGCCTTTCGACGTACTCACCCGGCGGCTCCCGGCCGGTAACGTTCGCGTTGGAGGTGACCAACGTGTCGAGACCCATCTATGCAGCCATCGTGATCGTCGTCTCGGGCGTCGTGTCCGGCGTGGGATTCCTCGCCGCGCGCAGCCCGGCGCCGACCCGTGCGATGGACGAAGCCGAGCTCGTGGCCGGATTCGAACGGGCGATGGAGCATGTCGTCCTCGAATGGGACGAATCCGATCCACGCCGTGAAGCCGAGCGTCGCGACGCCCTCCGAAGATTCGTATACGAGACCTACGACGCGTCCGCCTGGATTCCACAATCGCTCTTCGACGCCAACGCGATCACGCAGGCCATCGTCGGCGATGCCGAAGCGATCGTCCGGGACCGGATCGGACTCGTGCTCTGGCGCGGCAACCCGCTCGTGCCGGCCTTCGGCATGGCGCCCAACGCCGGCTCGGGCTCCTCCCTCCTCTGGACCGTGAACTGTCTGGTCTGTCACACCGCCGAAATCGATGGCGTCACCTACTTCGGCGCCGGCACCAAGACCTTCGACGATCTGTGGTTGGGTGAGGCACTCAAGAAGCTGACCAGCGACCGCTGGCTCGGTCGCCTGGCGGGAACCCCCGACTACGCCGTCGCCGCCGACGCGTACCGCATTCTGACCACCCACCATCACGACAAGATCGACTCGCAAACACGTGGGCGCTCTACCGCCTTCGCAGCCTCACATGTGGAGCTGTACATGCGGAGCCACCACGGCCGGATGCCCTCGGTCGACGAGGTCGGCCGCGGCGACGTGAAGACCCCACCGCTCTGGCACACGGCCGCCAAGATGCCGGTCGGGCGGTGGTACAGCGACGGTAGCTTCCACGGCACGTATCCGCTCATGGCGTCGTCCATGGAGCTCGAGAAGGACCGTTCGTTCGACGCTCTCGTCGAGGTCGTGATCCCGCGCATCACGAGCGAGTTCGACGACGTGCTTCGCTACCTGAAGCCGCCCCCGTACCCCTACGACATCGACGCAGCGCTCGCCGAGCGTGGCCGCGTCCTCTTCGAGTCGTCCGAGGTGGGGTGCTCTGGCTGTCACGGGACCTACGACGGGGCCGGCAACGTCGACTGGCCGGGCGTGCACCGCGACGTGGGAACCGATCCCGACCGCGCGGACCTCGTTTCGACGCAGTTCGTGGCAGCCTTCGACCAGAGCCCTCTGGCGGCTCACGGGGCGCTGGAGCGCAGCTCGGGATACGCGGCCACGCCCTTGACGGGGGTGTGGGCCAATTATCCCTACCTCCACAACGGGAGTGTCCCGACGCTGCACCACCTCCTTGGGCCGGTTTCCGAGCGACCCCGGATCTTCGAGGTCATGGCGGCGCGGTCACTCGATCGGCAGCGGGTCGGTCAGCCCCTCGCACGAAGCGCTCCCGAGGCCCGCCTCACGGAGGACGAGCGGATTCGCCGACATGCCGACGATCGCGACTGGTTCTACGTGGGGCGGCCCGGGAGCTCGAACGCAGGCCACGACGTGTGGCCGAGGATCGGCTCGGACGAGAACCGACGCGCGATCATCGAGTATCTGAAGACACTATAGAACGATCGTTCTGATGGCGGCTCCTCAGGAGGGATCGGCCGCCCGGCTCCATCGAATCCCGTTCAACGTGACGGCGGTCACCTCACCCGAGGCGCTCGTCTCGAATGTCGCCGTCGCGTCACCGCGCCAGCGGGCCTCCCATGCGACCGAGAAGGTCTCGTAGTGCCAATGGGATGCCGGGCCCTGCAGGCCGGGGCCGCGCGTGACATGGAGTCCATCCCCGTGTAGCGCCACGGTCAAAGTACCGTACATGTCGCTCTCGTACGTACCCGCGTACGCCTCGAGCGTGTGCGACGGGCTCGTGCCTTCCACACGCGTCTCGGCGCGCGCCACACGGGCCTCCTCGGCAGTGGCCTCGAGCTCGTCGTAAATGGGCTTGAGCTCGGCGCTCCAGTCGCGGACGTGGTCCGGAGCGAGGAAGTGGTCGAGGGCCCGGTACATGAGCGCGTGCCGCACCTCGACGTGGTCGCGGTTGCCCAGCACGTACACCCCGACGCCCTCCTCGCGGATGAGCCCGGCGATGGCGACCATCCCGTCGATGCTCCCAGTGTGGAAGTCGAGCTTCCGGCCTCGGAAGTCGTGCTGGAACCACGCCAGGCCGTACGTCATCCAGTTGGGCTCGGTCACCTGCTGCGTGGGATAGAATTGACCGGGTGTCACCAAGGTCTGCGGCGTGAACATCTCGGCGACGACCTCCTCCGAAAGGAGGCGCGTACCGTCGGACGCGACACCGTCGGCCAAGAGCATGCGCAGCCAGCGCGACATGTCCTCCACGCTCGACCAGACGGAGCCCGCGGCGTCGACCGGGTCGACCGAGGCGTTCTCGATGACCACGCGCTCGCCGTCCACGATGTCGTGTGGACGCGCCACGTTCGGCTGGCCGTTCGTTCGAGACAGGAGGGCGAGCGTCTCGCTCATCCCAAGAGGCTCGAAGATCCGGGCCTCGACGAAGTCCGCCCACGGCATGCCGCTCACCGCCTCCACGACCTGACCGGCGGTCGCGTACATCAGGTTCTGGTAGATGAAAGACGACCGCGGCGAGTAGGCGAGGTCCGCGTGTCGCAACTGCTCGACCATCCATGCGCGGCTCTCCTCGTGCTCCTCCTCGTGCTCGTACCAGAGAAGGTCGGTGTTTCCGAGTCCGGCACGGTGGGTGAGCAGGTCTCGAAGCGTGATCTGCTCGGTCATCCAGGCATCCGAGAGCCGGAACCAGGGAAGGTGCTCGACGACCGGATCGTCCCAGTCGACCTTGCCCTCGTCGACCAGCATGCCGATGGCGGCCGCGGTCATGGCCTTGGTCGTGGAGCCGATGGAGAAGCGCGTCTCCTCGTCGACGCTCTCCCCCGAGCCCAACGCGATTTCACCGTAGCCCTTGGCGAAGAGGAGCTGATCGTCCTTCACGACAGCGACGGCGAGCCCGACCGCGTTCCAATCCTCGAACGCCTGCTGTACGTAGGCGTCGAAGGCCTCGGCGGAGAACGGCTGCGCCTCCACGTGGACGGTCGGCACGAGCACGCCGGACAGGACGACGAGCGCGGTGGTCAAGCTGCGGAAGGAGCGTGGGCGCATCTGAGTGGACTCCCTGAGCGTGGAGGACAGCCAACCCAACGGCTTCGAGCCCGGCCCCGCAAGGGGGAGCCGCGAGGTCGGGGAGGCCGACCCGCGAACGCCATACGTCCGGCTCGCTGCTACTCCTGGCGAAGGCTCTGCACCGGATCCGTTCGACCCGCGCG
>JBDHDM010000507.1:0-5387 GCA_039591515.1 Gemmatimonadota bacterium | reverse complement strand
GGTCTTCGGGAACGGCCCGGAGCAGGCCGCGGTGGACGCGCGAGCGCTCGAGCGTCGGGTGCGCAAACAGGATCAGGATTCGTGACATGGGTGGCGGGTGCTCGGTGAGACCGCATGGAGATGCTCGTTCACATACCCTCGACGTTCCTCGCCCGGTTGCGGGCGTGTGTATCTTCGGTATATCTTCGGTCTTCTGTCGGAGCCCGGCGCGACGCGCGGCCCGAAAAAACGGTGAACCCCCTGTGCGGAGGTGGATGATGGACGGATCGATGTTCTTGCCCGAGTTCGATCACGAGTTCGCGGAGACGCGGCGCGCGCTGGAGCGTGTTCCGGAGGAGAAGTTCGACTGGAAGCCGCACGAGAAGTCGTACTCGCTGCACCAGCTCGCTGGGCATCTCGCCGAAGTCCCTCATTGGACGGGCGTGACGATCAACATGGACGTCTTCGACCTCGACGAGCCCTACGAGCGGGTCGTGCCTGAGACGAAGGAGGCCATCCTCAGCCGTTTCGACGAAGGTGTGGCCGAGGCGCGCGGGATCTTGGAGAAGACGTCGGGCGACACGTTGATGGAGACGTGGACGATGAAGCAGAACGGGGAGGTGGCGCTTTCGATGCCGAAGGTCGCGGTGCTTCGCAGCTTCATCCTCAACCACAACGTCCACCACCGGGCGCAGCTGGGGGTGTATTTGCGGATGCTCGACGTCGAGGTCCCCGGCCACTACGGTCCGTCCGCGGACGAGATGGGGGCGCCGGCCGAGGCGTAGGCGACCGATCGGGGCCACGGCCCGGCGCTCGCCGCGCCGCGCCGGGCAGTGTGCTGCCGCCGGCCTCAGTCAGAACCGAAACCGGTGCGTGTTACTCACGGTCGAGTCCGGCTCCTCGCGTGAACGGAAGCCTGAACTGATGGACGACGTCCTCGTCTCGCTCCGGGTCGGCGACGTCGACTCCGTAGACGACCTCTCGCGGATCGCCGTACACGAAGGTCCCGAACAAGCGATCCCACACCGACAGAATCCCGCCGTAGTTGGTGTCCGTCCACGGCCGCTCGAAGTGGTGGTGGAACTTGTGCATGTTCGGGGTCACGAAGACCCACGACAGCGCCGCGTCGAGCCACGCGGGCGGTGAGATGTTCGCGTGGGTGAGGAACGTGAAGAAGATGGTGGTCACTCGGTAAACGACGTAGAACGCCAGGGGCGCGCCCGTCAGGACGAGGGCGGCCAGTGCGATCGTTTCTCGAACGGCGAAGTCGCCTGGGTGGAGTCGGGTACCGGTGGTGGCGTCGACTTTCGTGTCGCTGTGGTGCACGACGTGGAAGCGCCAGAGGAACTTCACCTGGTGGAGCAGCCAATGCGCCCAATACTGCGCCGTCAGGTCGAGAACCACGATCGCCACGACCAGCTCGACGACGATGGGGAGCTCGAAGACATGGAGGAGGCCGAAGCTCGCAGACGCCGTCCACGCCGCGGCTCCGACGGACAGGGCGCTGAAGGCCGCGTTGATCAGGAGGGTCGTTGCCAGGAAAGCGAAGTTGGCCCCCGCGTGCCTCCACTTCCGGTAACGGAGCTGGACCAGGGGCAGGCTCCCCTCCAGGACCCAGCTCAGCCCCAGGCAGATCATGACCCACACCAGCTTCTGCCAGGTGGGCATCGTCTCGAAGAAGAGGAGCAAGGCGTCCAAGTCGGACCTCGGTTCGTCGATCGCGGGTTCGCACCGGCCGGACGGTGCGATCCTGCCCCGACCAGCTAGAAGATGTTCGCCTCGACCGCGACGTCCTGCCCGAAGCGTGCGTGTGCGAAATGGGCGACGTCGACGGTCGAGGTCCTACCATCGGCTACCAGCTCGGAGACCGCCAGACCGGTCGCGGGGGCGTGCATGATCCCGTGTCCGGAGAATCCGCACGCGTCGACCCACCCCTCTGTGTCCGGGTGGTAGCCGATGATGGGCGAGTTGTCCGGACTGACCCCGTAGTAGCCCCACCAGCTTCCCCGCAGGTCGACGCCCATCTCCTCCCACCAGGGGAACCGATCGACTCCGGTCAGGAGCACGTGCTCGAGCCACTCCGAGTCGAGCCCTTCGGTGAAACCGAACTCCTGCTCGAGATTGTCGAGACCGAAGAGGACGCGATCCCCCTCGCTCCTGAGGTACACGCCGGTGGTGAGGTCGATGGTCAGGGGGTAGGTCCGCTCATCGTCGTGCGGAGCACTCAGGAAGATCTGGATGCGTTTGGGCCCCACCGGCACGTCGAGTCCGGCGAGCCGACCGACCTCGCCGGCCCAGGCGCCCGCGGCGTTCACGACGTGGCGGCACGACCACCGCTCTCCGCCGGCCGCCTGGACTCTCCAACCGCCGCCCGACCTCTCGAGACCATGCACGGGTGTGTCCATGCGGAAGTCGGTCCCCAAGGCACGGGCCATCTCGACCCACGCGAGACACGTCATGTGAGGGTCGACGACACCATCCCAGGAGCCGAAGGTGGCGCCAGCCAGCCCCTCGGTGGAAAACGGTACGAGGCGCTGGGCGTCGACGGGATCGAGCACCTCGACAGGAGCCCCGAGGCGGTGTTGGAGGGCCACCGAATCCAGGTGCTGATCCCACCGCGCCTCGGGCACGAGGAGGAGGTAGCCGATGGGTCGGTACCCGATGTCTCGACCGTATCGCTCCTCGAAGGAGCGGAAGGTCGGCAACGAGTGGAGGGAGAGGCGGATGTTCGCCTCGGTCGTGAACTGGACTCGGACCCCCGCGGCGCTCTTCCCCGTGGAGCCCATCGCCGGCGCGAGCTCCTTCTCGAGGCTCCGCGAGGTGGTACGCGCACGAGGCTCCGTTGATGCCGGAGCCGATGACGACGACGTCGGGATTCTGGCTTGGCACGGGGCGAGCGAGAGGTGGTGGAGGTCGGGGCGCTCACGCGCCGGGGGGCTGCGCCGAGCATGGTACGCAACCCGCTGCCGGCTGTCGACGTATGATCATCAGGTGCGGACGGGGGGGGGCGCCGAGCGCTCCCGCGGAGGTTCCGAATCGTGGAGTGACGATGACGAGTGACACGAACGTGGGGGGAGTGTCGAGCCCTTGGCGGGGTGATCGACCGACCCTCTCGCTGTTGCGAGGGCTACTCCTCGCGATGCTGCTGGCCGGTCTGCCGGCCGCAGTTGGCGCCCAGGTGACGCCCTCCGACTCTGCGGCCGTGCTCCTGCGGACGGCTGAGGAGTTCGAGCGCGAGGGTGAGTCGGAGGTAGCGGCCGCGCTCTACACTCACATCACCGAGCGCTTCCCCCAGACGCCCGCCGCTGTCGAGGCGCGTGCTCGACTCCTTGGGTCGGGTGATCGATTCGATCCGGTGAGTCGCATGGAGCTTCCCGTGTTCGGCACGCTTTTCGGCGCCTGGCTCGGTGTCGCCGTCCCGGCCGCTCTCGGGGCGGAGAGCAGCGAGGCCTTCGGCGCCGGCTTTCTCATCGGGGCTCCACTCGGACTCTTCTCGGCCCGTGCTGCCCAGCGCTCCCGGCAGTACAGCGAAGGTCAGGCACGGGCGATCACGTGGGGCGGGGTCTACGGAACGTGGCAGGGTGTCGGGTGGGCCGAACTGTTCGATTGGACGTCGGGGGACGGTGGAGACGACGGCGAGGCGGTCTTGACCTCCATGGTCGTCGGCGGGCTTGCCGGCGTCGCGACGGGCGCGGTCATCGCGCGCAACCCGGTCCGCTCCGGGGTCTCCAGCGCGGCACAGGGGGGCTCGATCTGGGGCACGCTCTACGGCGCTGCGATCGCGGGTATGTTCGAGTCGGAAGGGGACGCGGCGCTGGCCACCGCACTCGTCGCCGGGAACGTGGGCCTCATCGGGGGTGCGGCGTTGGCACGGAAGTACGAGCTCACACGTCCGCGGGTCCGTTGGATCAATCTCGGGGCTCTGGCGGGTGGGCTGGTCGGCCTCGGGATCGACCTGCTCGTCGAGCCCGATGACACCGAGGCGGCCATCGCCATCCCCCTCGTGGCCAGCCTGGGCGGGCTCGCGATCGCGGCGAGCGCCACGCGGGATCTTCGACCGAACGCCGTCGAGGGTCAGGAAGATTCTCCGGCGGGGCATGCGCTGCTGGGTCACGGCCCCGAGGGTTGGTCGCTCAACGCGCCGCTCCCACTTCCCACGATGCTCCCTGTGGACGATCACAACGGGAGGACGCATTGGCGTCCCGGGATCACGCTGGAGCTGCTCCGGGCCTCGTTCTGACCGGGAGCGGTCGAAGCTGCGCAGCGGTACCGCCGAGAAAGAAGCCCCGTGGACGGATCGTCCACGGGGCTTCCGACCCCAGTGAATCGCTCGCGGGCTACCAGCCGATGGCGACGCCCCAGCGGGGCCGTGGCCCGATCAGGAACACGTCGTCGACGAATCCGTCGCGGTCGTAATCCACGAGCTCCGCCACATCGGTGCCGCCCATCGTCACCACGAGAAGGGCGCCGACACCACGTTGAATCACCCAGTGCCCCCGCAGCCCACCCCGCAGACCCATCGCGAAGCCAGCGTCACGGATGTCTCGGACCGCCCGACGCCCCAGAAGCCGACGCAGATCGCCCTGATCGAGGAAGGCCCGGTGTCGCGGGATCCGGAAGGCCCGGACGTGGACTCGGTGGCCCCACTCCACGCGGACCCACGCCCCGCGGGCGGGATGGCGCGCACGGTAGGCCCCGCCCCTGTAGACGACACGGCGGTTGCCGGCGGGCCGGTATTGTGCCCGAGCAGGCGCGTTGGAGTACACGCGTGGCGCGGGGGTGGCCACCACCCTTCCGGGCGCCCGGATCGGCTCGAGCCGCTCTACACGGCCGGCCCTGTCTCGCTCCATCCTGTCGTCCGATTCGCGGCCACGGCCCCTCTGGGCTTCGACGTCCGTCGTCGCCAGCAGCGAGGCTCCGATCAGCACCGCGGTCCATTTCCGTTTCATGATGCCTCCCGTGTTCGGTGCGGGCCCTCTGGCCCGCTACGAGTGGAGGCGGAGGGCCATCCCTCCGTGTCACCGACGAACGAGCCGGATCTCCACTCGTCGTGGCATGGGTGCACTCTCCGTGCCGAAATGGGCCATCACTATAAACCACTGTCGATAAACGAGATAGGAGTTACCAGTCGAGTCCAGGGTGTCCACCTTAGAGGACACATTGGCGTCCCGGTTCAGGTGCGCCGCGAGGGAAAGAGGCGAGGGGTCGAACGGCCGGCCAACCCTTCCGTGGCGCACGGCATCCATTACCATACCCGCGACCAACTACGCCTGTACATCCACGATATCCAGCCCGGAACCGAGCCTTGGAAACGACCGAACCACGCAGCTTGGACATCGAGGTCATCCAGCAGAAGATCCAGCAGGAAAGTGCCTTCGTCGATCGGCTTCTCAACGAGGTGGGCCGCG
>JBDHDM010000506.1:0-2927 GCA_039591515.1 Gemmatimonadota bacterium | reverse complement strand
CACTGGGCACCCTCTTCTTCGGGGCGCTGTTGTGTCACAGGGACCTCGCCGCCAATCGCCCGCGGACCGCTCATCTCACGGCCTTCTACCTGTGGATCTCGTTCGGCGGGGCTCTCGGCGGCACGCTCAACGGGCTGGTCGCTCCGCTCGTGTTCGACTCGGTGGCCGAGCTGCCACTGACACTCATGGCCTTGGCGCTGTTGCTCTACGTCGATCCGGAAACGGACCGCCTCGCCGCGTACCGCCCCACGTGGAGGGCGGCGCTCCTCGTCGGGCTGGGTCTGATCGTTCCCCTCATCTCGTCACTCAACGTGGACGGCCAGCGGCTCGTCCCGGCCATCGTGGGGGTTACCGTGCTCTGGTGCTTGGCCTCTGCCCGGTACGTGGGCATGGTGGGGATGACTGTCGTGATCGCGGGGGGTCTCATCCTGGCCGACCCCTTCGGGAGCGGCACCGTGGTGGCCCGCGAGCGCAGCTTCTTCGGTGTGATCTGGGTGCGGGACGCCGGTGACGTCCTCGACATGCTCCATGGATCCACGATCCACGGGTCACAGTCCAAGGACCCCGCTCAGAGGCGGCTCCCCGGAGCCTACTACCACACCGGCGGACCGCTCGGTGGAGCCATGCTCCAGGCCGCCGATTCGGCTCGTATCGGGATCATCGGTCTCGGTACCGGCGGACTGGCGGGCCTCGGCCGACCGGGTCAGCACATCACGTACTTCGAGATCGATCCGTTGGTCGAGGTCATGGCGCGGCAATACTTCAGCTTCTTGGCAGACTCTCCGGCCCGCGTCGACGTACGCATCGGGGACGGCCGTCTGGAGATGGCGGAGCTGCCGGACGATTCGTTCGACCTGCTCATCGTCGATGCCTTCAGCAGCGACTTCATCCCGATCCACCTGCTCACGGAAGAGGCGATCGACGTCTACGTCCGCAAGGCGCGACCCGGGGCGCTCATGGTCTTCCACATCTCGAACCGACACGCCGATCTCCGTCGTGTGCTCGTGAGCTATGCGGAGGCTCGTGGTCTCGCGATCGCTCATGCCGACTTCACGCCGGCCTCGGAAGAGGCCGGACAAGGTGCGCGGCGCACCGTGGTTGCGGCTCTCTCCACGCACGACTCGACGATCGACGTGCTGACCCAGGAGGAGATTTGGAGCCGAGAAGCCGTGGGGGTGCACCCGGTGCGGTGGACCGATGACTACTCGAATCTCCTGAGCGTATTGAGGTAGGTCGGGTCAGCGCGAGATCCGCAGTCCGGCCTTGGGCGACTCACACTCGACGTCTTCTGCTCGGCCGCTCCCGCGAGCCGGTGGGCGACCGGCGGAGGGTGGCGGAGGGTGGCGAAGACGGCCTAGTCTGATCGGAAGCAGTCCCTTCGAAGATCGGAGTCGCTCATGTCTTCTCTCCCGCTCGCTCGCCTCCTGCGTCATCCCGTCGGTCTCGTGTTCACGGTCGGGGCGCTGGCCGGTTGTGCCGGCCCGGGCTCCGCGACCCGGCTCGACGTGCGCTTCTCGGAGGCCGTCGAGACGGGGCCGCTGGACGGACGACTGATCCTGGTGCTCTCGACGCGCGCGGAAGGTGAGCCCCGCTTTCACGTAACCGAGGGGCCGGCGGCCCAACCCGTGTTCGGGATGGACGTCGAGCGATGGGAGCCCGGCCAGGCCGTGGCGTTCACGGGCGACGCGCGGGGCTTCCCGACGGTCAGCCTCGACGACCTGCCTGCCGGCACGTACCGGGTGCAGGCGATCCTGAACCGCTACGAGACGTTCGAGCGCTCGGATGGGCACACGGTCAAGCTCCCGCCGGACCGGGGCGAGGGACAACAGTGGGCGTCGAAGCCCGGCAACCTGCTGAGCGGGGTGACGGAGCTCACGATCGGGGAGTCCGGGAGCACCGACCCGGTGACGATCGAGCTCGACCGTGTGATCCCGGAGCTGGCGGATCCGGCGACGCTCGAGACCGAATGGGTGAAATACGTGCGGATCCGATCCGAGCTCCTCTCCGACTTCTGGGGCACGGACATGTATCTCGGTGCGTGGGTCCTGCTGCCGCAGGGGTTCGAGGAGCATCCCGAGGCCCGGTACCCTCTCGCGATCTGGCACGGGCACTTCCCGGCTTCCTTCTCCGCGATGCGCGTCGAGCCCCCGGACACCACCGAGCCCTGCGTGTACAGTGCGCGCTTCTCCATGGAGTGCTACAACCGCGTCCAGCAGAGTTACCAGCACGAGCTCTATCAGCAGTGGACGTCACCGGGATTCCCGCGACACCTCGTGGTCGAGATCCAGCACCCGACACCGTTCTACGACGATTCGTACGCGGTGAACTCGGCCAACAACGGCCCTTACGGCGACGCCATCATGCAGGAGCTCATCCCCCACATCGAGCAGGAGTTCCGGGGCATCGGCGAGGGCTGGGCTCGGTTCACCTACGGCGGCTCCACGGGGGGATGGGAGGCCATGGCCGTACAGGTCTTCTACCCGGATGACTTCAACGGCGCGTACGTGGCCTGCCCCGACCCGATCGACTTCCGTGCATTCACGGTCGTGAACCTGTACGAGGACGAGAACGCCTACTGGATCGAGTCCGACTTCAAGCGGACGCCCCGCCCGGGCCGACGCGATTACCTGGGTCACGTGAGTGCGACGCTGGAGGAGATGGGGCACCTGGAGGCGGTGCTCGGCTCGAAAACCCGCTCGGGACAGCAGTGGGACGTCTGGGAATCCGTGTACTCACCAGTCGGGGATGACGGCTATCCACGTCGCATCTGGGACAAGATCACCGGTGAGATCGATCACGAAGTCGCCGACTACTGGCGGGAGAACTACGACTTGGTCCACATCCTCAGGCGGGACTGGGCGACACTGGGCCCCAAGCTCGTGGGCAAGCTGCACATCTACGTCGGTGAGATGGACAACTACTACCTT
>JBDHDM010000505.1:0-2929 GCA_039591515.1 Gemmatimonadota bacterium | reverse complement strand
CGAGGTGCACGTGGGATCGAAGTTTCTGGAAGGCGGCGTCAACACGGACCACGAGACGAGATGGGAGCGATTCCCCTTCGGAGGGAAGACCGGGTGAATACCGGACCGGCCGAGTCGATGGAGGCCTTGGTGCGAGCGGCGCAGCAAGGCGATATGGAGGCGTTCGAGGCCTTGTACCGTAAGACCTCCGACCGCGTGTACGCCGTCTGCCTACGAATGAGCGGGGATACGGACCGGGCGACCGAGCTCGTTCAGGACGTCTTCGTCCGGGTCTGGCAGAAGCTCCCCGGCTTCCGGGGAGACAGTCAGTTCACGACGTGGCTTCACCGCCTCACCGTGAACCTCGTGCTGCAGGATCGGAGGAGCCGCGGACGACGCGAGGCGCGAGAGGTCGGCACCGCAGACCTGGAGCGCTACGGACGAGCTGCTCGCCGCGCCATGCCCGGAACCCGGATCGATCTGGAGCGGGCCATCGCTGGGCTGCCGGACAAGGCCCGCAGGGTTCTCGTTCTGCGGGATATCGAAGGATACAAGTACGACGAGATCGCACGGATGACCGGCGTGAGCCTTGGCACTGTGAAGGCGCAGATTCACCGGGCTCGCGGTCTCGTGAAGGTGGCACTCGGATGAGTGATCACATTTCGCGGGAACGAATGCACGAGGCTATGGACGGCGCGCTGAGCTCGTCGGAGCGGGCGCGGATCGAGAGCCACCTCGCCACATGTGACGTGTGTCGAAACGAGCTCGCACGCCTTTCCGAAGTCGTGGCGGACCTCAGGGCGTTGCCGCGGTCCGCTACGCCGCCGGACGACCTTTGGTCGGGGATCCGGGCGCGGGTGCGTGCCGCGGGTCAGGAGGCCGCGGGGGAGGGTGCCACCGTGCTCGAGCTTCCGGCGCGGGCCGCGACGGACGTCGCGGCCAGGGAACGGTCTGCGGTTCGAGGTGTGCGGCTGACGGTCGTCCAGCTCGCGGCCGCCGCGGCCGCCGTGGCCCTCATCACGGCCGGGACCATGAAGCTGGCCATGGACGCCGGGGCCCCGGCGAGTCTCGAGGTGGCGATCGAGGACGCGGCCGCGCCCGGAGGCGCGGCCGCGCGTGCAGTCTCGTTCGAAGAAGGTCGATACGTCGACATGATCGATGAGCTGGAGCAGATCCTCGTGGAGGGCCGCACGGTTCTCGCCCCGGAGACGCTCGTGACGATCGAGGCGTCTCTGAGTACGGTCGACGCGGCCATCGACGAGATCGAGACGGCCCTCACGCAGGACCCCGCCTCCGACCTGCTGCTCCGACTCCTCACGACGCATCGGAACACCAAGCTCGGCGTCCTGCAGAGGGCGGCCGGGGCGATCCAAACGGAGATCTGACGGGCCAGGCCCGCACACATACACGGACGTTACGGACGACGAGGTGGAAGGACGATGAACGGACTGGTGATCGGGGCGCTGGCCGCCCTCACGATGGTGCAGCAGACCGACACGATTCTCGAGGTCGGGGACGCGGAGCGTCTCAGCGTCGAGACGGCGGGCGGGAGTATCGAGGTGACCGTCTGGGACGAGGAGCGGATTCGCGTGGTGGCCGAGCATTCGACGCGCACGTACATCGAAATCGTGCGTCGTCGTGACGGCAGGGAGATCGACATCGAGCCCGAGGCTCGGCGAGGCCCGGCGAACATCGTCGACTTCAAGATCACGATCCCGCGTCGGATGGCGCTGAGCCTGGACGGACAGTACACGGACATCAGGGTCCAGGGGGCGGACGGAGAGATCGACGCCGAGACCGTCCGCGGAGACGTTGAGATCATCGGAGGACGGGGGACCATAAAGGTCGAGTCCTCCATGGGTGCCATCTACGTCGAGGGTGCGGATGGCACGATCGAGCTCGAGTCCTCGGCCTCGGACATACACGTGGCCCGATCCAGTGGCGAGATCTACGCCGAGAGCGCAGGAGGCTCGATCATTCTCGAGGACGTGCGCCCGAGAGCGGTGGACGTGGGCTCGACCGGTGGTCGGGTGCACTACGACGGGACGTTCGAGCCGGGAGGCTCCTACTTTTTCGGCTCGCACGGAGGATCGGTGACGATCGTCGTGGGTGAAGACGCACGCGCGTCGTTCAACGTCGCGACCGTCCACGGATCCGTGATGAGCAATCTGCGGGGAGAAGCCGAGTCCTTCCGGGGTGGCGAGCGGCACTCGTTCGAGGTTGGTGGGGGCGGAGCCGTCGTCGAGGCGGAGACCTTCGGAGGACGGATTCGGCTTCTGAGGCGCGGCTCGGAGGGCAGCCAGAGCCCGGTGCGCCGTCGGAGTCCGGTGCGCGACGGAGACGACGAGGCCGTGGCGGAGGCCATCGCTCTCTCGTCCCACCTGGGCGCGGAGTTGGGTGCACAGGTCGGTGGGGAGCTGGGCGCCCAACTCAGCGGGGAGCTGGGCGCTCGCCTGGGAGATGAGCTCGCGCAGCGCCTGAGCGTGGGACTCGGCTACCGACTGAGGGCCGAGCTGTCGCAGCTCTCGGAGTTGGATTCGAAGACGCCTGCAACTATTCGACGCTGACTCTCGTCTATAACGTCAATGCTGTATTGGGCCGCCGAGGGGCGGGTTGTCGACTACGACGGGGAGATGACGATGTCAGGAGAGCATCCTCTGATTCATCTGGAAGGTCTGAGTAAGGTCTTCTACACGGAGGAAGTGGAGACGCACGCGCTGTCGAACATCAACCTGTCGATCGAGACGGGCGAGTTCGTGTCGATTGCGGGTCCGTCGGGGTGCGGGAAGACGACGCTGTTGTCGATCCTGGGGCTGTTGGACAGCCCGACGGCGGGCCAATACCTGCTGGACAACACGCCGGTGGAGAATCTGACGGCGAGTCAGCGAGCGAAGATCAGGAATCAGGCGATCGGGTTCATCTTCCAGGCGTTCAACCTGATCGGTGACCT
>JBDHDM010000504.1:0-2933 GCA_039591515.1 Gemmatimonadota bacterium | reverse complement strand
CGACATGCTGGCTCGGGAGCCACTCATGGAAGAGGCGGCAGGCGCGTTCGGACTCGTGGACATCCTCGTCACGTCAGGATCCAGCTGGAGGGTCGTGGAGCTCACCGAAGCTGGAAAGATCCGGTGGCGACCTGAGATGCCTCCCATCGCTATTGGCAATGGCAGCGAGGAGGGCGGCCGCGGCGGTGCACCCTCCCAGCTCAGGCGACTCATGGGCGAGCACGACCCCGCTGGACGGACGGAGTTGATCGACGCCGGGGTCGTTGCGGATATATTGTGGCAGCCTCTTTCCTTCGAGGGACCCATCGAGCTCGATACGGATGTCAAGGCGATGACACTGGTCAAGCTCGAGGAGCTGCCCGAGCTCATCGCCGGGGGCATGAAGGTCCTGCTCACGCTGGGACCCTACGGTGACAAGGGCTCGCACAAGGGCTCGCACAAGGGCGACGTACTCATGGCGGCGCTCGGTGGACCCTCCCGCGCCGCCCGGCCGCTCTTCACTCACTTGGTGTGCGATCATCGGACGGCGGGTTCCGTCGTCCGCGCGTCGGAGACGGACGCGCTGGATGCCTGACGCTCGGCTTCCCTTCGCCCAACGCGAGCAGCGACGAGCGGGGTATTGGACGGCCTCGCCCGCGACATCGTACCAAAGGCGCTAGGGTCGGCCGACCCCCTCGGTGGCGCTCGCCACGCCCCGAAGCGCCAATGCGAACGCGTCCGGCTCTTCCCAGAAGGGGAAGTGTGCCGACTGCTCGAACCAGACCAATTGAGCGGCCACGTCCGCGGCGAACGTCTCGATCAGAGGCCACGGCGTGGTCCAATCGCGCCTGCCGGTGAAGAACCAGGCAGGGACCGGGTATTCAGTCACGAACTCCGATGGCGGTCGCCCGTCCTCGACGTCGTAAACCATCCGGTGGGAGGAGAAGCTCGACCCCTTCCCGACCCGCAGGGCTTCGAGCAGCGAGTACTCGGGCGACATGAGCCCGGTCAGGACGAGCGGCAGGAAGCTGGTCTCGGCTGCGATCTCGCCTCCGAACCGAAAGAGGAGCGTTTCCTGGGCCGACCGGCCCAGCTCGTCCAGCATCGAGAGCGCTTCTTCGTCGCCCCTCCGCACGGCCTCACTGCGGAGCCACTCCTCCTGGAGTCCCGCCTCCACGTCTCGCTCGGCGACCACCTGTCCGACGCCGACGTAGGCGCGGAATCGGTGGGGATGGCGCTGAACCAGCAAGGACCCGAGGTAGCTTCCCCAGGAGTGCCCCACGAGGATCAACGGCTCGGGCCCGAACCGGTGCTCCAGTGAATCGAGGAGGATCTCGGCGTCCCGCAACAACCGGCTCACGGAGAGTCTGCCCTCGACCACCTCGTCGTCGAAGCTCTTTCCGGCCCCGCGTCGGTCCCACTGCACCATCACGAAGTCGTGTTCGAGCGGACCCTGAAAGTCGTGGGCAAGGAACATCGAGGGCATCCCGGGGCCGCCGTGGAGGAAGAGCACGATGGGGTCCGACCGATCCGACCCTCGAATCAGCACCGCCTGATCGTCACCGTCGAAGTCCATCCACGTCAGCTCGGCGACTGGGTCGGCGCCGGAAAGGCGTGGCGTGTGGGGTCTTTCGAACCAGACGAACGCCACCAGACCGACCAGACCGACCAGAGCCCCGGCCAGTGCGAGACTGCGCGCGCGCACGGTACGGGCGGGTCGAGCTGTGGACCGGTCGGGATCGTCGAGTGACATCTGGCACGCCTCTCATCCACGCCACGCAGGCCTCGGCGGCGCGGATCGCCCCGCTCTGGCGGCGACTCGCTCAAGGGCTCGGGAGGCAGCGGTTGCCAAGACGATACCCCGCCTACGCTCTCTTTGATCGCCGCGCTCAGCCTCCAGCCCGATTCGCCACCACTCGCAGAATGCCGTCCAACACTCCCATGGAGTCGCCGAAGTGGGTGTTGTCCATGATGGCGACGATGGCGTCGTACTCGACGAGGTAGAGCATCGCGGCGGCGTAGCCGGGGGCGTTGCCGCTGTGCCCCCAAACGGTGTGGCCGGAGAAGAAGGCCGGATTGAACCACACGAGCCCAAGCCCGATCGCGTGGACCAGCGGCTCGTCGTGTCCGTCGAGCATGAGGAACTCGGACATCTCCTCGTAGCTGGCGTCGGCGAGGAAGGTCCGGTCTCTCATCAGAGCGCTGCCAAGACGAGCCAGGTCGGTGGGCGTGGAGTAGACCTGCCCGCCGGTGGCGGAACAGAACGCCGTGTCGGGTACGGAGGCTAGGTCGTCGTAGCGAAGGTCTCCGTCCAGATCGAGCCACCCGTGAGCGAGCGGACCCGCCGGGGATTCGCTCGGGCAGAGGTAGGTATCCGCCATGCCCAGGGGATCGATGATCAGGTCGCGGTACTGCTCCGCGACCGACGTGCCCCTGGCCTCTTCGATGATCATCCGGAGGAGGACGAAACCCGACGTGGAGTACGACCAACCATCACCCCTGTCGAATAGCGGGGCAGTGATCGTGTGCAGGAAGTACTCCTCCATGCCCCACGCCCTTCCGGGATCCCGATACAGCTCGGCGGCCCAGCCGGGTTGGTCCGCGAAGTCCGAGAGTCCACTCGTATGACGGAGTAGCTGCCGGATCGTGATGTCACCGTCGACGTGGGGGTATGTCGGCAGCCATGCGTGGATCGGGTCGTCGAGGCTCAACAGCCCCCGCTCGCTCAGGCGGAGGATCGTGAGCGCGGTGAAGGTCTTCGTGATACTCCCCGCTGCGAAGATGCTGCGGTCACTGATCGGCGTCGCTCCGTGCGAGACGCCCCGTGCGCCGGTCCAACGTTCCTCCCCGGGCACCCAGACGGCCATCGATACGCCCTTTCCTTCGCTGCCTGCGAAGCCATCGGTCAGTGCGGCCTCGAGCTCCTCGGCTAGGCCGCCCTCGGGCTCGGTCGG
>JBDHDM010000503.1:0-3968 GCA_039591515.1 Gemmatimonadota bacterium | reverse complement strand
AGCCGGCGGCAGCCCTCGCGCACAAAAAGGCGACCGGATCGGTCGTGGGCTTGGAGGGCTGTACCGACTGTACGAACGAGGAGCTGCTCGAGACGGAGTGCGACATCCTCATTCCGGCGGCACTCGAGAACCAGCTCCGCGGCGACAACGCGGCCGACGTGAGCGCGCGCCTCGTCCTGGAGTTGGCCAACGGTCCGACGACGCCGGAGGCGGATGCGGTGTTCCGAGAGCGCGGCATCCCGGTGCTTCCGGACATCCTCGCGAACGCGGGCGGCGTGACCGTCAGCTACTACGAGTGGGTCCAGAACAACAAGAACGAGCAGTGGGACGAGGACGAGGTCAACACGAAGCTCGAGCGGATGATGCGGCGAGCGACCGACGGTGTGCTGGACAGGCAGGCGGAAGTGAACGACTCGCTCGACGAGCTCGCCGCGGAGCGGGAGCGCCTGGGGCGCGATGGAGGCCCACTCGAGCCCGTGGACCTTCGCACGGCCGCGTTCATCGTCGCGGTGAGGCGAGTGGCTCGTGTGTCGCTGGATCGGGGGATCTGGCCATAGATTGACCGGCATGTCCCATGTCGAGTCAACGGTGACCCCTCGTCCGGTGCATCCGGTCGCCATCCGCGCGTACGACTATCTCGCGGCCCTTTCGCTCGGTGCGACGGCCGCGCTCGGTGCGTGGTGGGTCGTACCGGACGCGCTGCCAGGACTTCTCGCGATGATTCTGGGAATGGTCGTAGGCACGATCGTGGCGTTGCCGGTCTTCGTTCTGTTCACGTGGATGCTCGGCGGGTTCGAGATCGTGATGATGGCGATGCAGATCGGCATGCTCGCGGGAATGGGCGCACCGATGATCGCGAATGGCACGCCGGCTTCGGTTGCCACGGCAGGCGCAGGTGCGGGCCTCGTGATTCAGTTGCTCCTGCACGCGCTCGATCGTTCCCTTCACGGGGAGGTCACGTCGTGAGCAGCGTGGCGGGCACCAAGGACGCGGCGATCCGGAAGTGGGACCGGGCGGCGACGACGCTCGATTCGAAGGACCGAGGCGAGGAGATGCGGTACGGTCCGTACAAGCGGGCGCTCTTCGCGGGAGCTCGGGGTGAGACGATGCTCGTCGCCGCGGGCACCGGCATCGACTTCAAGTACCTGCCGCCCGACCTCCGCGTGACTGCGATCGACTTCTCGGCGCGGATGCTCTCGTTCGCACGGGAGCGGCTCGGGGAGAGCGCGTCGCCCATCGAGCTCGTCGAAGCCGACGTCACGGCGCTGAGCTTCGGCGACGGGAGCTTCGATAGCGTGATCACGTCCTGCACCTTCTGCTCCGTACCCGACCCGGTGCAGGGGTTGCGCGAAGTACGCCGCGTGCTGAAGGACGAGGGGCGGCTTCTCATGTTCGAGCACGTGCGAGCCTCGAATCCGTGGCTCGGCTTCATGATGGACGTGATGAACCCCGTCGTGCGCAGATTCGGTCCGGACATCAACCGTAGAACCGCGGATAACGTCCGGGCGGCGGGCTTCAGGATCGTTCGTGAGTTCAACGTCTATCTCGACATGGTCAAGCTGTTCGAGGCCGTGAAGGCCTGATCGGGCGGGGCCGTGGGCAAGAAGCTACGGGTCGCGTTCGCGATGGGAGGAGGCGCCAGCCTCGGTGCGTTCTCGGGCGGCGCGATCAGCGAAGTCGTGCGGCAGCTTCACGACAACCTCGACGGCAGCGTGTACGACGGCGTCGAGATCGACGTGCTCTCGGGCGCGAGCGCGGGAGGGATGACGGTGGGCCTGCTCGTGAGGGCGTTGGCGGACCCACTCAACCGCACGGAGACCGACGCAGTGGATCGCGTCGGAGCGCTGATGCGCGAGGCCTGGGTGGCAGGCATCGGCGTCGACCACCTCGTCCCGAGTCCCGAGATGGACCACCGCGCATCCTTGCTCGATCGCGGGGCGGTCGACGCGTTGGCGCGTCGGCTGCTCGAGTGGCCTTCAGGGAGGAGGCCCGAGACGCATATGCTCGGGCGTCGGGTCTGTCTCGGCCTCACGCTCCTCAACTACAACGGCATCCCGATCGCGTTGTCGAAGGATCCGGCCCTCCGCGATGCGTTGACGACGACGCTCTTCCGGGACTACCGGGTGTGCTGCTTGGACTTCGCCGCCGTGGAGACGCCTGTGCCGGCCCGGTGGACGCACTTCGACGTGACGGCTCTCTCGGATCGTCGGCCTTGGACCATTCTCGCGGCCACGATGATCGCGGGCGGAGCGGTGCCGCTCGCGTTCGAGTCCGTTGTGCTCCGAAGGCTCCGCGAGGAGTACGGCGCGTTGTGGCCCGATGAGCTGGCCGACCGCGAGGAGTTCCTCTTCACGCACGGCGACGGCGGCACCTTCGACAACGAGCCGCTCCGGCAGGCCATGCGAATGGCTGGATACGTGGATGCAGGCGCGCCAGCCGACTCGTTCGACCGGGTGCTCATCTCGATCGATCCCAACGTGAGCGGATCCGTCCACGACTTCGCGCTCGACTTTCACCGGTCGCACGAGATCAACCCGGACTACGGCCTCTTCGACGGCGAAGACGTCGTCCCGGCCGACTCTGCGGGGCGGCTCGTGTCCAACGCTGCCAGGCTGGTGACCGCGCTCCGGGGGCAAGCCTCGTTCAAGGACTACCTCGGAGCCGACAAGGTGAACCATCGACTCCGGTGGAGACCGAGCGTGTTGCCGAGATCGGGTGGGACGCGGAAGCATCGCTCGCCCGTGTGCTGAAAGAGAAGCGGGCCGTCTCGAGCATTCCCGACACGGCGCTCGAGGTCGAGGCCGAGCTCCGACGGGTGAGGGCTGAAGTCGGTGTCGCAGAGGCTGCGGCGGACGAACCGCGTGTCCGCCTCGAGTGTGTGCTCATCAGCCTCCTCGATCAGGTGGCCGCGCTCCGTCGCAAGCAGCCGGTGAGCCTGTGGGCGATTGCACCGCACCGGTTCCGTCCCGTCGGGGCCGATCCTGCGGAGTCGGTCCCCGTCGAGCTGGCCGGCGACTTCGCCGCGAGCTTCGGGGGCTTCTTCGACCAGACGTTCAGGGAGCACGACTTCGCACTGGGCGCGGCCGTCGCTGCATCCGTCCTCTCTCAGCCGCCCGTGAGCGGCCCACTCGAGGGCGGCCTGCTCGCCGATCCGGAAGCCCGCCCGGCTATGCCCTCGCCGGTCGACGCACAGATCGGCACGAACCCCAACGCCGCCGACCGTTTTGCTCAGCGCGTGGGACACGTGGCCGAAGCGGTGATCAAGAGCCGGGTCACGAATCAGATCGCACGGTTGCTCGTGGCACCGCGGGTTCGGTCCGCCGTGTCCGCGATGGTCGGCCGATCGGCCCCGGAGCGCGCAGAGGCCACGCTTCGTGTGCTGGTGCGGGTTCCCGAGCCGTCCGAAGCGGACCGGTTCCACCTCGAGGCATCGGAAGGGGGAGACGATTCCGAAGACATCCTGGCCGATGCACGCGGGGTGGCGGCGCTCGTCACCGTGGTCCGCTTCTCTCCGCGGGGGGAGGTGGCCATGGAGGGACCGCACGTGCACGCCGGTGATTCGGGCCCGGAGCTCAGGATCAGACGAAGCAGGCGGGGTCGATCCGATCCCGAGGCCAAGGTGCCGCTCCCCGAGGTCGATCGCCTGAGGAAGGAGATGTCGTACGGGCTGCCCGTTCACGAGGTCGAGCTGGCCTGGGAGCGTCGCGCGACCGGGCCGTGGACGACGAGGAATGCGCTCGAAGGACTCGAGGACGCGCTCTAGAAGAGGTGCGGGAGCCCTTGGGCGACTCCGCAGCCAACTCCCTTGGTGAGACAGCTGCCCCGGTACCCGACCCCTTCGCGATTCGGTAGTTTCTTCGCTCGCCGGACGTGGCGCAGCAGGGTAGCGCACCTGAGTTGAGCGGCCTGAATGGGTTGCGGGTAGGCCAGTGAGGACGTCCGCGAGACGAGCGAGGATCGCCGGGGAA
>JBDHDM010000502.1:0-2939 GCA_039591515.1 Gemmatimonadota bacterium | reverse complement strand
GACCACGAACACGCGGCCTCCCGCCACGCCCGCGTTCCGGTGATCCATCGTTGCGACCGGAAGTGGTGGCAGATGGACCCACCGGTTGCGAACCGGTGAGAATGCGAGGACCTGACGAAGGGGGCTGGATGGCTCGCCGTCGTACCCGATTCCGTTGTAGTTGTACGGATTGTCAGTCCCGCCGATGAAGAGGGCCCACCCACCGTCGGAGGTCGGAAGGGCGGCGCCCGCGGCCCTGTACAGCGGAGGACCGGGGTGTGGGGCTGCGGGCCGCCAGGTAATCGTTCCGCCGTCGCGATCGATCGTGCCGAGCCAGGACGCGACGTCGATCCGGAAGCGAGGCCGTGCGTTGACCACGGCTGCGCCATCGACGTAGGCCACATGGTCTCCGACCACCGCTCCGGTGTGCCCGAAGACCGGCGAGCCCGATACGGGACTGGCCTCGCTCCAACGGTCGGCGTCGGGGTCGTAGACCTGGACGTGGGCCACGTTACCCGTGTCGTGCCAACCGGACACCAGGAAGATCCGGCCCCTCCAGATCCCGCTCACGGCATCGTCGACGGGAACGGGGATGTCGGCGCCCCGGGTCCACGTGCCGGCCGCGGGATCGTACACCGCCACGTCGGGCAACGATCTCTCCGATCCGTCTTCCGCGACCGTGTAGCCGCCGAGCACGTAGATGCGATCGCGGATCATCTGGGCGGTCGCGGCGAGGCGTCCCGGCCCGGGAACGGGCTCGATCGAGGTCCAGGCGTCTTCTCCCACGTACCACCGGTAGGCCGAGCTCGTCACACCGCTCCACGTCTTGGTGGAATCGAGTCCGAGGAAGGTGTAGACCGCGGTGCGTCCATCGACCGACGCGGCTGCCACGGCGTTGTTCGTGATGGGTTGCGGCAAGCGAGGCCCCTCGTGCCACACGTCGCTGGCGGAGACCTCCCCCGCGACCCTCTCGTCGGCGTCGCGGGCGTCGGCGTCGCGCTCGAGATCCCCGCACGCCGTCGCGGCCAACAGCGCGGCCATCGGCAGGATGGCGGCCGGTGTGGCAAGGCGTCGGTTGGTGACGGCGTCGGGCATGCGGCTCCACTCCTCGGGCGGGGGCGGAAATATCGCCCAGCCGGTCCCGGGGCGGAATCGGTCGTGGGGCCTCGCCTAGGGCCCGAACATCGCCTCCAGGCGGTCCCGATACCGACGGCTCATCCTCAGCTCGGTTCCATCGGCGAGCACCACCTGAAGGTCGCCGTGGGACCAGGGATGGAGCGCCCTGATCCGGTCCAGATTCACGATCGTCGAGCGGTGGATCCGCACGAACGCTTCGGCGGGCAGCCTGCCCTCCAGCGACTGGAGCGTCCCCCGGACCAGATGGCTCCGGTCTCCCACGTGGAGCTCCACGTAGTTCCCGGCGGCACCGATCCAGTCCACCGCCCTTGCGGGAACGAGTTGCATACGTCCGCGGGATCGTACGAGGAAGCGGGTGAGCGGCCGATTCGTGTCGGGCGCGTCCTCGAGGAGGCGACGCGTGTCCGGAGGCTCGTCGCCATCCACGCTCGCGGCTCTTCCAACCGCCTCGGTCAGCCGCGCCCGGTCCACGGGCTTGAGCAAGTAGTCGAGGGCCCTCACTTCGAACGCGCGCACGGCATGCTCGTCGTGGGCCGTGACGAAGACGAATCGAGGGAGCGGCGCCACGTCCAAGGCCGTGACCACCTCGAAGCCGTCCATCTCCGGCATCTGTACGTCGAGGAGCACGAGATCGGGCCTTTCGGCCTCGATGGCCTCAATCGCGGCCAACCCGTCACCCGCCTCGGCGACCACTCGGACCCGCTCGTCCTCCGCCAGGTACCTTCGCAGCTTGTCGCGTGCGAGTGGCTCGTCGTCGACGATGACGACGCGTAGGCGCCGCCGGGGGTCAGCCACGCTCGGCACCGGGGTCGGGACCGTCGTCTACGGGCCGCCAGGGCAGGTGTACGCGTACCCGCAGGCCGCCCTGCGCGCGGTTTTCGAGGGACAGGCGAGCTCGATCTCCATGGAGGTGGGCCAGCCGGTCGCGCAGGTTGCCGAGGCCGACGCCCTGCCCCACCACGAGGTCGGGATCACCCGAGATTCCGGGCCCATCGTCATCGACGTCGATGCGAAGGGTCGAGTCGTGACGTGAAACGGCGACGCGCACCTCGCCCCTTCCCGCGCTCGGGCGACCGCATATTGGATGGCGTTCTCGACCAGAGGCTGCAGTAGGAAGACCGGAACCGTGGCGCCACGCGCGTCGGCCTCGACGTCGACGTTCACGGAGAGCCGATCCCCGAAGCGGGCCTCCATCAGCTCGACGTACTGTCCGAGAATACCGAGCTCCTCCTCGAGCGCGACCTCCGGGCGGGCCGGGGCGTCGAGGCTCGAGCGAAGCAGATCGGAGAGGCGCGTGATCAGCTCGTCCGCTCTGCGTGCGTCCTCGTAGAGCACGGCCGAGATCACGTTGAGGGTGTTGAAGAGGAAGTGTGGCTGCAGCTGTCCCTGGAGGGCGGCCAGCCGGGCCTCGCTCATTCTCGCTTCGAGACGGGCCCTACGGAGCTCGCGGGCACGACGCTCCAGCCACGCATCCCAGATGTGAACGCCGACCGTGAGGAGGACGTAGCCCGTGACGTCGTTGGCAGCCTCCATGGGGAAGCGGTATTCCAGGTCCCCGTAGTCGTAGCGCCCGAGCCCGACGATGGGCCACAGGAGGGTCCTTTGTACCCACATCAAGCCAGTCTTCGTCAGGGAATACGCGACCAGGGCGCCGAGGTGAGGCGCGAGTCGGCTCGGCCAACCTCCACCGCGGAGCGGGAAGCGTCGAGACGTCGGCACGACGAACAGGAAGAAGACGATGACGGTGGCGAGGGACCCCGTGAGCTCGGAGAAGAGGGCGTCGGCGAAGGGGGGTGCCAGTCCTTCCGCCCGGGCTCCGAAGT
>JBDHDM010000501.1:0-2940 GCA_039591515.1 Gemmatimonadota bacterium | reverse complement strand
CGAGCTTCAGTGCGCTCAGCCCCCACATCGCGGTGATCGCGGGCCAGCCGGCGGTTCAGCGCGTGGCCCCCGTCCCGGCACGCATCCCCGCGTCGGCGCTCGGCGCCACGCACGAGTGGCACCCGGACATCTTCGGGTACATCGCGAATCCCAATCTCACGGGCGCGCCCGCCGACGGGGCGAGGTTCCTTCTCTATACCATCAACCTGAGCACGTACTCGCCCGCCTTGCCCCTGGACGAGATCGGACACGTCGATGTGAGGGACCTGAGCGTCGGCGACAACATCGACATTCGGCACACGATCGTGCTGGATGCGGGTTCGACCATGGACATCGACATGATGGGCACCCTCTCGTCCACCACCGCGGACCTCACGACGACCGGAGCCATCACCGTCGACGGTGTTCCGATCGATTTCACCTACGTCATTCAGGGAACGCAGGGCGGCTCCTTCACCCTGAGCATCGACGCCACATCGGGCCCCTACGCGCTGGACTGGAGCTACTCTCGCACGAGTGGGGGCGTCGGCCCCGGATCGGACCGCCTCACGGTCTCGGATGCCACCACCGGCGGAAAGGTCGAGTTCATCATTGATTGGGACGCCTCCTACGTCGTCACGGTGGGGAGCGTGATCGAGTTCAACGATGTCGTCGTGGCCGATGTGACCGGAACCGGTGGTTTTATCGAGGTGCAGCCCCGAGACGGGAGCGGTCTCGACGACAACGACGCCCTGCTCATCGGGTCCGGCTACTTCGACGCCCAGATCTTCAACAGCTACATGATCTCCGTGACGATCCTGGCCCTGGAGAACACCGGGCGCATGCTGCCCTCTTTCTGAGTCCATAGGCCCACGAGAGGCGGGCCAACACCCGCTCTCGAGACACACTTCCCCCCCAGGGGACCCATCGGACCCGCCGCGCCGGAATGGCCTGGCGGGTCCGAGCTCACTTGCGGGGGCGGTCGACCCCCAGCCACTCTCCCGCACCCAATCTCGACCCCTGTCGACCGAGTCTCCTCATGTCGTCACCGCGCGCCCTCCTCCGTCTCCTCTCCGCGCTGATCGCGGGCTTCGCGCTCATGCCGGCGGCCACCTCGGCGCAGTTCGTCGCCCCAGCGCCCGACAGGGCGGAGGGTGACGGTCCGTTCGAGCGCATGATCATCCGCGGTGCGATCGTGATCGACGGGACGGGCGCACCCCCGCGCGGTCCGGTCGATATCGTAATCGAGGGGAACCGCATCGCCCAGATCGTCGGGATCGGCTATCCAGGGATGCCGATCGACGAGAGCAGACGGCCCGGCGGAGCGACACAAGAGATCGACGCCGAGGGCATGTACGTGATGCCCGGCTTCGTCGACCTCCACCTCCACACCGGCGGGATGCCGAAGACGCCCGAGGCCGAGTACGTCTACAAGCTCTGGATGGGGCACGGGATCACGGCAGGGCGAGGCGTCGAGTTCGGACCCGTCGACTTCTCGATGAGCGAGGCCGAGCGCAGCGCAAGGAACGAGATCACGGCTCCACGCATGTTCGTCTATCAGCGTCCAGGGCAGGGATGGGATCGAGGGCCGGTCCAGACGCCCGAGGATGCCCGCGCGTGGATCCGGTGGGCGGCCGAGAGGGGAATCGACGGCGTGAAGCTCGTCGCCTACCCGCCGGAGATCATGGAGGCGCTGCTCGACGAGGCGAACCAGGTGGGGTTGGGCAGCACGGCCCACCTCGCCCAGCTCGGCGTCGCCCAGATGAACGCGATCGACGCGGCGAGGCTGGGGCTCGGTACGATCACGCACTACTACGGCCTTTTTGAGGCGCTGTACGAGGACGCGGACGTGCAGCCGTGGCCGTCCGACATGAACTACGCCAACGAGCAGCATCGATTCGGCGAGGTGGCGCGCCAGTGGGACATGATCCACCCCCAGGGCAGCGACGAGTGGAACGCCATGCTCCAGGAGCTCCTCGACCGGGACGTGATCCTCGATCCGACGATGACGGCCTACCTGGCGAGTCGGGACGTGATGCGCGCCCGTACGGCAGAGTGGCATCAGCGATACACGCTTCCGAGCCTCTGGGACTTCTATGAGCCGAGCCGCGAGAACCACGGCTCGTTCTATTACGACTGGACGAGCCACGACGAGATCGCCTGGAAGAACTTCTACCGCGTTTGGATGGCGATGCTCGACGACTACAAGGACATGGGAGGTCGGGTGACGGTGAGCTCGGACGCCGGCTTCATCTACAACCTCTTCGGTTTCTCGACGATCGAGGAGATGGAGCTCCTGCAGGAAGCCGGATTCCATCCACTGGAGGTACTCCGCGGCGCGACCATGCACGGGGCTGAGGCGCTCTTCGACCCAAAGGGGACCCGACCGGAGTTCGGCATCGTGCGCGAGGGGATGCTCGCCGACCTCGTCATCTCGCCCGAGAACCCGATCGAGAACCTCAAGGTGCTATACGGGACCGGTCACGAGCGACTGAACCCGGACACGGGCGAGCTGGAGCGCGTGGGCGGCATCCGCTACACGATCAAGGACGGGATCGTCTACGACGCGCGTCAGCTGCTCGAGGACGTCGCGCGTATGGTCGAAGCGCAGAAGAGCGGGCGACCGGTGTCATCGGGCGGGAGTTAGGCCGACGACCCGACAGGGCTCGGGGCTCAGGGCTGGCCGAGCAACATCGAGAGGATACGAGACCATGGATGCCATTCGCCTGCCCGCGCTCGTGCTCCTGCTGGCTCCGGGGCTCGCGAGCGCACAGGTGGACCTCGCGCGGGGAGGGGGGTCGCCGACCGCGGCCGCCAGCCACCAGTCGGCGCCGGGACCGGTCGTGCGGTTCGGCTTCGACGGATCGGTCGAGGATGTGTCGGGGGCCCCCGTGACCGTGGCCGAGGGGGGAGCCCCATCGTACGTCGAAGGCCTGAAGGGACAGGCGTTGAGATTGGGGC
>JBDHDM010000500.1:0-2957 GCA_039591515.1 Gemmatimonadota bacterium | reverse complement strand
CGAATCGAAGACGCGGTAGAGGATCGTCGCATCGATCACCAGAGCCAGGAGGGCGCCCGCGAACATCGGACCGATGAGCTCCGGCCGCCCCAGGAGCCACGGAATCCCGATCGGGAGGAGTAGCGCGTTGGCGCTTCCGAACGTCGCGCCCGAGATCACCGTCTGCAGGATGTTCTGACGGTTCAGATCGCCGAGGCCGTGAAACGCCACGACCGGAAGACGAGCCAGCATCAGGGCGACCATCGCCCCGATCACCGAGCTGTTGGGTGTGATGCCGACGCGGGTGATCAACTGGATGCCGATGATCGCGCCGAGCACCGCCATGAGGGCGGCGAGAACGAACGTGGTCGGCTCCGCAAGCGACGGATGCCGACGCCCTTCGACCCGCTCCGTCACAGGAGCTGCGACAAGGCGGAAGCAACCATCCGCCGCGCGAGCAGGACCGGTCGCCCGGAGGCTTCGGCCACCACCGCCCGCTGCGCCTCGGTGTAGCCCATGCAGTGCATCACCACGAGGTCGCAGACGGCCAGCGCACGCCCGGCGGTCGCGAAATCGTCTTCCGCGTCGTACGGCGAGGCGTAGGTCGCACGGAGTCGTTGCCCCGCCGGGGGACGGTAGTGATGCTCCCCCTGCTGCCGGTCGAGCGGGACCAGGAGCCCGATCGATTCCGCTCCGTGGCACAGCGCGTCGAGCCCGCCGTCGACGAGGTGCTGCGAGTCCAGAAAGAGATCGCGCGGCCGAAGTCCCGAGAAGTCCCCAGTGCACAAGAGCACCGTCGCCTCCGAGGCTCGCCAGCGACCGGCGGCTGAGGCTCCGTCCGCGCTCGAAGCCCCTGGTGGATCACCGTTCGAGCTCCGATCGAGATACTCCTGGATCCGCCCGGTCACCCAACGCTTCCCGATCACCGCCTGCCTGCTGTCGCGGAGGCGCGTGACGAGCGCGTGATCGTCTTCGTCGGGCGCAAGGAACGCGATCTCCGGAGCGCTCAATCCGTCCAGCGCGCCCCACTCGCGAGCCTCCACGGGCCGCGGTAGGGCAGAAACGATCTCGGGTACCAGATCGTCGCGAGGCGTCTGGCCGATCGTGAGGAAGGTGATCCGCTCGAGCATTCCTGACACGATATCTGCCCCGGCGGCTTGCTGCACGGCGCCGTCCCCGGATATCGTCGCCGCCATGCCCAACCCCGCAGTCGCCCCCGAGACACGCCCCATCCGTGAAGAGGAGCTAGAGCCGCTCGCGATCGGCGCTTGGATCCTCGGGGCGGGCGGTGGCGGCGACCCGTACCACGCGTGGCTCAACCTTCGCCGTAGCTACGCCGATGGTGTAGTCGTGGACCTCATGGACCCGCACACTCTCGGTGACGACGCCCAGGTCGCGGTGGTCTCGACGATGGGTGCGCCCCTGGTGGGCGAGGAACGGCTCACCGACCCGCGGATCGCCGCGCTGGCCGTACAACAGATGGAGGAGCACCTGGGGCGGCCTTTCGACGCGGTGATGTCCCTCGAGATCGGCGGATCGAACGCCTTCCAACCACTAATGGTGTCGGCCGTAACCGGCCTCCCGGTCCTCGACGCCGACACGATGGGACGCGCCTACCCCGAAGCACAGCACTCGAGCTTCGCGATCGGCGATCTGAAGCCCTACCCGCTCACGCTCGCCGACGTGCGCGAGAACGCGGTGGTCGTCTCACGGGTCGCGAGCTGGAAGTGGATGGAACGAATCAGCCGGAAGGTCTGCACCGAGGTCGGCTCGATCGCCGCCACGTGCAAGGCCCCTCGGACGGGACGCGAGGTCAAGGAGTGGGGCGTCCTGCACACCGTGACCCGGGCGATCGACCTCGGCCAGGCGGTTCTCGACGCTCGCCGGCGCAAGGCGGATCCGGTGGCCGCCGTGGTCGAGCACGCGGGTGGTCGCCTCCTGTTCACCGGCAAGGTCGTCGACGTCGAGCGGCGTGCGACCGAAGGCTTTCTGCGGGGCTCGGCTCGGATGGCCGGGCTCGATGGCGATCAAGGCCGTGAGCTCCGCGTCGACTTCCAGAACGAGTTCACCGTCGGCTGGATCGACGGCCAGGTCCGGGTGAGCGTGCCCGACATCATCTGCATCCTCGACTCGACGACCGGCGAGGCGATCGGTACCGAGGCCCTACGCTACGGCCAGCGCGTGAAGGCCGTCGCCTTGCCTGCCCCGGCCGTGCAGACCACCCCGAAGGGCCTGGAACATGTCGGCCCACGAGCGTTCGGATACGACTTCGACTTCCGCCCCCTCTTCCCCGACACGACGTGAGAAGGATCGGGATCGACGTCGGCGGAACGAACACCGACGCAGTCCTCGTGGAGCACGAACGGGTGGTGGCGTCGGTGAAGACGCCGACCTCGGACGACGTGACCGGAGGCGTGCGGGAATCCCTGCGCCGACTCGTGGCGGAGCTCGGCGGTGAGACCGGACCGGTGAACGCGGTCATGGTCGGCACGACCCACTTCACCAACGCGGTCGTGCAGCGGCGCGACATCGAGCCCGTGGCCGCTCTGCGAATCGGGCTCCCGAGCGGCCGCTCGCTGCCGCCCTTCATCGACTGGCCCGCGGAGCTCGCGGCAGAGGTGCGCGGTCGCGTGTTCATGGTGCGCGGCGGACACGAATACGACGGTCGAGAGCTCGTGCCGTTCGATGCCGACGCGGTCCGGGCCGCCGGCGCCGAGATCGGCGAGGCGGGCATCCGTTCCGTGGCCGTGACCGCGGTCTTCTCACCCCTGACGCCCGAGTGCGAGGCCGCCGCGGCGGCGATCCTGCGCGAGGTGTTGCCCGGGGTGTCGGTCACGCAGTCGCACGATCTGGGGCGAATTGGCCTGCTCGAGCGCGAGAACGCGGCGTTGCTCAACGCCTCGCTGATCGGGCTCGCGCGCCACACGACCGCAGCGTTCTCCGAGGCCGTGGCTTCGTCGGGGATCGACGCTCCCCTC
>JBDHDM010000499.1:0-3270 GCA_039591515.1 Gemmatimonadota bacterium | reverse complement strand
GATCCCACTGATCGTCTACGAGAACCTGCGCCGACGCGTCACGCACGCGAAACCGCGGTGCGGTGCCGATACCGGCCACCTCCCCACGACACACAAGCTCAAGCTCGGGTTCTCCGACCCCGAACACCGAGAACTTGATACTCGAGGACCCCGCGTTGACGACGAGAAGCACGTCACTCATCCCGCATTCTCCGTATCACCGCGGCGCGCGTGGGCCTGCAACATCGCCACCGCGCACGAAGCCATCCGCGCGCGCACGCTGTCTGCACGGCTTGTGAGAATCACCGGCACACGCGCGCCCAGCACGATGCCGGCCGCATCGGCCCGCGCGAGAAAGGTCAGCTGCTTGGCGAGGATGTTGCCCGCTTCGAGGTCGGGCGCGAGCAGGATGTCGGCGACGCCGGCCACCGGGGAGTCGATCCCCTTGGTCCGTGCCGCTTCCGGGCTGATGGCGTTGTCCATGGCGAGCGGGCCGTCGAGCACGCCCCCCGTGATCTGGCCCCGGTCCCCCATCTTACAGAGCGCCGCCGCCTCCAAGGTCGAGGGGATCTTTGTCGTCACCGTTTCGACGGCCGAGAGGATAGCCACCTTTGGCTCGGCTACACCGAGCACGCGAGCGAGATCGATGGCGTTCTGGCAGATGTCGCGTTTCCCTTCGAGGTCGGGAGCGATATTGATGGCGGCATCGGTGACGATCAGCATCTTTGGATACGTTGGCACGTCCATCACGAAGGCATGGGAAATGCGTCGCTCCGTTCGCAGACCGGCGGCAGACGACACCACCGCCCCCATGAGCTCGTCGGTGTGCAGGCTGCCCTTCATGAGCATCTCGGCCTCGCCCTCGCGAACCAGTTCCGTCGCGGCGCTGGCGGCCGCGTGGCTGTGCGGTGCATCCACCAGGCGCAGACCGCTGAGATCCAGCTCATACTCCTCGGCCACGGCGCGGATCTTTGCCTCCGGCCCCACCAGAAGGGGAACGATGAGACCCGCCCTCCCCGCCTCCAGGGCCCCGGCCAGCGAAGAGTGATCGCAGGGATGTGCGACCGCGGTGGGTATCGGGTCGAGCGGCTCGCAGCGATCGATGAGCCTCTCGTAGCCTTCGTGGTCGGCGACCGTCACGCCGGGCATCTGCGGGCGCTCGACCACCACCTTCTTTCTTGGTGCGAGCACCTCCGCCGATCCGCTGATCACCAGCTCGTCGTCTTGATTCACTCCCTGGCATTCGAAGACAACGACCCCGTCTTCGTGCTTCTCGGTCGCAGTCACGGATACGGTCAGGGTATCACCGAGGGCAAGAGGCCGATGAAATCGCAAGCTCTGGCTACGATAAGTGGTGCCCGGCCCGGGGAGAACGTTTCCGAGCAGAGTGGAGAACAACGTGCCGCCCCACATGCTGTGACCGACGACTTCGCCCAGCTCGCTCGACTCGGCGTACTCCTCGTCCATGTGAGTGGGATTGAGGTCACCCGATAACGCTGCGAACAAGTCGATGTCCCGCTCGCTCAAGCGTCGCTGGAGCCGAGCGGAGTCACCGACCCCGATCTCGTCGAATGTTTGATTCTCCAGTGTTTCCATAAACACTCCGAATGCGCAGTTCTTCAACCTCTGGCTTGGGGCCGATCTTCCGCCACGGCGCCGGCGGGATCACCCGCGACTGGTTGTTAAAGTGGTTGCCGCTTTGCGGTGATTCCGGGGCCGGCCTTTCTTCGCCGCTGCGGTGCGGCGCGTTCGCGGCTCGGCCGGTTTGAGCGCCGTGGGCGAGAAGATTGCGGCAACGGATTCGAGCCGCGCCGTGGACTCTTCGGTCATCGTGCCGGAGACTGTCACCACTTGACGAATGTGCTCGAGCATCTCGGCCGCTTCCTTCCCTCGGCCTTTGATCAGCTTCGGAAGCGACTTGATCGCCCGTTCCTCGTCGATAAGCAGCATGAAGAACTGCTCGCGAAGCAGTGTCTTGAACTCCTCGAGCGTGAGATCCCCGCCTTCGGTTTCATGGATCCGGCGCAGCATCTCGAAGCCGCGCTCGTCGGCCAGCTTGGTCGGCATGCGAATATAGACCAGGGCACGGATGGCCGCCTCGCGCAGCCCGCCCTCGTCCATCGATGACCTTAGCTCCGCGACCCGTTTCTCGACCAAGGCTAGGTGCTCCGGCGAGGTGCCCGGGTGATGCCGCGCGGGAACGTCGGACCCCTTGAGCCCGAGCAGCGCCTGCACCAACGGCTGACCGTACACGGCGAAGAAGAACGCCTCCTGCGTCGCGTCGCGCCAGACCCGGTACGCGTCGAGCCCGGCGGTCAACGCTTGCGACCAGGCGTTCTGCCACGCGAGCAGTGGGTTGTCGTCGGATACCGGCTGACGCTCGGCGCGCACCCGCTCGGCGAGCGATTCGACCATCTTCATGGCGGGATTGAGGTCCGAGAACAGCTCGTAGCCCATCCGCGCCGGGTGCAGGCGACGCATCCACTTGGCGATCTCTTCGTTCACCATGGCGCGCACGAACGGCTGCGCCGTGGTGCGATACAGACCATGGGTGATTTCCGACAGACGAGCCACCGCGGCGAAGCTGCGCTCGTCGTTGGCGGTATTTTCCCCCATGGCCCGGATGTCCTCCACCGAGCGGAACGCGAATTGGGAAATGTACTCTCCCCTTATCAGTTCCACATTGGCGTCGTCAGGCTGTTTGTCGCTCAGCACGGCCTCGTATAGTCCCGGCGGCAGGCAGTCGATGAGGTCGATGTTGCTCGTGAACTCGCGGTGCTCCTTCTTGGCGACGCCGCCCGATACGAAGATCCCGAGATGACCCACCGTCTCGTGGACCGCATAAACGATCGTCTGACCCGACGCTCGGATGTCGTCGTCGCCCTCGTAGAGGTCGGGGATCCTCGGATGTCGTCGTCGCCCTCGTAGAGGTCGGGGATCCAGCCAAGCGCCTGCTGGGGCGGCGTAATGTTGTCGCCCTTGGAGCAGAAGACAACGATGGGTGAGCGGATGTTGCGGAGATCGACGTGCACGCCGTCGGACAGGACGATTTCCGCGCTGGCAAGCTTGTTGCCCACGAAGAGTTGGTCGACGATCCATTGCATCTCCACCGCGTTGAGCAGAACGTGCCCGCCCCACCAGCGCTCGAAGCCGAGATAGCGCGGGCCCTCGGTGTCTACCTTCGAGTAGACGTTGTACTGTTTGCTCCACAAGGTGTTGGCCGGGTTGAGCCCCTCGAAATTGTGGACCAGCCACGCGCCGTCGAAGATGCCGTTGCCCGTGTCACCGGTG
>JBDHDM010000498.1:0-2966 GCA_039591515.1 Gemmatimonadota bacterium | reverse complement strand
GAGGAGTTCTTGAGACACGAACCGCTCGCGATGTGTGAAGAGGGTGGCCGCCCATCCTCGCGAAGCCGGGCCCGTGCGTCCAGGCGACGGCGTTCCGGCGGTGCGGCGTCACGGAATCGTAACGCGCTGCAACCTCGCAACCCCGAAGCCCGTAGGGACGTCCAAGTAAACGAGACGAGGGCCCCGTTTCCCCATCCCGAACCATGTCACCGAAGAAGACCATTCTCAGAGAGCTCGCCCGAGCACAGGGCGAAGGCTACACACGTCCGTCCACCATCCGCGGCTTCGATGAAGCGCCGGATAGGTATCAGAAAGCGGTCAACGAGCTCCTCCAGGCCCGCCTCGTCGAGGGCCGAAAGGACGAGGAGGGCCACATGGCCATCGCGATCAACCAGCACCGCCGAAAGGAAGTGGCGAAGGTCATCCGACCCGTGTGGGCCCATCCGGCCCTGTGGGCGACCTTCATCGCGATCGCAGCGGTCGGTGCCGTCGTCGCGATCTGACCGATCGCGGCGGGACTCTCGCCGCTCCTGGATGAGGCAGACGGACCGGCCCCCTCGCGGGCCCGGTACCGGTCGTGCGCGCTATCGCGTGAAGTCGAAGAGCTTCGTGTACTTGATGATCAGCTGACGCCGCCGCGGCCCGCCCGGGACACCCGTCTCGGTGAAGCTCCCGTGGTGCCAAGCGTCGTTGAAGACGACGAACAGGCCGGTCCCCGCCGTATCGAGCCACCCGAAGCGGATGTTGGTCCCGAGATCCTGCGTGTCGTCGTTGTATTGCACGTTCGCCTGGACGTAGATGCGCGGCGTGAACGAGTACGAGCCGTCGAATCCGACGACGGCCGTCGTGAACTCCCCCTCGTCCAGTCGGACATCGAAGTAGTCGATCCGGACCGACGTGGTGAAGCGGTCCCGGTACCGGTACGCCAAAGTCGCGTTCGGTCCGAACCGTGTACCACTGTAGAAGCCGCCCCAATTCCAACCGCCGGAGACGGACAAGGCGGCGCTCCGATCCGAGTTCGCCCTGAACTCCCAGTCGTAGTTGTCGTACGATCCGGCCGGAATCACGATCCCTTCGCGGATCTCGAAGTCCTCCTTGAGGCCCTCCCCGGTGAAGTTGAAGCCCGGGAGCTGGAAGAACGCACCGTTCTCGAAGGCGAAGTGGTTGTCGATGTGGACGACGTACGTCTCACTGAAGCCGTCGAGATCCCAGTACTGGTTCCATGAGACGTGCGGACGGAACTCCCGGAACCAGCCCACACCGGGCACCCGGACGTGTCGGAGCACGCGGGCGTTCACGTGCCGGTACTCCCGGCGGCTCAGGAAACCGACCTCCGGGTTGAATGTCTCGCCGATCTGCCGGTAGCCGGCAGAAACCTGCCAGTCGCGCGTCACGTACGAGGCCCCACCATTGAACCCGTACTCACCATCGTTCAGGCTCTCGGGTGCGTCCGTACCGCCGATCTCGGGTGTCGACGACATGGCGAACCAGCCGTCGAACGTGAGGTCCTGACCGATCCCCAATCGGCCGTCGATGCCGTAGGTGAGGTTGCGGTCCGCCGTGTCGTCCACGTCGAAGCGCGATACGAAGATCCCGCCGATTCGCGATCGGTTCTCGAATTCCTGAAACAGCCGGACGACGCCGAAGTTGTTGCGCGGGGACACGAGCTCGTTCGTGTCCGTCTCGTCGTCGAATACGTTCAGATCGTCCGTCTGGATGTTGAGGACTCCCAGCTGCATGCCCCCGACCTTCCCCGAGAGGCGCGCACCGCCCAGGATCGGAACCTCCTGACCGCTGACCAATCCGATTCTGCGGCTGAAGAACAGCTCGGCGGAGCGGCCACTCCCGACGGTGAAGGAACCGGCGTTTTCGAGGAAGAACGCACGCTTCTCCGGAAAGAAGAGAGGGAACCGGGTCAGATTGACCTGCTGGTCGTCGACCTCCGCGAGCGCGAAGTCCGTGTTCACGGTCAGGTCGAGCGTCAGGCTCTGCGTGAGCCCGATCTTCGCGTCCCCGCCGATTCCAGGGTCCGCATCCCACTCCGGTGACGGAACCTCGAAATCCTTGAAGCCCTCACCCAGGACGTACGGAGTCACCGTGATGATGCGCTTGGCCGGCGCGTCGAGCTCGAGCGTCCCCGCGAGCGAGACCCGATAGATGCTGAACTGCCGCGGAAGGGGGGACCACACCGATTGCTCGTTGTTGCGGCGGATCTTCCGCTCGAAGTTGAGCCCCCACGTCTGAGCCCCCCCCTGTCCGTACCTGAGCGTCGCGAAGGGGATACGCATCTCGGCGTACCACCCGTCCGCGTCCGTGGAGGTCGCGACCTCCCAGCTCCCGTCCCAATTGAGGTTGAAGCCCGCGGCCGCGCCTCGCTGCTGCCTGCCGCCACCTCCGCCACCTCCCCCGCCCTGCCCCTCGTTCGTGACCTGGCCGTCGTACTCGATCCCAGCAGGGGTCGTCGCGAAGACGAAGCCGTTCTGCCGATCCAGGTAGGTGTCGAGGATCAGCCCGAACGCGTCGGAGTCGTTGAGGGATGCATCACGGCGGGTCTGGCCGAACACGATCGCAGAGGGGTCTTCATCGAAGAGCCAGGCCCCGATGTAGAGGGCCTCGCCATCCGAGAGGATCCGGACCTCGGTACGCTGCGAAACCGGCGTGCCCTCGAGCGGTTCGCGCTGAACGAATCCGTCCAGAGCCGGCGCAGACAACCAAACCCCTTCGTCCAGCCGACCATCGACGACGGGGGCCTCCTCAATCACCGAGGCGGCCGCCTCGGGCACGGTCTGCGCGCTCACAGGCGACGGTAAGCAGACGACTCCGGTTGCGATCACCGTCAGGACGAGCCGGAAGAGAGCTGCGCCGCTCCGGGCGCAGGTGCCCATCCGTTCGTATCGGTTCGTGGTCAAGGGGTCGGGCTTCCCGGTGGGGGAACGGCATGGGGTCGAATCATCGGACGCCAATCT
>JBDHDM010000497.1:0-5617 GCA_039591515.1 Gemmatimonadota bacterium | reverse complement strand
ACCCGTCGCATCGACGCCATCCGTGGCACGTACACGCATGTGCCCGCGGGAGGGGTCGTCTGGGTGTTCGCGCTGGACCGATGAGCTGATCGAGGCTGGGCGCCGGGCTCGGAACCTCCTACGTTCTGCGCTCCCCGCAGAGGCAAAGGAGTTCGTGCCGATGTACAGCCTCGCGACCCTCACGCTCCTGGCCGTGCTCCCGCAGCAGGCCGTCGAGCACCCCCTGCCGCCGCGCACGGAGCAACCGCCCGGGATCGTGGCCGTCGTCGGTGCCACCCTCTATCCGGCCACGAGCCCGCCCCTGCAGGAGGGTGTGATGCTCGTCGAGGGCGGGCGCATCCTCGCGATCGGCTCGGACGTTGCAGTGCCCGCGGACGCGACGGTGCTGGACCTCACCGGCATGAGCGTCATCCCCGGCATCGTAGAGAGCCATTCGCACATGGGGCTCAAGCAGCTCTACCGGCCGGAGACCGGGTCGGACAACAACGAGCTGTCCAAGCCGATCAACACCGAGGTGCGCGCCATCGACGGCCTCGCTACGTACGATCCGGCGTTCGGCCTGGCGCTCGCTGCCGGCGTCACGACCATGCAGATCACGACGGGGAGCCGGAGCTTCGCGAGTGGTCAGGGTGCGGTGGTGAAGTTGCGGGGACGCTCGGTCGACGAGATGTGGCTCGCGGAGGGCGGCCTGAAGTTCGCGATGCGCATCCAGTCGAGAAATCAGTGGCGTACGCCCGTTTCGGAGATCCTGGTCATGCTCCGGGAGCGGCTCCAAGAAGCGCAGGCTTACCAGTTCGCGCTCGAGGCCAGTGAGGCGGACGAGCGAGCGGATCCGCCCAAATGGGACCCGCAGCTCGAGGCGCTCGGCCGGGCGCTCCGGGGCGAATTGCCGGTCGGCGTCCACGCCCACGGTGTGGAGCCCATGCGCGCCGCGATCGCGCTCAAGGACGAATTCGGTCTGGACCTCTACATCCACCATGCCGACGCGACGCTCGAGCTCGCGCAGGAGTTGGCGGAAAAAGAGATCCCGATCAGCTTCGGGCCCGTTCTCCCCGGCATGGGCCGGGACGATCCGGGGCTGGAAGGGCCGGTTCGGCTCGCGGCGTTGGGGGGCTCCGTGTCGTTTCACCAGGATCACCCCGACGGTCCGCAGTACTGGCTGCGCCATGCCGCCGCGCTCTTCGTGAGGAAGGGCATGTCCGAAGCCGATGCTCTCCGGTCGCTCACCCTCGAGCCCGCAAAGATCTTCCGGCTCGACGACCGCATCGGGAGCCTCGAAGAGGGCAAGGACGCCGACTTCGTGGTGCTCGACGGACCCCCACTCGAATGGGAGAGTCGGGTGCGGCAGGTGTTCATCGAGGGCGTGCGCGTGTGGAGTGTCGGGGGGCCAACGGCGATGCCGCCCACCGGCGGCGATGGCCGGTCGGGAGCCGGTCGATGAGAGTCCTCCCGGCCGTGATGGTGCTGGGTCTCGTACCGTGGTCCGTCGCGGCCCAGGACATCGTCGTCGTGGGCGCCGAAGTGCGATCGGTATCATCGGCCCCGATCCCGGACGGTGTGGTCGTGGTGCGAGACGGGCGCATTACGGCAGTCGCTGCACGCGGGACGGTCGCCCTGCCGAGCGGTGTCGACGTCATCTTCGCCGAGGGCATGGTCGTGACGCCCGGCTTCATCGACGCCGCGACCTCGGTCGGGCGGGGTGGGGGGCGGGGCGACCTCTTCGGGCCCGTCGATCGGGTGGCGGACGCACTCGGGGAGCTGCGAGTCCCCGGCCTTTTCGGGATGGAGGCAGCCGAGACGTCCGCGCACCCTTGGGTGATGGATGGCGTCACGACGGCGTACGTGACACCTCCAGGGGGCGGCCTGGTTGCCGGCTTCGGTGCTGTCGTCAAACTGAATGGCACGTCGCTCGGAGAGGTCCTTTCCACGGCGGCCGCGCTGCACGTGACGCTCGGCGACGACCTGACCGATACGTTCGAGGCACCCACGACCCGCCAGGGCATGGTCGCCGCGCTACGGCAATGGCTGGGCGAAGTGCATCGCGCCGTCGAAGCCGGCGTAGTCGAAGTGCGACTAGGTAGACCCTTCAGCGAAACCGAGGGGGCCGCCGAGGTCGTCCATCCGGTCACGCCCGAGCTACGGGCCGTGCTCACGGGCGAGATCCCGGTCCGGTTCCGGGCCCAGGCCCCGGACGATGTGCTGAGCGCCCTGCGCGTCAGTGAGGAGCACGGTCTGCGCCCGATCGTCGAGGGGGCGAGTGGAGCGCACGTCGTCGTCTCGGCGCTCGCCCGGGGAGGTGCCTCGGTCGTCCTGGGACCGGCGATGGTCGGCTCCGGAGCGAACCGGCCCGAGACCTTCGCTCGCACACCACGGAACGCCGGGCTCCTCGCCGCGGCCGGAGTGCCGATCGCCCTCTCCACCGAGGGAGCTGGCGGACGCTCCGTCGGCGTGGAGGCTGTCGTAGCCGTGGGTCACGGCCTCTCCCGAATCGCGGCTCTCGGCGCGGTCACGCTCGACGCAGCCCGGATCCTCGGCGTGGACGATCGTGTCGGGAGCCTCGAGATCGGCAAGGACGGCGACCTCGTCGTCTGGGCCAACGAGCCCGTGGGCACGTGGGCCGAGGCTCGAATCGTGATCGTGGAAGGGCGGGTCGTGTACCGGCGTTGACCGGCCGCCTTGCGCGCCCGGGCCAGGCTGGGCAGATGTACCGTTCGCCGGGCCCGGCCAGGCAGGCCCCCGGATCGCGCACTTCGGAGGACTCCATGACCACGCGCACCTCGTGCATGCCGGCCCTGATCGTTTTCGGCGTTCTCGCCGTCATGGTCACCTCGTTCGAGCCGACTCTGGCTCAGGAGGGCATCGGTCCGGAGGGCATCTACGTGAACGGGGGGGTGGTGACGCAAGAGGACTTCGTGCGCTCTGGGGGGGGCGGGGTGGTCCGACGGTCGGACAGATGCCTCCAGAGCTGGAATTGGGCGGAGAGCTGGCGGCCGACGCCTCCACCGGCGGCACAGGGATCTTCTTCAACGGACGCGAGCTACATCTCACCGAGGCGGCTTATCTGCAGCAGCTGTTCGGCTACGTCATCCCTGGTCGCTACTGGCTGAGTCCGATGGGGGTCGGAGGCTTTGAGGGCGGTCCTGCCCTGTTCAACCTGGTCGCGGCGGCGCAGCAGCAAGGGGGTGGGGGCTACACGCGGCGCGGCCCGTTCGGGAGCATGGGGAGCGACGGGGAGTGCTCCTACTACATGACGCCGGGCGGCTCGAGCGTGATGACGGGCAACTGCTGAGCCCCTTGGCACAGGCACGGGGCGACGAGACGGGTCGAAGCACGGCCGCCCGTACGGGCGCTGCCCAGGTACCAGGGGAGCGGACGTGAGCTGGAGCCGGCGAAGCCTCGTGGGTGTGGCCGCTATCGCTCTCTCGGGAGTCCTGACTCTCGCGACCGTCTATCTGGCCCGGGACCCCTCCCTCACACGAAACTGGGACGAGGACGTCCGCATTCTCTCGGGGGTCGAGGTTCTCCCCGACGGAACCCGGAAGCTCTCGGATGTCCGGCGATGGGCATACGCCCGTGACACTGTGCTCTCCAAGGCGTACGCCGCCGTCGACTACCGTCCGTGGGATGTCGAGGGGCTTTGGCTCTACGAGCAGGAGTTGGGTCTCGGCGGGCGTATCGCGCATACCTTCCTCGTCTTCGAGTTTCCGGAGTCCTACGGTGCGATGCGCTGGCTCGGGCTCTCGGTCGAGACCCGTCGGGAGGTGGGCGAGGCCTACTCGTTGATCGGCGGCGTGCTTCGCGACTTCGAGGTCACCCACATCTGGGCGACCGAAGAGGATCTCGTGAGACGTCGTGTCGAGTTCCTCGACTACCCGCTTACGCGCTATCGCGTCTCGGTGCCGGTGGAGTACGTCCAGCGGATCTTCGAACAGATGGTCGACGAGACGGCGGCGCTCGCGGTGGCCCCGAGATGGTACAACACGCTGGTCACCAACTGCACCAGCTCCCTGATCCGCTACGTCAACGAGGCCGAGCCTGGCGCCATCCCCAGGCACTACAGCTCCGTCCTCACGGGTCGGGCGGACACCCATCTCGGTTCGCTGGGCTACCTGGAGATCGAATCTGCGCAGCGCATCACCCGCGAGTGGCTCGCCCACAACCCGGTGCGCCCGGAGCCGGCCGGGGAGTAGGATTCGGCCCGTGTGCGCTGTATGATCGGTGCGCCCCACTCCTCGGTCGCCGAGAGTCGAACGTGAGCACACCGCACCAAAGCGCCCAATCCCTGATGAAGCTGTACGACCTCCGCCGTGAATCGAAGCTCCGAGATGCGCGGGCTTGGGTGATCCGTTCGTTCAATCCAGCCTCGGTCGAGGAGGTTGGGGCGGTGATGCAAAGTGAGGAGTACGTGTACATCCGCATGGTCGTCGGCTACTGGGACATGGCCGCCTCCTTCGTCGTTCACGGCGCGATCGATCCGGCCATGTTCCGTGACGCGAGCGGCGAGATGCTCGCCGTCTACTGCAAGTTCGAGCACCTGATCGGCGAGATCCGCGACACATACGGACAGCCGAACCTCCTCGGAAACGTCGAGGCCGTGGCCGCCGAGTGGCCCGGAAGTGCGGAACGCATGGCGAGCATGCGCGAGTACTTTGCGAACGCCGCCGGGCAGGAAGAGTAACCAGGTCAGGGTCCGTACCGCTGCCCGGTTCCCAGGGCGTCCAAATGACATCGTCGAGAACCAGCATTCTCGCCCGACTCGTGGCCGAGTTCGCCGTCGTGGTGCTCGGCGTCATCGTCGCGCTGGGTGTCGACGAGTGGCGCCAGTCACGAGCTCATCGCGTCGAGGAAGCTCGCTATTACGAGCGGATCGCACAGGATCTCGTCGACGACGTTGCGGGTTGGGAACGTCTCCTCGGGCTACTCGACGAGAAGGAGCGAGCGCTCACGCAAGTCGAGCGGTGGGTTGCGGCGGGTTTGCCTCGCGACGAGGGAACGCTTCGTGCCCTCGTCGACGACTTGGCCACCGCCGCCGTGTACTCCGGGAGCGTACCGCCGCAGCGGAGAGCGACGTACGAAGAGCTGCTGTCGACGGGGAAGCTCGAGGTCATCCTCGATCGGGGATTCCGGGCTGCGCTGATCGACTACCATTTCGCCTTCGCCAATCTCGTCCTACGACTTTCTTCGCGGACGAGTGGCTACGAGGGATTGGCGTACGCTCTGGTGCCGCGCGAGGTCCGAGGCTCGAGCGACAACTTCGCCAGACCGGACATGCAGGTCGCCCAGCTCCGGTCGATCGCGGAGAGGGCGTCGAACCACGACCTCGAGTCCGTGGTCATCGCGGAACGGAACCGTGCCGCCTTCCTGCGCGGGCAGTTCGAAGAGTTGCTCCTCGACGCGCGTACCCTCCTGACGCACGCGGGGGACCCACCGAGGGACCCCGCCGACCGCTAGCGAGGCGATCGACGACGCTGAGCCGGTCCAGGCCGACTTCCTGTCTCCCAGAGCGACGCAACATCCGTTCTCGTGGAGGAGGGGATGATGATTGCCAAGTTCGACCGTACCGTTCGCCTCGGTCTGATCGTCATGATCCTGGCGATCGGCATCCTGGCATTCTGCA
>JBDHDM010000496.1:0-2980 GCA_039591515.1 Gemmatimonadota bacterium | reverse complement strand
CCGCTGCCGCGCTTCCGACGTATTCCTGATCGAGGGCTGCCGCCTGCAGCCGCCCACGTCGGTCACCGGACTCCGTCATCCGGAGGGCATGCTCCGACGGGTCGTATCGGTAGACGCCCGGGCTCAGGGTCTCGACAGAGGCCACGACGACGTACACCTCGAGGGGGTAGAGGGCGCCGGCGGAGGGAGCAGCTCGGTAGCCGCGGGGGTCGGTCACTCCCTGGGCGGCCCAAAGGAGCTGGCCCAGATCGCCGAGGTCGATGGGGTCATCGGCGAACGTTCGAATCGACCGGCGTCGCTCGATGGATCGCTCCAGACTCAGCTCGCCGTCGAGGGTGGGTGGGGGGAGTCGTACGATTTGACCGGACACCTGTCCCACGTGCGGACCTCCCCGGAGCAGCGCCGCTGCGAGCGCGGCTACGTATGTGGCTCTCATCCGGGCCCTCGACGGAGGGTCGGGGCAGGGAGGGCTGAGGGGGAATCTACGACATCACCTCCGAGATCGAACGGTGCGCGGCGCAGCTTAGGAAGGGTTGGTGGGGGGATGAGGAGTTCGAGTTCATTCGCCGATGACGATCGCGCGGTCTCGAGGTCGTAGGGCTCGCAGCTTCGTGATCCGAGTCGCATCTTGCCGGCGAGTCCGCCTTCCCGTCCGACGCGAGATGGTCACCGCCGTTCCAGACGGTCGGGCTCCTGCCTGGCCGTCGCTCCGAAACCTCCGAGGCACGCACATGGTCCGCCGATTCCTTTCCCTGGCGCTCATCCTCGCACTGGTCTCGTGCGACTCGAGCGAACACTTCGATGTGCTCATCTCGGGCGGCACCGTCTACGACGGAAGCGGAGGCGCCCCGGTGGTCGGAGACGTCGGCATCATCGGAGATCGCGTGGCTGCGATCGGCGATCTGGGGGGCGCCACGGCTGAGCGGACGATCGATGCGGGCGGGCTGGCCGTCGCACCCGGCTTCATCAACATGCTGAGCTGGTCGACCCAATCGCTGATCGTGGATGGACACTCGCAGGGTGACATCCGGCAGGGCGTGACCCTGGAGGTGTTCGGTGAAGGGACCTCGGAAGGGCCCCTGAACGACGCCATGAAGGAGCTCTGGCTCGAGGAGTTCGGAGACCTGGTCGGCTCGCCGGAGGCTGTCGCAGAGCACCTCGGGGGGAGCCAGGTGCCGTGGACCACGCTCGGTGAGTACCTCGAGTTCCTGGAGCGGAAGGGTGTCAGCCCGAACGTGGCGTCCTTCCTCGGTGCGGCGACCGCGCGCGTGCACGAGCTCGGTTACGCGGACCGCGCGCCGGACGAAGAGGAGCTGGAGCGCATGGTCGCCCTCGTTCGGCAATCGATGGAGGAGGGGGCGATGGGGATCGGCTCGTCGCTCATCTATGCGCCGGGCTTCTACGCCGAGACCGACGAGCTCATCGCGCTCTCTGCGGCAGCCGCCGAGTACGGGGGCATGTACATCTCGCACATGAGGAGCGAGGGAAACGGCCTGCTGGAAGCCGTCGACGAGCTGATCACCATCGCGCGAGAGGCCAGGCTGCCGGCCGAGATCTACCATCTCAAGCAGGGCGGCCAAGAGAACTGGTCGAAGCTCGACGACGTGATCGAGCGGGTGGAGGCCGCACGGGCCGAGGGCCTGCGGATCACGGCCGACATGTACACGTACACGGCCGGCTCCACCGGCCTCGACGCGGCCATGCCGCCGTGGGTACAGGAGGGTGGCTACGAAGCGTGGACCGAGCGGTTGCGGGACCCGTCGGTGCGTGCTCGGGTCGCGCAGGAGATGATCGAGCCCACCGACGAGTGGGAGAACCTCATGCTCGCCGCCGGAGCAGAGGGGACGCTCCTCGTCGGCTTCGTGAACGAGGGCCTCCGCGCCTATACCGGCCGTACGCTTGCCGAGGTCTCAGCCGAACGCGGCACGAGCCCGCAACAGACGGCCATCGACCTGGTCATCGAGGACGGCAGCCGGGTGCAGGTCGTCTACTTCCTCATGTCGGAGGACAACGTCAGGCGCCAGATCGCCATTCCCTGGGTGGCGTTCGACTCGGATGCCGCGTCGATGGCACCCGTACCCCCGTTCACCAACTCGAGCACCCATCCCAGAGCCTACGGCAACTTCGCACGGCTGCTCGGCAAGTACGTGCGCGAGGAGCAGGTGATCCCGCTCGAGGAGGCGGTACGGAAGCTGACTTCGTTTCCCGCCGGAAATCTCGGGATCCGTGACCGGGGGCTCCTGGCGGAGGGCTACTTCGCCGATGTCGTGATCTTCGATCCCGAAGAGATCGGGGACCGTGCGACGTACGAGGAACCCCATCAATACTCGGTCGGGGTGGTGCACGTCTTCGTGAACGGAATCCAGGTGCTGGAGGACGGCGAGCATACGGGTGCGACGCCCGGGCGTGTGGTCCGCGGGCCGGGGTGGACAGGGTAGGGGCCCTCGATGACCCTCGCTCGCCGCTCCTTCCTGACGGCCAGACTCCCGAGCCAGGCAGTCTCCGGGCCGGACGTCGCTTGGCGGTTGGCGTCGAGCTTCCCGCCCAGCGCGGATCTCCTGCACGGCGCGTCGCTCCGCATCGCCGAACGCGTGGAGGCCATGACCTCGGGCCATTTCACGATCCGTGTGTATGCCGCGGGCGAGGTCGTGCCGCCGCTCCAGGTCATGGACGCGGTGATGCAGGGCACGGTTCAGTGCGGTCTGTCGCCCGGGTACTTCTACGTCGGCAAACACCCCGCGCTCGCGTTCGATACGGCGATCCCGTTCGGGTTGACCACCCGCCAACAGATCTCGTGGTTGCGGCACGGGGGCGGGCTGGAGCTGGTGAACTCCGTGTATGCCGACTTCGGCGTCAGGAACCTCGTCGCGGTCCACAGCCCCGCGCAGATGGGTGGGTGGTTTCGGGAGCCCGTCGAGAGCCTCGCGGACCTCGCCGGTCTGCGTATGAGAATCCCCGGCATCGGGGGAGAGATCATGTC
>JBDHDM010000495.1:0-7992 GCA_039591515.1 Gemmatimonadota bacterium | reverse complement strand
CACCGCGACGCCGTCGCTGGTGTTCCCAGCGAGAATCGTGTTTGCGATTGAGAGCGTGCCTTCGTTCCAAAGGCCGCCCGCCTCCCCGCTGCCGTGATTGGCCGTCACGGTGACATTCGCAAGCTCCAGATCGCCCCCGTTCCAGATTCCGCCTCCGTCTCCGGCCGTATTCGTGCTCACCGTGGACTCGGCTACGGAGAGCACTCCGTCGTTGTAGATGCCACCTCCCTCGTTCACGGAGGCGTTCTCGGAGATGCTGCTGCGCGCGATCGTTGCTGTACCGCCGTTGGTGATGCCGCCTCCGCCGATCTGGGTATGGTTCGAGGCGACCTCGCTCGAGTCGATCACGACCGTGCCCGAGACGAGGATGCCGCCCGCATCGTCACCGGTGTTCGAGACGATGCGGGCGCCCGAGATCTGCGTCGTTCCACCGGTGTCCCACAGGCCGCCGGCGTCCGTGCCCAGGTTGGACTCGATCGATCCTCTCTGGATCACCAGGCTCGCGTCGTTGACGATGGCGCCCGCGCCTGAGCTCGACTGGTTTTCCCGCACGACGGTGTCGATGAGTGTGAGAGTATCCTCGTTCCAGACCCCGCCGGCGCCGTTCGCTGCGCTGTTCTGCTCGATGCGAGAGTCCCGGAGCACCAGCACCCCGTCATTGTGCACGCCGCCATAGAGATCGCCTGAGCCGCCGCGGATCACGAGGTTGCGGATCTCGACCTCTCCGAAGCTCCGCACGTCGAGCACACCGTCGAGGCCCCCGCCGTCGATCACCGCCCCTGCCTCTCCGATCAGGAGAAGCTCACCGCGCAGGTCGAGGTCGCCGCTCGCACCGAGCTGCTCATCCGTCCCGGGCAGGGTGAGGCGGTAGGTTCCGGCCGGGAGGGTGACGGTCTGCAGCGTGGACCGGTCGGCATTGGCCTCCTGGATGGCCGCTCGCAGCGTGCAGGTGCCGGCGCTGGTGGCGCACACCCCGTCGCCCGGGTTCGCGTCCACGCCGTCGATAATGACGTCGACCCGGTAGGCGGGCGCGTCCTCCCTCAAGGAGTCGGGGCTCGGGCAGCCGGGGTCGTCCGGGTAGTCCACCAGGCCGTCCCCGTCGTTGTCGAGGCCGTCGGAGCACGCGGGAGCGACCACCGGATCACAGGCGTCCCCCACGCCGTCTTGGTCGTCGTCCACCTGCGTGGGGTTCGGCGTGTCGACGCAGTTGTCGTCGGCGTCCGCGATCCCGTCGCCGTCGGAATCCTGACAGGCATCACCTACGCCGTCCCCGTCGGTGTCCTGCTGATCCAGGTTCGGGTGGAAGGGGCAGTTGTCGTGCCAGTCGAAATGGAGATCGCCGTCCGAGTCGTCGCAGCGATCGCCCACACCGTCTCCATCCATGTCCTCCTGGTTCGGGTTCGTGCCGAGCGGGCAGTTGTCGACGCTGTTGGGCAGCCCGTCGCCGTCGGGGTCCGCGTCCGGATCGCAGTAGTCCCCCACGCCGTCGCCGTCCGAATCCTGCTGATTGGGCTGCCAGACGAGCGGGCAGTTGTCGTCGGCATCATTGACCCCGTCCTGATCGGTGTCGCGCGGCTGGAAGAGGTAGGCGCTGCCGTCGTCGTCGGCTGCGTCGCCATGGAAGGGCGCGCCAGCGATCGTCACCTCCCCGTCGGCGGCGACGCTGGCACCCAGTCGATCGCCCGGGCCGCCGTCGAAGGCTACGTGCTCGGTCTCGAGGCTCCAGAGGCCGCCGCTGCGTCGGAAGACGAGCACCGAGCCACGCTCCGCGCTGCGGCCTGGAGCGCCGACCAGGGCCTTGTCCGAGGCCAGCGCGACAGCCGCGCCTGCCGCGTCGCCGGCGACCGGGGAGCCGGGTGCGAGCGCAGCCTCCCACTGCCAGCCGAATCCGTCGTAGGTAAACAGGTAGGCGAGACCGGTAGCGCCGAGGGCACCCGGCGCACCCACCAGGGCCTCGTCCCCGAGAAGCGCCACGCTGCTCCCGAACGCTTCTGCGGTCGAAGGGCTCGGAGAGAGCCGGGGCGTCTGCTCGGACCAGCTTGCCCCGCTCGCCCGCCACGCGAAGAGGGCGCCCCCGTCCAAGGCACCGGCGTCGTGGCCGGGCGCGCCGGCGAGGAGCAGGTCGCCCTGCAGAGCGATGGCGACGCCCGTCTCGTCTCCCGCCGACGCCGACGCGGGAGTGAGGACGGCGTCGTGGCTCCACGACCCGCCGATCCGCGTGAAGAGATGGGCCGCGCCGGTGGACGCGGCGGTGCCCGGCGCGCCCACCGCCAGGCGATCGCCCTCGAGCCAGAGCGCGGCACCGAATCGATCGCCGCTCAGACCCGCCGGGTCCTCGAGCACGGCCTCGAGCAGCCACCCCTCGGGCTCGCCGGGCGGCACGATCCAAGGCGATCTCCGGTACACGTAGACCGCGCCGGCGGCGGCCTGCGCCGCATCGGCCGCGGGAGCGCCCACAACGGCCGTCTCCCCGTCGATGTGGACGGCGGCGCCGAACGCATCGCCGGGCGCGCCATCGGGTGCGCGCAGGCGGTACTCGATGACCTTCGAGTACAGCTCGCCGTCCCGCCTGAAGACCGAGACCGCGCCCGCTCCGACTGCGCCGTCGTCGTCACCGGGCGCACCCACCAGGGCCACGGCGCCCGCCACGGCCACCGAGGCGCCCACGCGATCGCCGGCAGAGCCGTCATCGGCCCAGACGCGTTGGACCTCGGAGAGCGTCGCCCCGTCCCACTCCAGGAAGTGGGCCTTCCCCTCGTAGTCGGCGGTGTTGGCCGAGGTGAGGAGTGTGACTCCGTCGAAGACGAGTGCGCTGCCGAAGGCATCGAGGTCCGCTCCGTCCGAAGCCAGCCGCGCATGAGAGAGCTGCCAGGCGCCGTCCGCCCCGGTGTAGGTGAGGACGGCCCCCGCTCCCCCCGGAACGTCTTGGGCGCCGATGAAGAGAACGTCGCCCGCGAGCGCAACCCCGGAGCCGACGTTATGGAAGACGTCGCCCGATTCTCGTCCGTCGAGCTTCGCCTCGAGACCCCAGACACCGCCGCTGCGACGGTAGAGGTAGGCGGCTCCGGTGTTCGAGGAGCCGGCGTAAGCCGCGCCGACGAGCAGCGCGTCGGGGGCAAGGGCGACGGCACTGCCGAAGTCATCGCCGTCGGCGGCATCCGCGGGCGTGAAGGTGGCCTCGAGTGGCCAGCTACCCCCGGACTCGCGGTAGACGTAGACCGCGCCGGTACGGGCACCACCGGTGTCCTTGTTGTAGGCCGCCACCGCCACGGTATCGCCCAGGACATCGACGTCGCTCCCGAACCAATCGTCGCGAACCCGGCTCGGCGCCGTTAGCTTGGCTTGCTCGGTCCAGACCCCCCCCGAGCGGGTGTACACGTACGCGGCGCCGTCGTCCTGGCGAGGGTCGATTCCTCCACCGGGCAGGACCGCGCCGTTGTCGTGCCACCACGCCCCCACCGCGATCGTGTCGCCGTCGATTCCCACCGCGTACCCGAACATCGAGTGGTCGCCGCCGTCCGAGGGCGTGAGTCGTACCTCGAAGAGCCAGCGGTCTCCCACACGGCGGAAGACGTAGGCCGCGCCCGCGCTCCAGCCGTCGAAGTTCTCGCGAGGCGCCCCCACCACGAGCGTGTCGCCGGAGAGCGCGACCTCACTGAAGGTCGCAAAGGCCCGCGCGTACGCCTCCGGCGGGCGCAGCTTCCACTGCACCTCCCAGGTGCCGCCGACGCGCTTCCAGATCCAGACCGCGCCCGAGTCGACACCGCCGTCGTCGTCGAAGGGCACGCCGACCGCGGCCCACTCGCCATCCACGGCAACCGAGGAGCCGAAGAAGTCCCAGGGTGCCGAGTCCTCTCCGGGGAGCGGGCGGGTGAGGATCGACGGGTCCTCGTCGGGAAAGCGGGCCGTCGCGCAGCCCGGATCGAGCGGGTAGTCGATCTGCCCGTCGCTATCGTTGTCGAGACCGTCGGAGCAGGCCGTGTCATCGCAGGCATCGCCCAGGCCATCGCCGTCGCCGTCGCTCTGGTCGGGGTTGGGCTGCTGCGGGCAGTTGTCCACACCGTTCGCGACGCCATCGCCGTCGAAGTCGGTGCCGGGCTCGCACGCGTCACCGATACCATCGAGGTCGAAGTCCGCCTGATCGGGGTCGAAGATTCCCGGGCAGACGTCCACGTCGTTCTCCCAGCCGTCCCCATCGTCGTCGTGGCCGGCGTCGCAGGCGTTGCCGACCTGGTCCAGGTTCGAGTCGCGCTGGTCCGGATTGGAGACGTGCACGCAGTTGTCCACGTCGTTCGCGACGCCGTCTCCGTCCTCGTCGAAGGAGGCGTCGCAGAGATCGCCGATCCCGTCTCCGTCGAGGTCTCGCTGCGCCGGGTCGAACCGATCCGGGCAGAGGTCGTCGGTCAACGCGATCCCGTCGCCATCGCCGTCGTCGCACGCGTCGCCCTCGCGCACCCCGTCGGCGTTGTCCTGTCCGGGGTTCCAGACGAGCGGGCAGTTGTCGTCCTCGAGCAGGACGCCGTCCCCATCCAGGTCGCGGGGCGTGTAGAGCGATGCCGTTCCGGCGTCGATCTCCAGGAAGTCGACACCCGGCGCGCCCGCGTAGAAGACACCCTCGTGCATCGCCACGGCCGTGCCTGCGGCATCGTCGCTCGCGGCGTCGTGGGCCTCGAGCTTGGCCACCTCGCTCCAGCCACTGCCGTCGCTCCGGTAGAGCCAGGCGGACCCGGCGCCCCCGACGCCCCCGACGCCGTTCGCGATGTCTCCCCGAGCGCCTACCACGAGGTGCGCTACTCCGCCCACGTCCTCGCGCAACGCGACCGCGCTTCCGAAAGCCGCCCCGGCCACCGGGGAGGAGGCACGCAGCGTGACCTCCGGACTCCAGCTGCCCACGTCGTTCGTGAAGACGATCACCCCTCCAGCGTTCGCGCCGGCGCCGTTGTCACCCGGAGCGCCGACGGCGATCCGGCCTCCGTGGGCGGAGAGCGCGCTGCCGAAGCCGTCGCCTGCGGAGGTGCCGAGGAGCTTCTGATCCAGAATCCAGCCCGCTACGTCGTCGGCCCGGTATACGTAGACGGCGCCGGCGTCGGGTCCTGCCTGGTCGTCGCCCGGTGTACCCACGAAGACACTGGCGCCCAGCACGGCAATGCTCGACCCCGCGGCGTCTCCGGCCGACACCGGCGGTGAGAGCCTGCGGTCGAGCGCGAATCGGCCATCGCGCTCCCGGTAGACGTAGACGGCACCGACGTCCGTCGATCCGGCCGCTGGGGCGCCCACGGCGAGCAGCGGCAGATCCATGGCCAGAGCCGCCCCGAAGGCGTCGCCTGCCGCCCCGTCGGGTGCCACGAGCTCGGCCTCCTGCGGGAAGACCTCGATGCCGAGATCGTCACTGCGGACCTCCCGGAAGACGTAGACCGAGCCCGCGTCCGCGCCCGCCGTGTCGTCTCCCGGCGCTCCCACGACGGATACATCAGCTTGGAGCGCGACGGCGACAACGGGTCCGACTCGTTCGTCACGTACGCAGCCCCGGCGTCGGGTGCGGATTCGTCCTCCCCGGGTGCGCCGAAGACGCCGCGCACCTCCGAGTTCCAGGTGGAGCTACCGAGGGCGATCGCACTCGCGAAGCGATCCCCTGTCGCTTCCATCATCGAGTGGAGGCGTGCCTCCTCCTCCCAGCCCGAGGGTCCCTCGCGGAGCACCCGCACCCGGCCGTGCGCCGGATACCCGATGCCGACGGGCACGTTCAAGTCGAGCGTGGCGTGCGCCAGAAGCGTGGTGCCGTCGAAGGCCACCGCGCGCCCGAGCTCGTCCTCGACCGGAGCGGGAGGCGGCGCAGCCGTGACCTGTGACTCCCACACCCAGGTACCGGCGTCGTCGCGCAGCACGTACACGAGGCTCTCGCCCGGAGCCCCCACCACCGCACGCCCACCCGAGAGGGCCACCGAGGAGCCGAAGCGGTCGAAGAAGCTCCCTGCAGCGGGCTGGAGCAATTCCGAACGGACCCAACTCCCCCCCGAGTGCCGGTACACGAACACGCCGCTCCGATCCAGCGGGTGGTGGCTGGCGGTCGAGAGGGCCCCCGCCAACAGGGTGTCACCCGCCAGCGCCAGCGCGTTGCCGAAGATGTCGTTCTCGGTGAGCTCGGGGGGGCGCAGCTGCGCCTCGAACACCCAGGTACCCGCCACGCGGCGGTACAGGTAGATTGCGCCGGGCAGCTCGGCCTCGAAGTCGTCGTACGAGGCACCGACGGCGATCACGTCGCCGTGTAGGGCCACGGCGCTACCGAAGTAGTCGTACTCGTCCTGGTCCGGCGAGAAGAGACGAGCCACCTGCGTCCAGATCGCCCCCTGCCGCTCGAACACGTAGGCCGCGCCCGGAAAGGTGTGCGCCGTCACGACGGCGCGGTCGCCCTCGATCGCCACCCGCCAGCCGAACCGGAAGGCCCCGTCTGAGGGCGCGAGACGCGCCTCTTCCGTCCAGGTACTGCCGTTCCAGCGGAACACCACGGCGGTGCCCGGCGGAGCACCGGCGAAGTCTTCGTCCGCCTCTTCGCTGCCGACGATGATCGTGTCTCCGCTCACCGCGACCGTGTCGCCGAACTCGTCGAGGGGCGTCGCGGCGGAGTCGAGGAGGGTGGCCTCCATGCTCCACTGCCCGCCTGCGTCCCGGCGGAAGACGTAGGCCGCGCCGGACTTCCACCCGGCGTCGTGCTCCCACGGACGTGCCGAGACCACAAGATCCCCGTCCACCGCAACGGGCTGCGAGAGGTAGCCGGTGCCGGCACTGCGCCGCCTCACGCGGATCGCCGGATCCTCGGACGGGAAGTCGGGCGTGAGGCACTCCGGGTCGGCGCCGTTCAGGCCGTAGTCCGCGAGTCCGTCGCCGTCGCCGTCCAGGCCATCGTTGCACTCCCCGGAGAGGGCCGAGCCCGGTGCGATGCAGACGAGAGTCAGGGCCAGAGCCGCGAGCCAGCGCTGTCTCGGAGGTGATCCGAACTGCTCCCGGCACGGCTGTCCGGGTGCGATCGAGCTCGGAAACCTCGGGATCAACACCCCACGATAAGACTAGCACCCTGGGGCCAGAGGTTCCGTGCTCGAACGACCCCCAGCCCTGCGACGACTTGCGCAAGGCTGGGGGACGAGATCGAGCGTTCAGGACCTAGGGCTTGAAGACCTCGTTTGCATCGACTGCGGCCCCGAAGCCCGGCAGACCGCCCCCGATGATGTAGATCCTCCCGCCGTGATCCGCCGCGCCTGTTTCGGCCCGTGCCGTCGGCATATTCGGATCCGTCATCCAGACATCCTGGGAGACCTTGTAGGACTCGTTGACCGCGAGACCCGGAGGGAAGCCCGCATATCCTCCGATCACGTAGACCGTGCCCCCCTTCTTCGCGACCGCGTACATGGAGGCGCGTGCAGTCAGCATGTCTGTCGGAGCGGCGCTCCACGTGTCCGTCGTGGGATCGTAGACGTCAACGTCGGCCAAGAAGCTGCCCGCAGAATCACATCCCCCGAAGACGTAGATCTTCCCGCCTACCGTCGCCGCTGCGAGATCCTGGCGGGGAGAGAGTAGAGAAGCGACCGTCGTCCAGCTGTCCGTGGCAATGTCGTAACGCTCGACCGTAGCCAGGACCTGACCACCGGCGCCACTGCATGGGCCACCCGTGATAGTACGACCGCCGATCGCGTAGATCGCGTTGCCGACGACCGCGACAGCCAACCCGGCCCGGCCCGTCGGCAACGGCGCGAGCCCGCCGTTCCAGACGTCCGAGTTCGGATCGTACGCCCAGTTCGCGTTGAATCCCGCGCCGCGACCACCGATGTTGTAGAAGAGGCCGCCGTGAGCCACGCCGGCTCCCTCTGAGCTCGCCCCTGGAGCATTCGCACCAATGGCCCAACTGTCGCTCGCGATGTCGTAGATCCGCGTTGTGAATGTGTCGCCGGTACCCTTGTCGAGCCCCAGCGCGGCAATGATCTCGTTTCCAACCGAGGC
>JBDHDM010000494.1:0-3123 GCA_039591515.1 Gemmatimonadota bacterium | reverse complement strand
ACGGGCGAGCCGCTGCGAAGGACGAGTGTCCGGCATCTGGTTCACGGCAAGGGCGCCACGGGGAGACGGTGCACCGTCGGGCGGGGCACGAACCCGCCACCGAACCAAGCTGACGACGCCCGGTCGCCTGGCTTCGGGCGCTCTATTGGAGCGAGCCTCCCGTCGCCTGGCACGACTCGAGCGTCGAGGAACCCGACATGTCGACCGTACGCCTGCGTCCGACATTTCGCATCCCGCTGTCGACCGATCGCGACGCGGCGATCGAGGAGATTCGGAGTCGGCTCACCGCCGACGAGCGCTTCGCTGGCCGTTGGCGGGGCAAGGGGCGGTGGGCGGAAATCTACGTGGACCACGGCGAGCGACGGCTCTGGTCGCCATACCTCTCCCTCCGCCTCGATCGCGGGGCCGGTGACGGCTGCGCACTCTTCGGCCGCTTCGCGCCACACCCGGAGGTGTGGACGTTCTTCATGTTCCTGTACATCGGACTGTCGTTCGCGGTGGTGTTCGGTGCGGTGCTGGGCTACGTGCAGTGGGTCTCGAGCGAGCCGGCCTGGGGGTTCTGGGCCGTGGCGGTGGGGCTGCCGGCCATCGGCCTCATCCACCTCGCCGGGGCGCTGGGCCAGCGGCTGGGACAGGCTCAAATGTTGGGATTGAAGGAGGAGCTCGACGCGATCATCGAGGGCATGACCGTGCCCGATGAGGATGCTGCGAACGAGGGCCGGATGCCGTAGAATCCCCGTGTACGTGGCGGAGGAGGACTTCGAAGGGGGAAGCCGTGCGGAATTTTGTCATTCGCTTGCTCGTGAATGCCCTGGCCCTGTGGGCAGCGGCCGAGGTGGTTTCGGGGATCGAGCTGAGCGGCGCGTTCGGGGACATCTTGATCGTCGCGCTCGTGTTCGGCTTGCTCAACGCCGTGCTCAAGCCCGTCTTGATCGTCTTCTCGATCCCCTTCCTCATCGTCACGCTCGGTCTGTTCGCGCTGGTCGTGAACGGGGCGATGCTCCTGGTCACGGCCCGGCTCACGAGCTACTTGGCCGTGTCGGGATTCGGGGCGGCGATTCTCGGCAGCGTGGTGATCTCTTTGGTGACGATGGTGCTGGGCAAAGTCCTCGAAGACCAGGACTAGGCTCGGCTTCCACGCGCTGTCAGACGGGCCCGAGCCAGGCCCGACCGGGGCGCCCACCCGCCGGGGCGCGGGCGTCGCCTATACCGGCGGGGTACGGCCGATGTCCGGTCCGGCTTGTGTCCGAATGGCGCTCTCGAGCCGTCTCGGATGGTCGCTTCCGATCAAGAGGATACGGTCGCCGGTCAGCGACAGCTCGACCGCCTGGTTCCCGCGCGCGGTCCAGGCCCTCCGTCGACCGAAGCCACGCACACCCCACCCTCCGAACTCCACGAGGGGACGGTAGCGCACCACCCGCATCGATTCGATCTCGTCGAACTGCACGACCTTCCGGATGATCGGCAGCCTGCCGAGGTGAAGCACGATCCGCGTGTTCTGCACCATGACGGTCAGCCCCCCGAGGACGTACCAGATCAGGACGACCAGGCCGACCACCGAGACGGCGAGCAGCCAGCGGGTGGTGCTCGATGCGATCTCGTCGGTGTCCGTGAGGATCGCGTAACAGACCACCGGCACGATCATCCACAAGATCGCGGTCACGAACGGCGGCCAGGTGCTGAATTCCCGGTAACGGGTTCGTCGGTCCGTCATGCCCACACATACGTTCGGCGGCGTGTTCGGCTTCACCTCGAGGGTGGGGTTTTTCTCCGGGCCTTCGATCCCCTACCTTCCGTTCGGCCGCCGGGGGCACCGGAGCGACCCTCCCCGAGTGGGTGAGGCGAGCCGGTTGAGAACGACCCTTGGAACCTGATCCGGTTGAAACCGGCGTAGGGAGCGCGGTGCAGGGTGGCGTCGAGGCGGCCGGCCTCCCCCCGCGCTTTCCCCCGCTGCAGGTAGGCGCAGATGAGCGAATCGAATGGAGGGCACACGGCCTCGACCCTTTCGAACGGCGGCCGCGCGCGCGTAGCCCCCAAGACGGAGGATGTCGGCACGGATTACCCCGGCGCCTTCCCGAACTCGAAGAAGGTGTTCGTGGAGGGCTCTCGAGGCGTGCGCGTGCCGATGAGGGAGATCCAGCTCACGGGCGGCGAGCCTGCGCTGAGGGTCTACGACACGAGCGGCCCGCCGGAGATCGACGTGCGCGAGGGTCTTCCCCCGCTCCGTGCGGCGTGGATCGGGGGACGCGGCGACGTGGTCGAGACGGAGCGCACGCGCACACCGAGCGAAGCGGTCGAGATGCCTACGGGCCTGGTGCGCCGCACGCTGCGCGGTTCCGGAGCGGTCACGCAGATGGCCTACGCCCGCCGCGGGGAGATCACGCCCGAGATGGAGTTCGTCGCCATCCGCGAGGGCATGGAGCCCGAGTTCGTGCGCGACGAGGTCGCCCGCGGCCGCGCGATCATACCCGCGAACATCAATCACCCTGAGATCGAGCCGATGATCATCGGCCGGAACTTCAAGGTGAAGATCAACGCCAACATCGGGAACTCGGCCGTCTCCTCTTCGATCGAGGAGGAAGTCGAGAAGCTCCGGTGGGCTACGCTCTGGGGCGCCGACACGGTGATGGACCTCTCCACGGGCCCGAACATCCACGAGACCCGTGAGTGGATCCTCCGCAACTCGCCGGTGCCGATCGGGACGGTGCCGATCTACCAGGCGCTCGAGAAGGTCGACGGCGTGCCCGAGGAGCTGACCTGGGAGATCTACCGCGACACGATCATCGAGCAGTGCGAGCAGGGCGTGGACTACTTCACCGTGCACGCCGGCGTTCTGCTGCGCTTCATCCCGATGACGGCGAACCGATTGACGGGCATCGTCTCACGAGGCGGCTCGATTCTCGCCAAGTGGTGCATGGCCCACCACAAGGAGAACTTCACCTACACGAACTTCCCTGAGCTGTGCGAGATCATGGCTGCGTACGACGTGTCGTTCTCGCTCGGCGACGGGCTTCGACCGGGGTCCATCCGTGACGCCAACGACGAGGCGCAGTTCGCCGAGTTGAAGGTGCAAGGCGAGCTCACCAAGATCGCTTGGGAGCACGGGGTGCAGGTCATGAACGA
>JBDHDM010000493.1:0-3006 GCA_039591515.1 Gemmatimonadota bacterium | reverse complement strand
TGGTCGGGCTCCTGGCTTCGCTCGTGCTGCTCGGCTCGTTGACGGTCTGGCGACTGTCCCGCGACGCGGCGACGGACGAGCACACATTCGTCGGTGAGACGATGGGCACGTCGTACCACGTGACCGTCGACGCGGAATTGTCCACGCGAGACCAGGGGGCGGTGCGGGAGGTGATCGCGGCCCGTCTCGAACGGGTGAACCGGCTCATGTCGACCTACGACTCGACCTCCGAGCTGTCCCGACTCAATCGGCACGACGGCCCAGAGCCCTTCCCGGTGAGTCGGGAGCTGCTCGAAGTGCTCACGATGGCGCGCGAGGTGTCCGAGCGATCCGGCGGGGCGTTCGACGTGACGGTCGCCCCGTTGGTGGAGGCATGGGGGTTCGGACCTGCGGGGCGACCGGCGCGGAGGCCCGAGGACCGGGAATTGGTGGCCCTGAGCGCCAGGGTCGGATACACACGGATCAGGCTCGATCACTCGGCGAGCACCGTATCCAAGACGGCGCCGGAGACGGTCATCGACCTGTCGGCGATCGCGAAGGGATACGGCGTCGAGAGTGTCGCGAGCGGCCTGCGCGGGCTCGGCCTCACGCGGTTCCTCGTGGAGGTGGGTGGTGAGGTGAAGGCAGTCGGGACGAGGAGCGACGGTCGAGCCTGGCGGGTAGGAATCGAGAGCCCGGACGAGGCCGTGCGTTCGGTCCATGGAGTGGTGGGGCTGACGGACGAGGCGCTCGCCACCTCCGGGGACTACCGGAACTTCTACGAGGAGGACGGCGTGAGGTACGCGCACGTGATCGATCCTCGCACGGGTTCGCCGGTCCGCTACCACGGGTCGTCCGTGAGCGTGGCGCACCCCAATGCGGCGAAAGCCGACGCCTGGGCCACGGCGCTCACCGTGCTCGGCCCCGACGCGGGGTACGACCTTGCCCGTCGGGAAGACGTCGCGGCACTATTCGTCATGCGTGCGAACGGGGAGTTCCAATCTCGTGCCACACCTCTCTTCTCGGAGCGTCTCGAGGTCAGCGAGAAGGCCGTCCGATGAGCGGCGTCTGGCTCGGCACGTTTGCGGTCGCGCTGCTGGCCTTTTTCGGGACGATGCTCGCACTCGGCATCGGTGTGTTGTTTGGACGAGACCCGCTGCGCGGCTCGTGCGACGGTTCATGTGGTGACTCCTGCGGTCGTCCTTGCGACACACGGACGATCCAGCGTCAGGCAACGGAGGAGCGGGTATGAAGCCAGATCGGATGCTCACCGCCAAGGACGTCATGACTCGCAAGCCGGTCACGCTGCGAGCCGACGAGTCCGTCACCGACGCGATCCGGGTCCTCCTGCGTCGCGACATCTCCGGTGTCCCCGTGGTGGACGACACCGGCGAGCTCGTGGGCATCCTGTCGGAGCGAGACTGCCTCCGGGTCATCGCCGTCGGAGAGTACAGCGCCGTCGATCACGACAAGACGCGCGCGGTATCCGAGTTCATGACGCAGCCCAAGTACACGGTGACGCCCGAAGTAGGGATCTACTCGCTCGCCGACTTCTTCCTCACGCATCATGAACGCCGCCTCCCGGTGTTGGCAGGCGCCAAGCTCGTGGGGCTGGTCTGTCGGCGGGACGTGCTTCGGGGCATTCGGAAGATGAGCTTGCGCCGGCAACTCCCGACGGGCCCGGAAGACAGGGGCCCCAGGCTCTATCCGTCCGCGACCGACGCACCCTCCGGCGCTCTCGGGAAGCGGTTGGAATAACCGCCGTCCGCGACCCGGCTGGGCGGACGCGCAGGCCCGACGGGGAAGAACCCGCCGGGCCCGACGCGACGGCGCCCGCATCCGGCGACGACGCGTTCGCGGATCAGAACGCCCGCGACAGCCGGACGAAGAGGTTCCGGCCCGGCCGATAGAGCGTATACGGGTCGAGGTGGCCGCGGTACAGTCGGTCGAAAACGTTGTCCACACCGAAGGTGAGCTCGGTGTGGGCCACCGAGGCGGCGGCCCTGAGGTTCACGACTCCGTAACCGGGGGTCTCGACCTCGCCGATCTCCGTCGCGACACGGTCCTGCTTGGCCGCGCCCTGCCACTCCGCTTCGATCCACCGCACGGCGCGGTCCATGTCGAGGCCGAGCGTCAAGCCGCCCTCCAATGGGGGCATCGCCGGCAGGGGCGTTCCGCTGGCAGGATTCTCGCCGTGCGTCCAGGTCGCCTGGGCTTCGAGCCGGAAGCCGGCCGGCAGGCCGGTTGTGGCGGTGCCCGACACCCCGGCGATGTCGGCCTCGCCGACGTTCTGGTATTGACGCACGGGCCGTCCCGAGATGGAGTCCGATGTCGCGGCCGGTAGCACCAGGTTGTCGATGCGGTTCGCGAAGCCGGTCGCCGTCACGGTGAAGCCTGCGGAGGCCGCCGACAGGCTCAACTCGCGATTCAGGCTCTTTTCCGTCTCCAGGTCGGAGCGGCCACGGTAGATGTAGCCGTCCGGCTTGAGACCGAGGCCGTAGAGCTCCATCGGGTCCGGGGTCCGGTAGCCGACGCCGACCGACGCTCGCGCGGTCAGCCACGGGGTGATGCCTGCCCGAAGCCCCACGTTCCCGGTCGTGACCCATTCGAGCTTCACGTCACCCAGATCGGCGCTTCGGCCAACCCGGTCGAGTCGGATTCCTCCGCTCAGCGCGAGACGCCCGGTCAGTAGGGCATCTCCCTGCGCGAACGCTCCCACGTCGAGGATCTTCACACCCGGCCAGGTGTGGAACGTCTCGGTGACGGGGGTCATGTTGCCCATGACGCGCTCCGTCCAGCGGGTGCCCTCGGCGAAGACGCGGGTGACCTCGCTCCCCAGGTCGACCTGGGCGCCGGACCAGGGCGTGAGCCGCGCCTGGACACGACCTCCGGCCGTCTCCGAATACGACTGGCCGTCGGTCGTGCTCGTCATCGGCACGTCGTTCATGCCCGTCATGGTCATCGACATGACCATGTGGTGGTCGAGCTTCTGGAAGTACGCGCGTGCGCTGAGGCCGTCGAGGACAT
>JBDHDM010000492.1:0-3011 GCA_039591515.1 Gemmatimonadota bacterium | reverse complement strand
TGGTCCGTCCCTCCGGAGGGGGTCGCCGCGTGCTTTCCAGAGCTCGTGATGTTGGGAGAGGACTGTCGCTTCCGAGGGTGCACGCACCTACAGGAGCCCGACTGTGCCGTCCGGAAGGCGCTGGACGGCGGGCACCTGCCTCCCAGCCGGTACGAGAGCTATCGCGTGCTCAGAGAGGAGGCGATCGGCGGAGCCCGGTGATATCGGAGAGGGCGTGACGCTTCAGCCACCGTCCGTACCGCATGAATCCTCATACGATCGCACCCACCCGCTGTCGCGTCGGCTCAACGAGGCGAACCACCGGTCCGTAGCGCCGAACACGTCGAGAAGGATCTCGTCCGTTCCGTCGTTGTTCCAATCGAGGTGGTCGAAGTACGTCGGCACACCCTTGCCCTCCACGTCCGCCTCCCGATACCAGGAGAAGGCCTCCCGGTATTGGTTGTTTTCCTGCTGGCCGATGATGAAGAGCGAATACGCCCGGGCGCCCGGGGCTCCGACGGCGATGTCGTCGTCGACGAGGAAGGTGGCGGCCACGGACTGGCCAGGCGTGTTGCGGAGCTGGAAGGCCTGGATGTGACCCCGCGCGTCGAGGACACCGAGCGCGGGCCACCTCGCCCCGTACCGGGGAATGGCTTCGCCCGCGATGCTGAGGGTGCCAACCCGTTGATCGTATGCGTGCGCGATCTCCCGGTACGCCTCACGAGGGCGAGCCGAGGCGTAGTCGACGGGGAGGGCCAAGAGCCGTTGGGCGCCCGCGGCGCTCGGAACGACCTCCACGATCCCCGAGATGGCGACCCGGCTGCCACAGAAGTCTGCCGCCGGACCCGACCGCTCCACGATCATTCGACCGACTCGAACCCCTTCGGAGAAGACGATCCACTCGGCTCCGGGAGCGGACACCTCCGCGAGCTGGTCGTGATCGTGAGGGAACGTCGAGTCCGGAAACGAGCGGAGAGCATCGGCCTCGACCTGTCCCACGACCACGAAGTCCGCCCTCTCTCCGTCCCGCGTCCCTGCGAGGAGCACGGGGCCGATCGGTGGCGCGGGCGAGGGTGCGGCCTCGGGTTCCTGCTCGACGACGGGTTGCGGGTCGGAGTCTGGAGGCGGACCGATCTCGAGGTCGATGCCGCCCCAGCCCACGTTGTCGCAGCCCGGAGCCACGGTTATGATGAGCGCGATCGCTAGTAAGTGCTTTCGCATCAAGCTTTTGGGCATCAGAACGGGTTGCGAGCGGCCGAGGACGTCCGATGGCCTAAGCTAGCGCCGCCCTCACGCCGATCAAGCAGAGAAGACGTGCACGAAGACAGGAGCCTCGCCCTCAGAGAGGTGATGAGCTCGTACCCCACGGGCGTCACGATCGTCGCGGGTCGCGACGAGTCGGGCGAGCCGTATGGGTTGACGGTGAACTCGTTTACGTCGGTCTCCCTGGATCCTCCCCTCGTGCTCGTCTGCATCGCACACTCTTCGACCTCCCACGATCGGCTGGTGGATGCCCCCCACTTCGCCGTCAACGTGCTCTCGGCCGACCAAGCCGACGTCGCCATGCGGTTCGCCCAGGAGCCCTCCGAGGGCCGATTCGACGACTGGTCGTGGCGAGAGTCCGGCGCGGGCGTCCCGATCTTCGACGACGCGACGGCCTGGTTGGTGTGTCGTCTACACCAGGTCCTCGACGGCGGTGACCACTCGATTCTCATCGGGCGGGTGGTCGAGTCGTGGGTCGGGGAGCGGCCTGCCCTGCTCTTCTACCGGGGGCGACTCTCGCCGACGGTGTCGTGAACAGGTCCGGATCGGAGTCGGCCCTCCGGTCTCCGCGGCTCGAGTGGCTGCCCCCGTTTCTGGTCGGGGCAAGTGCGGCGCTGGCCGCCGAAGTCGCGCTCGGGGTCCTTCTCTACGGGGGCACCGGCTTCATGCGGTCGCTGACGACGATCCTCGCGACCCAGGGACTCGCGCTGGCTTCCGGGCTGTGGAGCGCGCCGCGGCTCGCGCCCGGCCTGGTGGAACGGTTGCGGCGGCGATGGCTGTTCTCCCTCATGTCCTTCCTGGTCGCCACCACCTACGGTGCTGCCTGGAGCCTGGTCCCGTTCCTCGGCGAGGATCCGATCGCCCAAGGCGTCGGCCTGGCCGTTCTGGCGGCACTTCCGCTCTACGCGGCCGGCACCCTGCTCGGCGGCATGGGGGCCGCCGCGGCGACGGACGCGGGCGGTCTCCTGTCCAGTCCCGCCGCGCCAGCGGCGGCGGGTGCGGCCATGGGCTTCGTGCTGACGGCGATGCTCCTGCCCGTGGCACCCATGCCGGGATCACTTCTGGTGGCGTGTCTGGTGATGCTCTCGGCGGGGGGGATGCTCTACGGGGACGTCCTCAACTTCCGCATGGACCTCGACGTGAAGGCTCGACGCGCCACACCTTCCGGGGAGGTGCGGGTCGAGGAGCGTCGGCTTCCCGCCGCGAACCTCTCGGTTCGTAGGTTGGTCGATCACGGTCACGTCCGGCTGAGTCGCGCCCTCGATGAGGCAGTGGGGCGTCCGTGGGACGTCGAGGTGTGGCGAGAGCACATGCCACCGCTCGATCAGCCAGTGCGGGTCATGCTGATCGGTGGGGGTGCGTCGCTGGCGCCCCACGCCATTCTGCGGGAGCATCCTCTGTCGAAGGTCGAGGTTCTGGAACGGACGCCGGCTGTCGTGGCGCTCGGTCGAGAGCACTTCGGGACCGGCCTCGCCATTGCGACCAACGGACGTCTCTCGGTACGGGTCGGCAACCTGGACGATCTGGTGGCGAGCGCCGAGCCGGAGTACGATCTCATTCTCGTCGACAACGACGCGGTCGCGCTGGCGGGAGGCAACGCCGGGCTGTCTTCGGCCAGCATCGAGCGGATCCAAAGCACTCTGGCGCCGAGTGGGTTCGTGCACTGGGGAGAGAGGGGGACGCCCCCCGCGGGGGAAGGCGCGCCGTGATCATCGCCCACCTGGCGGACCTCCACCTGGGCTTCCGGGCGTACGGTCGCCTGGGAAGGG
>JBDHDM010000491.1:0-3012 GCA_039591515.1 Gemmatimonadota bacterium | reverse complement strand
GGGCAGGATCACGGGCGTGTCGGGGCTGCAGCGCCTTTCGACCTCGCTCGAGTCGGGCGTCGGCAGCTACTTTCCCGCGTTCCTCCCGGACGGGAGCCTCTTCTTCCTCACGAACTCGGTTCCCCGAGAAGCCGAAAGCGACAAGCGGTTCGAGTTTCGCGTCGTGGACCCGATGTCACGAGGGTGGAGGACCGAGCTGCCCTCCAATCCGGAGGTCGCGGCGCTCTGGCGCGAGCTCGGAGCGCTCTGGGAGCGCGCCTGCGCGCCGAGGCTCGACGCGTTGGGTGCGGAGCCGTTTCCTCTCGACCCGCACGAGCTCGCCCTGCAGGCCATGTCGCTGAGCGTACCGCAGTGTGAAGCCCTCGTGGCGGAGGCCCGATCGACGCAAGGAGGGGAAGGCTCGGGGAGCTGGGACCAGCTCGCCGGTCTCTGCACCGCCGTGTCGCATTGACGGACGACGCGGCGGAGCGCCGTAACGTCCCGACCCACGCGCGGTCACTCGGCTACAGGTAGCGCTGGAAGACCACCATGCCGACGAGCGTCGCCGTGGCCAGCGTCGCCACCTCCGCTCGCCGGCCCTCCTCGAACGCCTCCGGAAGGAGCTCGACGAGGACCATGAAGACCATCGCACCCGCCGCGAATCCGAGCCCCCAGGGAAGCGCCGGGCGAAACGCCTCGACGAAGAGAAACGCCGGCACGGCCATGAGCGGCTGCGGCAGGGAAGAGAGGACGCTCCAGCCTGCGCACTGCCACAGGGGGATCCCCCGAGGCCGAAGGACCGCGGTGATGGCCACACCCTCCGGAATGTTGTGCACGGCGATCGCGGCCGTGATGGCGGTGGCGAGCGGGAGACCGCCTCCGAAGGACACCCCGACTGCGACCCCCTCGGAGAACGAGTGCACCGTCATGACCACGACCATGAGGAACATGCGGCGCGCGTGCTCGCCCCGGGCAACGCCGAAGACGAGCTCTTCCTCGTCGTAGCGAGCGAGGAAGTGCTGCGTCAGCAAGATGAAGACCACCCCGATGACGGCGCCCCCGAGAGTTTCCATGCGCCCGTACAGCGTGCCCTCCGAGACGAGCCCGAAGCTGGCGCCGAGCATGAGTCCCGCCGCGATCGCGTTCGCCGACGCCGCGAAGCGGTCCGACACGCGCCCGGTGAAGGCGAAGGGCAGCGCACCGAGACCGGTCGCGAGCGCGGTGATCATCGCGAACGAGAAGACCGCGACCCACCCGATCACGGGGCACCTCCGGTGAGCGCGACGACGATCCCCATCGCGACCAGGGTGACCAGCGCGATACTCGTGGGGCCGGCCTGGTGGTACGACTCGGGCAGCAGCTCGACCAGAACGAGGTAGATCAGCGAGCCGACGGCGAACCCCACCACCCAGGGCAGGAGAACCGGGAGCGCGGTGACCACGGCGAAGGTGACCACCGCGAGCAGCACCTGGTTGAGGTTGATGGCCACGGCCAGAGCGGCGGCATGGTCGAGCCGGACGTCCCGCCCCCGGAGTATCGCCGTGAGAACCATGGCTTCCGGGATGTTGTGGAGGGCCAGAGCCACCGCCATCGACACACCGAACGGCAGCGAGATCAACATCGCCGCTCCGATCGCGACGCCCTCATAGGCCGCATGGAGTGTGTTGACCAGCAAGACCTGATACCCGTACGCGGGGCTCACGTCATCGATCCGGTTGAGGCCCACCTCGTGGGTGCCGGTGCCCAGGTGGGTGAGTCGGACGAAGGCCATCCCCACCATCGCCCCCGCAGCCCCCAGCAGGACCGCCTCCTCCAGCCCGAGATAGAGCAGCGAATACGCCACGCCGAGCATGAGCCCGGACGCGAGCGCGTTGCTCCACCCGAGTACCGGCAGGGCCAGCCGACCCAGGACCGCTTGGGGCAGCACCCCGAGCGAGGCCGCCCCGGCCGCGAGCGAGGAGTAGAGCAACACCGTCAGAATAGGGTCGAGTTGGTTCACGCCGGAAGCTACCGTTCCGCGCCGATTGGTTCCACGGACCCGTCGGGGTGCGACTGGCGGACTGACGTACTCCTGCGCGCGCCGCAGGCGAAAGCCTCGAGGCCCCGGTCACGACCAGCCTTCCGAGCGCCGACGTGGGCCACCTCGCGGGACCTGGCGTCAGGACCGGCATTTCACATAATCAAGGTCGGCTTCTCCGCACCCACCCGGTAGCTCGCGTCATGCCAGCCCTATGACCATCTCCCGCCCCGGCTGCGACCGGCCATGCGACGCCACCCTCCTCGGCTCCGGCCCTGTCTACGACGACGCCATCACCGGTGCGTCGTCGGTTCGGCGTACCTTCGAGGAGGGTCACCCACCAGTCTTCGCACCATGAGAAGGGAGGAATGCGTCTCGTTCCTCCAGTGGGCCCTTCCCCGCATGGACATACGGTGGCCCGCGATTCGCCGGGTACGAGGGCAGGTGTGCAAGCGCCTGCGACGGCGACTCCGGGAGCTCGGGCTCGACGATTTCGGGGGCTACGAGCGTTTCCTGACCACGCATCCCGAAGAGTGGGACACGCTCGACGCCTGTTGCCGCATCACGATCTCCCGCTTCTACCGAGACCGGGTCGTCTTCGAGACGATCCGTGATCCGATCCTGCCTGCCCTGGTCCAGACGGCCGAAGAGTGCGGCGATCGAACCATCCGTTGCTGGTCCGCGGGCTGCGCGTCCGGTGAGGAGCCCTACAGCCTGAGCTTGGCCTGGGAGCTGGGCGTGTCGCACGGCAGGCCGGAGGTAGATCTCACCATCGTGGCCACCGACATCGACCCCCACCTCCTGGAGAGGGCGCGGGTCGGCTGCTACTCGCCCGGCTCGTTGCGTGAGCTTCCGGACGAATGGATCGCCGCCGCGTTCGAGCCGGTCGACGACTTGCTCTGTCTCCGCGGCCCCTTCCGGGCCGGCGTGGAGTTCGTTCGGCAGGATATCCGCCGGCACATGCCCACGGGGCCCTTCGACCTCATCCTGTGTCGAAATCTCGTCTTCACCTATTT
>JBDHDM010000490.1:0-3013 GCA_039591515.1 Gemmatimonadota bacterium | reverse complement strand
GGGGTTGGATCCGGTCACGCTCACGGTCGCCGTCGTCGCGATCCTGCTCGGCATCGGTACCCTCGACCGGCTCCGGACCCGTGTCACGCTGCAGGGTGAGGAGATCGTCATCGTGCGGGGCTTCAACCGGCGCCGCCTCTTTCGGGGTCACGTCGACTCCGTGCACTTCGACAAGCGGACCGGCCTCTCGCTACAGCTCGACGACGGGCTCCGGGTCGACCTCCCCAACGTCGGCCACGGACCCACGTGCGCGGCCTCCATCCGAGCGTGGGTCGAGCGGGGGCGTCGGTTGAGTTGAGTGCCGGGCCGGTCGATCACGCACGGGCCAGGTTGCCGTCGGGCTACCGGTCATGCCATCGTGTGCGGTCGTGCGGGCGGGGATCCGTCGACTCCCCGCGGTTCCGAGGCTTCTCCTGACGGCAAAGGCGCCGATGCGACCCTATCGAACGAGCACTTTCGCACTCGTGGGAGCGGCCATCCTCCTCGGCGCTTCCCAGGTGGGAGCACAGACAGGTCCTCACTTCCGGTTCGCCTTCGGTTGGCAGGACATGTCGGGCGACATGGGAGACGTGCTCGACGGTGCGGTCGACGCCGAGTTCTCGATCATGGTGCCGGCGCGGTCGGTGCGGCTGGGAGCGGGCGCGAACTGGGTGTCGTTCGCCATGGACGACTTCGAGGAGTCGTGGAACCAGGTCCGCTTCCACCTTCTGCTGGGGTACCCGTACCAGATCAACGAGTGGCTCCGCCCGTATGCGGAGGCGCGGGCGACGTACCGACGCCTCCGGCCCGAGGACGACCGGTTCTACGGTGGCGAGGAGGAGCTGCTGAGAGACTTCGTGGCCTCGGGCACGGGATTCGAAGGCGTGATCGGTACGGAGTTCATCCTGTCGCGAGCGGCCGCGATCGACGTGTCCGTCGCCGGCGGGGCGTTCTCCGTCAGTCCGGACCTGAGTGACGAGGGGCTCGGGCCAATCGATTCGGGATTCGCCTGGCGGTTCCACGTCGGCGTCGCCTGGTTCCCCACCAACGGACGATGAGGGCGAGAACGATGGGCATACGTGCGAGCATCGGGCTGGCGACCCTCGGGTCTCTCTTCGCGGCGGATGTCGAGTCCGCCGCCGCGCAAACACACGTCGAATTCTCGCTGCTCAGCGTGGAAGCAGTCGTGCCGCTGCCGGCCTTCGGGTCTTGGCGGCCGGGCACGGCGTCGTCCGGTCCGTCATCGAGGACGACGGACCCCGATCCGATCCTGGTGCCTGCGCCCTCCGCGGTGAATCCGGCGCTGCTCACGGGTTGGTCGTTCACGGCGGGTCGCGCCGCCGCGGCTTCGGTGAAGCCTGTCGGGGGGCCGGGGCTGCGCACCGTTGCCGCCGAGGGCGACGGGAGCTCGGGGTCTGGTCCTGACGTCGGGCCGGTGGTGCAGGAGGAAGTCTGGACGGATGCCTGGGGCCAAGAGAAGAACTTCGGACTGGCGGTGGTCGAGGCGTACCTGGGGAACTTCCTGCCCTGGGTATTCAACGAGGTCGTGCCCGGACGCGCGCAGCTCAAGATCTCACAGATCAGCCCTCGCAGCTGGCTCAACAACATCGAGCATGGCTGGGAGTGGGACGACAACGCGTTCCAGGTCAACCACTTCGCGCACCCCTTCCAGGGCAACATCTACTTCAACGCTGCGCGCTCGAACGGATACGGCTACTGGACGTCCATCTTGTTCGCCACCGCGGGGAGCTACCACTGGGAGTGCTGCGGCGAGACGCACTTCATGTCCGTGAACGACTGGTACAACACGGCGATCGGTGGTGCGGCGGTCGGCGAGATGCTCTACCGGACGTCGTCGATGGTGCTGGACAACACCGCGACCGGCTCCGAGCGCGCCTGGCGAGAGATCGGGGCCTTCCTGATGAACCCGACGCGCGGGTTCACTCGACTGGTGACCGGGAACGCGTCCCGCGTGTACGCGAACCCGGAGCACCCGAGCGACCGCATCCCGAATCGCCTGGAGAACCAGCTGTCGTTCGGTGTGCGCAAGGCGACCTCGGAGCGTCGAGCCGGTGAGATCGAGGTGGACGACGGAGGAGAGGCTCACTCGTTCTTCGACCTCCAGCTGATCTCGGGGAGCCTCCTCGACCTCGACCGGCAGAAGCCCTTCGACTTCTTCACGCTGGCCACCCAGGTCAACCTCCGGCAGGAGAAGGGTCTCGGGAAGCTGCAGATTCGGGGCAACCTGTGGCACAAGAACCTGAGCGAGACCGACAACTCGGTGTCGAAGCTCGTTCTCGTCCAGGACTTCGATTACGAGAACAACGAGGCGTTCGAGTTCGGCGGCCAGGGCGCGAGCTTGATGTACCTGAAGCGGACGCAGCGATCCGAGCGCACGGCGTTCGTGTGGAACGCCGCTGCCACCTGGATGATCATGGGCGGCGTGAACTCCGAGTTCGCGCTCCTCGCGGATGTAGCCGGCATCCGTGAGCGACTGCGGGAGTACGACTTCGGAACGGGCCTCGGTGCGCGCGTCGGATTCCAGTTCCTGAGGGACGGCTACCGCTGGATTGACGGCTCGTACCGGATCCAGCACCTGTACACGCTGAACGGGTCGAACTTCAACGGGCGCGACTCGCAGCACCTCGTCCAGATGCTGCGACTGCGCGCCGCCTTCCCGCTCGGCTTCAAGCGCTTCGGGGCCGGTGCGGAGTACGAAGTCTTCGTACGGGACTCGTTCTTCGAGTCCGATCAGTTCGGCAAGATCGAGCAGCGTGTGCCGCGTTGGCAGATCTTCTTCACCTGGAACCCGACGAGAAACGTGGAGAACTGAGGCGGGCTTGCTGATCTCGTCCCGAGCCGGGTACCCTGCCGCATACCCGAGCCCAGGAGATCAGCATGAGGTGCGTCACGCTCGCCCGCTTTCGCCCGCTCGCCGCCCATGCGCGCGGCGCGACGTTGGCCCTCGTGGTGGTCGGCTTGGCCGCCTGTGCCGACCAGGGCACTACCGACGCTTTTCCGGTCGAGCGCGAGC
>JBDHDM010000489.1:0-3014 GCA_039591515.1 Gemmatimonadota bacterium | reverse complement strand
GAGACCATGGACATGGTCTCGGCTGCCGTGTCCGTCAGAAGCGCGGCCACCGAGAGTTGACGAGCGGTACGAGGGAGAAGGTTTCCGCTGCGCCGCGAAGATGTGGACCGCGCGCGCGGCGCGCGAGCACTCGGCCGACAAGCAGGCGCGCCGAAGCGTCCCCCTGCAGTTGCGCCACCCGCGCCGGCGATCCACCGTGGCGGGCATGACTCCCCGCCCTTTCGTGTCCGTACCCCGATGAAGTCGTTCTTTCCGATGCGACGGAGCGAGGCGGCGACGCTCGTCTTCCTCGTCGCCTTCGCGGCCTTTGCGTTCATCCCGGCATGGCGCACGGTCGAGCTCTGGGGGATGGCGGTGTTTGGCTGGCTGGTCGCCGCGCTGATGCTGCTCTCTCCGGCCATCGCGCTGGCGGCTTTCCTGTCAGGGCGTGGCCGCCGTCATCCGGAAGAGGATCGGGCCGGTGGAACCGAACCGGGCGCCGGCGGAGGGCCGCCCTGATGCTCCTGGAGCGCATCCTCGTCGGAATCTACCTGGCCGCCTGCATCGGCATCGGCGTGGGTGTGTCGAGGCGGGTCCTCGCCTCGCGCGACGAGTACTGGGTCGCCGGCCGAAGGATCGGCACCGTAGTGAACTCGATGGCGATCATGGCGGCGCTGGCGAGCGGCGGCTCGATCATCGGTGTCATGGGGCTGGCCTACGCCCAGGGAATCCCCGCCACCCTGGCCCTCTTCGGGGGAGCTGTCCTCGGCTTCCCGCTCGCCTCGATCCTCGTCGCCAAGCCTCTCCGCAACTTCGGCAAGTTCACCATCACCGACTTCCTGAGCTTCAGGTACCCGCACGCGGTGGTCCGTTACCTGGTCCCCCTCCTCATCGTGGCGGCGTTCACCATCTACATCGTGGCGCAGCTCAAGGCTGCGGGCATCACGGCCGAAGCGCTGCTCGGAATCCCGTACGAAACGGCGCTCGTCCTCGCCACGGTCGTGTTCATCACGTACGTCTCCTTCGGTGGGATGGTCGCCGTCACCTGGACGGACGTGATCCAGGGATTCCTCATGGTCATCGTCGTGATGGGCACGGCATTGGTGCTGATTTGGCGCGTGGGATCGCCGCTCGAGATCATGAGCCAGGCGACGGCCGTAGCTCCCGAGCTCGGCCAGGTGACCCACATGCCCGTGTCCGGCTATCTGGGCTACTTCGTCATTTGGGCCACGGCGATCCCGGTGATCCCTCACATCGTCATGAGGGTCTATACCGCCAGAGACGCCGAGAGCGCCCGATTGTCTCTCAACCTCGCGATGCTCGTCTACAGCGCGCTGATCCTGGCCGCCGTGCTCGCGATCGTTCCGGTGGGTCGGATCGACTTTCCGGCGCTTCAGGACGCCGACGAGCTCTTCCTGCGGGTCATGGAGGTCCAGTTCCGGCCCTTCATTCGAGGGATCGCCGTTGCGGCGGTCCTTGCCGCCGTCATGTCCACGACGGATGCGCTGCTCCTCGCCTGCAGCTCGGCGATCGCGCACGACCTGTTGGGTGGCTTCCTACAAGGCCGGGCCAGCGAGCGGACTTCGAACATCGTGCGCGTTGGCTCGACGTGGGTGATCGGGATCGCTGCGCTGTTGTGGGCGTTTTCTCCGCCGGAGCTCATCTCGGAGTTCTACACCGCGGGGGTGGGGGTCCTGAGCGCCAGCCTGTTCGTGCCGACCATCGCCGGCCTTTGGTGGAAGAAGGCCAACCTGACGGGCGGCGTGGGGGCGGTGGTGTCCGGCGCGTTCGTCTACGTCCTGGTGCAGATGGGCATCATCGACGTCGGGTTGGCGCCCGTGGTCGTCGCCCTCTCCGCGAGCGCCGCGGCCATGGTGTTAGGAGGGCTACTCGGACCGCCGGAGTCGACCGAGATGATCGAGCAGATCGAGGCGCTGCACCGCTAGGCCTCCACCCGGGTCTACTTGGACCGGGAAGACTCTCTGCTGGCGATCAGCCCGGCGATATCACGTCCCCGGGAGAACGCCGGCCTCCTTACCCTCACCCAGCTCGGCCGACTCATGGTCCCTTGCCACGGCCACCAATCCGGCCGTGATGCCCGCACCCATCACACCGAAGAAGCCTCCGGCCACGGTCAGGGCCTGCAGCTCGAGTGGGAAGAGCAGACCGCCCGTCACGACCGCGCTCACAGCTGGAAACAGGAAGCCTGCAGCCAACCCCGTGAAGCCGCTCTTCGATATCGAGAGACCATCCAACGAAGTGCCCCCGTGACGCAGGGCCAGCATCGTGGCGAATCCACCCGCCGCGAAGAAACCGAATGCTCCCATCGCGAGCGGCCCGCCCAAGGCGACGATGAGCGGCACAGACCCAGGAGCGATCAGCCCGCTGACACCCAAGACGACCCCGGCGAGGAGCGCGCCGACTCCCGCTCCGGCGACTCCCGTGCCGAGAATGGCCCTCCACTTCCTGAACATCGTGCGCCTCCTACCCTCCCTAGAGACCTCCGCACTCACGCCCCCTCCGACAAAGGTAGGCCCAAAAGCTGTCGGATTTCCTCTGCACAATCCTCGGCAGATCTCCCGCCCGTCACGACCGTGACGCAGCCACGACCGGGGATGGGTATGAGATTCCACTCACCCAGGCAGCGCTCCAAGCCCTCCACGCTGCTGAGCTTCTTCATCTCCACGCGACTCGGGTTGGAGACCCGCCGCCTCAGTTCGACGACGTCGCATTCCAGGAAGACAGGGAACAACTCGCCGCCCGACGCCGAGACGACCTCCTGCATCGCCCGAACCGTGGCTTCGTCTTCCGGGTGCGAATAGCACATCGTCATCGCGACGACTGCCTCTCCGGATGCCGCAACCGCTTCCAGCGACACCAGCCGCAACCTATCCGTCAGCTCCCAGAAGCTGTCCGTACCGAAGGCGAACAGCGACTTCGCAACGTCCAGCGTCAAGTGATTGTGGAAGTTGCGCACCCCGGAGGATTTCTCGAGACACCGCGCGATCGTGTACTTCCCCGACGCCGGCGGACCA
>JBDHDM010000488.1:0-3014 GCA_039591515.1 Gemmatimonadota bacterium | reverse complement strand
ACCATCGATCCGGCAGAGTCCGCGAGGTCGAGCCAGCGACCGACGGACCGGATCTCCTCGGACGCCCGCAGTCCGGAAGGATCGCTGAGCCGTGACTGGAGCCCGGCGAGCGTGGAGTCGTCGGTCGGATACGATTCCCACGCTTGGAGGAGCGCATGGTGGCGCCGAAGCCCGGGCGCCCGGGAGCCGGCACGGGCGAACCACGCCGCGAACGGACGGGCCCAGCGAAAAGCCAGCGCGGCCTGGACCGTCAGGGGCGCCAGCCACACCAGGTACGAAAGGCCGGCGGTGAAGAACCACACCATGAAGGCGCCGATGGTCAGCGGCGGCAGCACGCGCGCGAAGGGGACGCTCCACCGAGGAACCGTGGGCGCTCCGTCTTGCCCGGGGCCGAACACCGACGGTCCGGTCGCCCAGCCCAAGAAGGCGCGCCAGGGCGCACGGTCGACCCGGTCGATCAAGAGCGCCTCGATCGCAAGCCGCCGCCGGCCGGCCGAATCGGAAGCGAGGGCAGCGACGGCCGACTGCCGCTGGCGAACCTCGTCGATGGTGGCCGGTCGGCTCAGCCAGGTCCGGAGCGCCTCGGCGCCCGTGGGCGTCGGCGTGGGGCCGAACAGCGCACGGAGAGAGTCCGGGCCGAATACGTCCAGGTCGTGGGCGTACGCGTGGCCCTCATCGGCGCTGTCGGGCTCCAGCATCGGATCGCGGTACCCGATCTTCGCCATCGCGGCAGCCAGTCCGTCCCAATCCCGCTCGAGCCTCAGGACCCCGAAGCGGCAGAGCGCCTCGGTGACACGGGCTCGACGCAGCTCGCGCCGGAGGGCGCGATGACGCCGCACGAGCGCGATGAAAACCACGAGGGCCACCCCCGCGATGCCGAGCGGGACGAACGCCGGCATCGGGAGTCGATCGTAGAGCAGACCCACGACCGAACCCCCGACGAACGTGGCGAGGCGCGCGATCTCGACGGTACGGGCCCTTGCTTCGAGCGCATCGGCAATCTCGCGGTTGCGCTCGAGCGCGGTGCGGTACTCCTCGAGCGGAGCACTCGATGACGGGTGCGGCGTGACGGGGTCCCTGTGGCTCACTTCCGCAGAATTCACCACACTATCTCTCCGTTCGACGACGACCTCCATGATATCCAGAATCCGCCCCTGCCCACCGCTCCGCGCGACGGTCACGTGCCTGCTGCTCGCGGCCTGCTCCCGAGGTGACACGACGTCCAGTGACGCGACACCGGGCGAGCCGCTTGCGTCGCGACCCGCCGACGTGCCGGCGCTGCACCACGTCGGCCTGAACTCGGTCGACCCGGAGCGCGCCATCGATTGGTACCTCCGGCTCTGGCCGTCCGCGACGCGCACCGAGATCGACGGTCGACCGGCCGTCGCCTCCGAAATGTACCTGGTCTTCACCCAGGTGGACGACCCTCCGGACGGCGCCTTCGATCCCTCGCTCGGCCGCCCCGAGCGGCAGAGCCCGTTTTGGCACATCGGGGCTTTCCTCGACACCACCGACGGAGATCGCCGCCTCGGCGCATTGGGGATGACCCACCTGCCACTCTACACCGGCCCGGACGGCGGCACGGTATGGCGCTCGGGGCTCACCCCGTACGCGGGGATCGTCACGGCCGAGGGGCTCTCCGCCGCGGAGCCCGCTGCGCCACGGCCGGGGGGGTTCAGCTACGTTCTGGCGCCGGACGGCGTGCTCTTCGAGCTGACCGGTGGACCGTCCACGAGCGCCTCGCTCTCGCACGTGCACCTCTTCCAGGAAGAGCCTCTGTGTGCGGCCAATTGGTACGTCGAGACCCTCGGGATGTCGCTGCCTCCGATTCGTCGTGAGGACGGGACGACGGCTCCACGGCCTCTCCACGACCCGTGCGAGGCCGAGCGCGGTCCCGCCGGATGGCCGTCTCTCGAACCCTTCGGGACGCTGCGGCAACCCAGGGCGGGGGTGGTCCACGGGAACGGGAGCATGTCGTGGTATCCGAAGCAGTGCACCGTGGGCCGGTGTGGTGCGGATCACCCGCTCGTCCCGTCGAAGGGGCAGGTTCTCGATCACGTGGCGTTTCGCGTGGTCGACGTGGATGCCTGGCATTCGTGGCTCCTGTCGCGTGGGGTGACGGTGCTCGAGACCCCGCACACCTTCGACCGAGGGCGCGCCATGATGATCGAGGGGCCGGATGGTCTGTCGATCGAGCTGGTCGACGGCGTACAGGGCGGCGCGTGAGGATCCTGCGGGGCAAGCATGCGGGCCGACAGCTGATCTCCCCTGGACCGCGAGTCCGGCCGACCCCGGAAGGCGTTCGGGACCGGGCGCTCGACCTCGTGGCCGACGACCTCCAGGCGGCCCGTTTCCTCGACCTCTTCGCCGGGTCGGGCGCCGTCGGGCTCGAGGCATTGTCCCGAGGTGCCCGCTCCGTCGACTTCGTCGAGAACGGACCGGCTGCGCTGCACGCGTTGAAGGCGAACGTCGCCGCGCTCCGCGAGCGCCGCAGGTCACGGATCTTCAAGAAAGACGTTCTGCCCTGGATCCGTTCGATCGACGCCGACCGGTACGACCTCGCGTTCGTCGATCCTCCCTACGGCTCTCGAAAGCTCGACCGCGTGATCGAGCGCTGGAGTGAGGTGCCGTTTGCGCGGACGCTGGTGGTCGAGCACGAGAAGGGGCACGACCTGGGTCGGAGAGGGCGGCGGTTCGACTTCGAAGGCCTCACCCGCATCACGATCCTGCGCGCATGAGCTCGCCCCCTCCGACGGCCCTTCGCGTCGGCATCGACATCCGGGTGGCGGCCCCGGCCGGCTCGGGCCAACAGCGCTACCTCTGGCGCCTGGGCGCGTGGCTTGCGACGAGGGGACACGAAGTTCACTTCCTCACGGTGCGACGCCAGGCGGCGACGGCCGAACCTCCACCTGGTGCGGCGCTGCATCGCCTCGGCGCCCGGCCGCGACGCCGGCTTCTCGAACGGGTCACCGAGATGGCCCTCGACGCGCTGCTCATCAACCCGGAGCGCGCTC
>JBDHDM010000487.1:0-3017 GCA_039591515.1 Gemmatimonadota bacterium | reverse complement strand
CGCTTGGCCCTCGTCTCCGAGGGGGCGTCGTTCACGATGATCGAGAAAGCGAGCCGTTCGCCATCCTGAGACCGCACCATCCCGCTCAGGGCGGACACACCCTCGATCGTGCCGGTCTTCGCACGCAGATTGTCGGCCGCGGCGGTCCGGTACATGCGACCCAGCTCGCGCCTCGTCCCGGCACGCGGAAGGGTCGCCCAGTACTCGGGCCAGAGCGCGCTCTCGCTCATGCGCGCGATCACGTCGACGAACGACTTCGCGCTGACGCGGTTGCCGGGCGCGAGCCCCGAGCCATCTCGCTGAACCAGCCCGATCGTATCGATCCCGACCGAGCCCAGAGCGGTACGGACGGCCCTGGCGCTCGCTTCCGGCGTCCCCACGCCCTCGGACACGCGTCCCACCGCTCGGAAGACCAGCTCCGCGAAGAGGTTGTTGCTCTGCTTGTTGATCACTTCCAGATAGTCGGCGAGCGGCCGCGAGACGTGCGTCGCCACGATCCGGGGTCCGGCATGTCCGAGAGCCGGCGCGGACACCCGGCGCACGCTGGAAGCGCCCGGAAGGTCGACGCTTCGGGTCTCCCCCTTCACCCGGATTCCCCGCTCGTCGAGCACCGCGCGGAACGACGCGCCCACGAAGTCGGCCGGGACCGCGACCGTCATCTGACGCCAGACGTCGCGCGTCCCCCGCACCATCCGCCCCTGGATGCGCACGGGCTCCAGCGGATCACTGCGGAGAATCGCCAAACGAGGGCGGGCACGCGCCGCGACCATTTCCGCGTCGTTGACGACTTCGAGCGCGGAGTGAGGAGGCACCGTCTCGACTCTCGGAGCATCCCCTACCGCGCCGGATTGGATGCGGAAGGAGACGACGTTCTCGTTGTACGAGAGCGCCGAAATCGCGGCCGTGAAGTGCTCGTTCAGATCGCGACCGTCCCAGCTCGGATCCCTCAGCGGACCGGGGAAGAACGACGCGTCCGCCACGAGATCCCCGGTGACCGCGCGAATGCCCTCGGCCTCGAGTTGGTCTACGAGGCGGTGGAAGACCTCTCCCTTGCTCCCGTAGAAGCGATCCGAGATGCCCGGATCACCGGTACCGTACAGCACGAGGTCGCCACGGAGCGTACCGTCGACGATCTCTCCGTCGGCGAGGACCCACGTGCGGAACCGGTACTCGGGCCCCAGCACCTGGAGGGCGGCAGCGGTCGTCAGGAGCTTGACGTTCGACGCCGGCGCGAGCGCAGCCTCCGGCTCGACCGCGAAGATCGTGTCGCCGGTGTCGAGGGATACCACGAGGACGCCCCAGTCGGCGTCACCCCAAGGGTACGTGGCCAGCGCTCCCTCCAGGCGGTCGCGAAGCGCCTCGACCTCCTGCGCGGCCGACGAGGCGCTCAGCGCGCCGACGAGGACGATCGCAGCGAGGGCGGATCGTGCCGTCTGGTTCGCTCGCCGCTGCGTCATCGTTGCCGAAAGCCTCTTGCTCAGGCCGAGGCCGGCACGTTGCTGGGAAGGCAGTCGGCGCAGAACCCCGAGAGCTCGAGGCGGTAGCCGGTGACCATGAACCGACCCGCGGGGCCTCGGAGGGCGTCGATCTCCGCGCGCGACACGTCGCCCACCAGATCGAGCACACGTCCACACGCGACACAGCGGGCATGATGGTGCGGGTCGGTGCGGCCATCGTACCGAGCCGAGTGGTCGGCGTAGGTCAGCTTGACCGCGAGCCCACACCCCACCAGGGTTTCGAGACTCTTGTAGACGGTAGCGAGCGAGATGACCGGTAGCTGCCGACGCACCGCGAGAAACACTTCGTCGGCCGTCGGGTGCGTGTCGGTGCTCGCGAGGAAGTCGAAGACCGCGGCCCGCTGCTGGGTGTAGCGCTGGCCGTTCGCTTCGAGAGCCTCTCGAAGGACGCGTTCATTCATGGTGGGGGTCATGGCGTACCTCGTAACCGTACGTCAATCCGTACTTTACAAGATATCTCGAAATCGTGTCAACTTGGGCCAGGGATTTTTTTGTGACCGACGGACCGCTGCTGACCCTCGAACCGCTCATCGACGCCCTCCGGGAGGGGGTGGAAGCGTCGGGGTGGGAGCTCTCGGGGCTCCAGAAGACCACGAGCCACCAGTTCGGCGGGCGGTGGGAGGGTGAGTCGACGAGGAGTGCGTACCTTTTCTTCCATCGACCCGGCGGGCCGGAGTGGGCGAGCGTCGACGTCTACTTGGACGAGACGGGGCAGGGGCTCACAGGGAACCTCGCGTTGGTGGCCGACCTGCATCCGTTCGGACAGCTCGGCCCCACGGGCCCGCTGATCGAAGCTCTCTCCGCGGTCTCGCGACGGCACCTCCCACCGCGCGTCCGACGCCCGTTGACGGTGCGATTCCGCTTGCCAGACGTGGATGAGCAGGCCGAAGTAGCCGAGACGGAGGTGCGCTTCAAGGCGCGGATCCCTCGGCCGGTCATCGAACAGGGGCACGGGTCCGTGGACACGTTCGCGCGCGAGATCATTGCCGGATTCGATCAGGTTCTGCGGGCGGAAGGGGTCCGGAGGCGAGGGCTGGATGGTCCCGGAGAAGGGTGACGCCTGCCCGGGTCGAGTCTGCACCGTGACCCGATGCTCCCTCCGCTTGCTCGTCCGCACCGCGAGTGCAGATTGGGGCGAGCCACCCACACCCGGACCACGAGGTCGCAGTCGATGAGCAAGGACACCGGAGCGTTGGACGACCTGCTGCATGAGGATCGCCGCTTTCCGCCGCCGGAGGACTTTGCTCGTCGAGCCGTCCTTTCCGATCCGTCCGTGTACGATCACGCCGCGTCGGACAGGGAGGCCTATTGGGCCGAATGGGCGTCCAAGCTCGACTGGTTCGAGCCCTGGCACACCGTTCACGAATGGAATCCGCCCTACGCGAAGTGGTTTCTGGGCGGCAAGCTCAACGTCTCGTACAACTGCCTGGACCGGCACGTCGAGAACGGTCGAGGGGAGCGGACGGCCCTCATCTGGGAGGGTGAGCCCGGCGATGAGCG
>JBDHDM010000486.1:0-3023 GCA_039591515.1 Gemmatimonadota bacterium | reverse complement strand
GTGGGCCGCCGAGCTCGAGGCGATGGAGCTCGAGTCCGAGCGGCGCTCCGGTGTCCCGTTCACGGGCCTCACCCAGGAACAGCGCAGCGGGATCGTCGGCGGGGTCATCCGCGGTGAGCGCTCGGCGAGCCTTCCCCGCAACCCGGCGCTGGCCGACCACGTCGCGGTGGGCCTCCTGGCCTGGTTCTACTCGACGTCGCAGGCGAACGACCTGTGTTACCGGGCCGAGGTCGGTCGACACCTCTGTCGGGGAACCGCTTCCCTCGCCGAAGAGCCGGCGCCCACGCGAGGCGAGTGATGGCCACGGTGCTTCAGACCTCCGACGTGATCGAGACCGACGTTTGCGTCGTCGGGGCCGGCATCACCTCGGCGATGGTCGCCGAGCGGCTCGCGGAACAGACCTCGGCCGACATCCTCGTCGTCGAGGCGGGCAACGAGATGTTCAACCTCAGCGAGCGCTTCGAGCGCCGTGAGCGGTTCATCGACTACGGCGAGAATCCGTGGCCCGACGACCACATCCGAGGGCAGACGGCGCGCGACATCCAATCTCGCTCGATGGCCGTCGGCGGGCTTGCGCTTCACTGGGGCGGCGTGACGCCGCGGTTCACCCCGGAGGACTTCCGTCTGCGCTCGATGTACGGGGTCGGGACCGACTGGCCGGTCGAGTACGACGAGTTGGAGCCGTACTACCAGGAAGCGGAGGAACGGCTTGGCGTCGCCGGGGAGCAGGGACCGGAGCCCTACGATGTCCGATCGCAGCCCTACCCGCTGCCCGCGATGCCGCTGTCGTTCAACCTGGTGAGGCTGAAGGAGTGGGCCGAGCGGTCGGGCATACCGTTCTGGTCGAATCCGGTCGCCAAGATCACCGCGCCTTACGGAGACCGGAACGTCTGCCAGCGCTGCGACACCTGCAACATCTGCCCGACCGGGGCGAAGTACACGCCCGACATCACCTTCCAGAGGCTCATCTCCGAGCGGCGCATCACCTTGCGCCCCCGCACCCTCGTACGGCGGCTCGAGCTCGACCAGGGCTCGGACCGGATCGCCGAGGCGGTCGGTCTCGACCGTGATCGGCCGGAGCGGCCGGTACGCATCCGGGCCGGCCTCTTCGTGCTGGCCATGGGCTATGCGTGGAGCCCTCATCTCCTCCTGCTCTCACGGAACGAACGCTTCCCCGACGGGCTGGCGAACCGCACCGGCAACGTCGGACGCTGGGTCACGGGGCACCGGTCGGTTTCCGCGTTCGCCGAGGTGCCCTTCCGCCTGTATCCGGGCATGTTCAACGGCCACAGCCTCCTGTCGAAGCGCTTCCAGCGGCCCGGCCCGCTCGACCGTTACGTGCGTCACGATCTCCGCGTATGGGACAGCACGACCCGGCGTGGCCCACGCCTGCTCACCGACGACGGCCGCCCGCTCTTCGGAGACGCGCTCCTCGACGACTGGCGCGCCCGCACTCGGACCGGCGTCACGCGCATGCGCTCGTACTACGACGTCATCCCGGACCGGGAGAGTCGCATCGACCTCGAGAGCGGGCTGGAGAACGAGTGGGGCGATCCGATGCCACGCATCGACTTCGTCGACGCGCCGGAGTCCGTCGAGCTGAGACCCCACACAGAGGAGACGATCCGCGGTGTCTTCAACCGGATCGTCGGCGCGGGCGGAGGCACGGTGCTCGCCACGAGCGTCGACGACGGCCAGGACCATCCCGGGGGAGGGTGCCGCATGGGAGACGACCCCGAAACCAGCGTCGTCGACTCATTCGGCCGCGCGCACGATCACGACAACCTTTTCGTGGTGGGCGCGCCCACGATGGTCACCGGAGGATGCGCGAACGGCACGCTGACCTTCTGCGCGCTCTCCCTCCGATCGGCGGAGGAGATGGCCAGGCAGCTGTAGGCGTCCCCCGGTGCCGGCTGCGAGGCGGCGGGTGGGACGTCGGATGCACCACGGCCCCGCGTCGCTCGAGCGGCGTCAGAACGTGGCGATGGCGTTGAAGGGACCCGCGGTTCCGCCGGGCACTCGGCTGATCTGCCACGAGACCATGAACTCCCACCGCTGTCGCCGGGCCGCCTCTCGAGCGACGTCCAGCAGGTAGCCGTTGTCGACGAGCGGGAGTCCGATGAACACCTGGGTGATCTGATGGATGGGACGGTTCAGGCCGGTCACTCCCGAAGGCTGGACATCGTTGACGGCGTCGCCGACGAGCAATGCGACCCCCCGTTCCCTGAGCCAGGGCAGCACCGACGCGTGGAGGCCGGCACCACCGCGCGCATAGTTCCAGGGGCCTTCCTGCTGCCGTTTAGCCCATCGCCCGGTGCGCACCAACAACGCGTCGCCGCTCCCTATGGTGAGGCCGGCGAATTCCTCCCACTCCTCGAGGTCGGACACGTAGATCGGCGTACCGGGCTCGAGCCACTCCACGCCCCGCAGCAGGGGCATGTCGACCAAGACGCCCCGGGTCACGTAGCCGGGGCCCATCCGGTCGATCGCCAGGTCCTTGCACCCGTTCTCGTCCAGGTTCTGGGGGTACCCGTTGAAGATGACCTGCTGCCCGTCCCGCTCCGTTCGGTAGTGGCACAACGCATCGAGGTGGGAGAGCTGGCCGTCGTGTAGCGAGAAGCTGATCGCGTCGAGCGCGAACCGCGGCAATCCTGTCGTCGAATCGACCGAAGTCATCCAGTGCTCGGTGGCTCCGAAGGTCTGACTGTCGATCGCCTCTTCCTCGGACACGAAGTGGCCCAGCGATACGGTGACGCCGTCTCTGACCAGGCCGGCGGCCTGTCTGGTCTTCTCCGCCGTGATGAGGTTCAGCGTGCCTCTCTGATCTTGCGGACCCCAACGGCCCCAGTTGGAGAGCTCGGTTTCCCACCGTTCGATCTGCTCCATGGTCACCCGCACCGATGGATCCTGAGTCGACGGATGCACCGGGAACGCCTCCTGGGCGCTGGCGACGGCCCCGGCGGCGAGAGCGATCGTCGTCGTTGCCACGAAGTGGAGGACGTTTCTCATCTGACACCGCCTCG
>JBDHDM010000485.1:0-3027 GCA_039591515.1 Gemmatimonadota bacterium | reverse complement strand
TTGGCCCAACACCTCAACCACGGACGACTACGCGCGGAGCGCATCCGGAGTTTGCTGACCAGACTTTTGGACGGACTGGATTCGGCCGGGGTGGACGCTGTCCTCCTCAAGGGATCCCATCTGGCGCACTCGTACTATCCCGATCCGGGCACCCGACCGATGAGCGACATCGACCTCCTGGTGCCGGCCAGCGGAGTCGCGGCCGCCGAGAAGGTGCTCGGCGCCATGGAGTTCACCCCCGATTGGGCTTCGGGCCACGCGACGAGCTGGGTCTCCGGACCTCGCATCGTCAGCCTCGAGTACGATCATGCCGACAACCCCCTCAAGATCGATCTCCACACGTCGCTCGACAGAAGGGTGCAAAGCTCGAGTGCCCGTTTCGATTACTCCCTCGAGGCGGACACCGTGCCCTTCGACCACGTCGGCAGCTCGGCCCGAGTGCTTCGCCCTGCGCTCCTGACCTGGTACCTGTCGACGCACGTCGCTGCGCACTTCGCCGCGCTCCGATTGGTGCAACTGGTCGACTTAGTGCTCGTGTCGCGCGCGATGCGGAACGGGGACGCGTGGCGGGAGTTCCTCGAGCGCATCGACGGCGTGGGCCAGCACAGGTTCGCCTATCCCGGGCTGGCCCTGGCCGAGCGACTCGCTCCAGACAGCGTTCCCCCGGAGGTGTTGAAGCATCTCGGCCAGCACACGCCGGCCAGGATCCACCGGGTGGTCGATCGCAGAACGCCGGCGACGACTCAACGGCTCTTCCACTCCTCGACCAAGGAACAGCTCGTGTGGGCAGACTCTCCGTGGAGTGGCCTGAGATTCATCGCTGTGGCGCTCGTACCCCGACGGCTGAGGGTGCTGCGACACAAGGTAGCGCGATGGCGGTTTTGACGGGTGGCGCCCCCAAAGGGCGCCCGACCGAGCCCGGCAGGGTCCTCCTGATCAACCCTCGGATCACGTCGCGCCGCCACGCACGGTTTCCGCTCTCGATCTTGACCCTCGCTTCCGCGCTCCACGATCGGTACCGACCGACTCTCGTGGACGGCAACGTCGATCGTGACGCCGTTCGTACCGCGGTGGCTCACGCCCGCGCGCATACGTTCACAGTGGCGGGCGTAACGGTCATGGGAGGGCCACAAGTCGCGACGGCCATCGAGGTGTCGCGAGCCCTGCGGGCGGCACGACCCGAGCTGCCGATCGTGTGGGGCGGATACTTCCCGTCCCTATACCCCGACGCCGCCATGAACTGCGATTACGTCGACTTCGTGGTCCGGGGTCAGGGTGAAGACACGTTCGCCGAGCTGTTGCAGGTCGTCGAAGGGGCGACGCTCGAGAAGCTGCCCACGATCGAGGGGCTGAGCTGGCGCCGTGACGGGGTCGTGACGCACAACAGCGACCGTGTGTTCACGAACAAGCACATTGCACCCACCATGCGATATGAGCAGCTCCCGCACGCCCGCGACTATCCGACGAAGACGTTTCTCGGTCGACGCACCGTGGGCCACCAGGTGGCTCTCGGCTGTCGTTTTCGCTGCACGTTCTGTGGGGTCGCGGCCATGTTCCGAGGAGCGATGGCCCTGCCCCCTGCCGAGCGTCTCGATCGCGAGCTCACCGTTTTGAAAGACGAGATGGGAGCGGACTCCATCCAGTTCTTCGATCACAACTTCTTCGATCGCGAGGACGACATGGTGCCGCTCCTCGAGGTGCTCGCGCGGCACGAGCTCCCTTGGTGGTGCTACGCCCGTTCCGACGCGCTGCTGAAGTTGTCGGAGCACTCTTGGCGGCTCGTGCGCAAGAGTCGACTCCGCATGGCGTACATCGGCGCCGAAACGCCCAACGATGCGCTGTTGAGATCGATCCGGAAGGGAACGCGGTCTGAGCAGACGCTCGAGGTCGCCGAGGTGTGCCGGCGCCACGGAGTCATCCCCGAGCTCTCGTTCATGGTCGCACCTCCAGAGGATCCGGACGGGGAGACCGAGCGCACGTTCGATTTCATCCGCAAGATCAAGCGGGTGAATCCGGACGCCGAGATCATCGTGTACGTCTACACTCCGTTGCCGGCGACGAGCGTGCCGGACTCGCAGCGCTTGAAGCTCGCGCCACTCCTCGATGTCCGCGGTGAGCCGGTCGTCTTCCCGAAGACACCGGAAGAGTGGACCGAGCCACAGTGGGTCGACTACGCCTGCCACGCCGATGCTCCCTGGCTCACGGATCGCCTACGGCGGCGCATCCGCGACTTCGTGACCGTCCTGCAGTGCCGGTTCCCGACCGCGCAGGACTCGGTGTCGCCGGCGTGGGCCAAGTCGGGGCTCCGCGCGATGGCCAGTTGGCGATACGCGCTGCGTCGCTACGATCGGCCGTGGGAGCTCACGATGTCGAAGAACCTGGTGGGTCTGCTGGATCCTCGCTCGACGAGCATCTAGCCTTGTCGTCGGGCGCACCAGAGATGCACTACCTGAGGCACCTCGCGCGCCTCTACACCTCAGACATTCACCCGGGGGGCGCCCACGCCTCGCGTGCGCTGGTCGAGGCGCTGGCACCGGCCGACGGGCAGCGGTTCCTCGAGCTCGGGTGCGGCACGGCCAAAACCGCCCTGCGCCTGACGCGCCGCGTCCACGCGTACGTCGTGGGCGTCGACCTGCTGAGCGAGATGCTGCTACCGGCTCGGCGGCGGCTGAGACCTGCCTCCGATCGATCCGCGCTCGTGCAGGCGCGGGTGTCCGAGCTGCCCTTCGTCGAACAGTCCTTCGATCGCGTGTATGCGGAGTCGACCCTCGGGATTCAGAACGATCCCCGCCTGAGGGCCTCGCTGGCCGAGACGTTTCGGGTTCTCAAGCCGGGCGGACGGTTCGTAGCCAACGAGGCCGTGTGGAAGAGCCACGTCTCTCAGGCCACCGTAAACGCGGTCAACCAGCGGACCGAGTGCGATTTCGGCCTCAGACAAGCGTCGGAACGCGCCTGGTCGGTCGATCGCTGGCTGGAGGAGATCCGGCGCGTCGGGTTCGAGCCGTTGACGTGGTCGCTCATCGAAGC
>JBDHDM010000484.1:0-3030 GCA_039591515.1 Gemmatimonadota bacterium | reverse complement strand
CCCCAGGGCCACGATCTTGTTCGCGAGGTACTGGGCATGGCCCTGCTCGTCGGCGACCTCGGCGAGGAAGAACTGCGACAGCTGAGGCCGGTATGGGCCCGTCGCCTTCGCGGCGTACACGATGTACTGCGCGATCGCCGACAGCTCGCCGGCGAGGTCCTCGTTGAGGCGCTTGATCAGCTCGGTCTTGTCCACCCGACTCCTCTCTCGTTTTCGGTGGGTCTCTCAAATGTCGATGCGTCATGTCACGACGCGGGCTCCGGTACTCCAAGTGCACCATGAAGTTGCAGGCCCGCAGTCACGTCGCGTCGGAGTGGCCGGCGGAGGTCTCGTCCGACCCCGGACGCGCTGGCCGGAGGCCGTGCCCACCCAGAGGCTCCGTCTCGCGGCGATCGGTGAAGGCAACGATCAGCGGTCGTCCCCGCTCGATCGCCTCCCGGACCCCGGGCAGCGAGAGGGACGCCGCGTGGCTCTCCCGGTCTTCCCAGACCTCCGTGACCCAGAGGGCATCGGCGTCGTCCCGATCGCGGGCCACCACATAGCTGAGGCATCCCGGCATGCCTCCGACGCCCGAAATCAGGATCTCGGCCAGCAGATCCCGATCGCCCGGCGTCGTTTCGATCCGACCGATGAGTCCGTACATGATCGCCCCCTCCTCAGTTCCCACTGGCCACCGCCTCGAACCGCTCGAGCATCTCCGTCCGCGAAGGTGGTCGGGCGAGGTCCAGCGGGAACGGGTATCCGGTCACCACGATGCGCTCCATGGCGCGGGCTACGTCGTACTCGGTCCTGCGAAGCTCGACTCCTCCCTCGTCCACCAAAGCCCAACTCGCCGCGCGGTCTCCGAACGGATATCCGACGCTGCCCGCGTTCACGACCCGGATCTGCCCCACCGTCCTCTCGAACGGCATGTGGGTGTGCCCGCAGACCACCACCGCCGCTCCCGTGCCCTGGAGCACGGGCGCCAAGCGCTCCACCGGCGTCCGCTCGGTGAAGATCTCGTTGTCGTCACGAGGTGTGGCGTGGCAGAACAGCACCTCGCCGAGAGGCGAGAGTGAGAGCGAAGCCGTGAGCGGCCAGGAAGCCATCGCGTCCCGCTGCCCACTCGTGAGCCGGTCGGCGACCCAATGGAGTGTTCCGTGAAAGGCGTCGGGCACGCGTGGCGGCACGGCACCGTCGAAGGCAGCAACGACGTCGACGTCCCCGTTCCCACGGATGTACCGGGCCGGAAGGACATGGCCTCGGATGAGCTCGAGGCATGCGCCCGGCATGGGTCCCGGGACCACGTCGCCACCGATCAAGAGAAGATCCGGACCGGCGTCCTCGACATCGGCCAGCACGGCCTCCAGCGCCGGCAGGTTCCCGTGAATATCGTAGAGCGCAGCGACGCGCACTTCAGTTCTGCAGCGGGTAGTGGTCCGCGTCGCCGAGGAGGACGCGCCACGTGCCCTCTCGTCGCACCCAGACGAGCGTGGTGGGCCCCCGGCTGCGGATGAGCTCGCCCGTCGCGGTCACGATCGAATCGCGGAAGAGGAACGACGAGACCGCCACGTCCGGAGCGAGCGCAAGCACGCGCACGTCCGTCCACTCCGTATCGAAGAGCTCGAGGCCCGCCATGAACTCGCGGCTGCCGGCCACGACCTCCGCGTGCTCGACGCGCGCCCCGTCGGCCAACATCGTGAAGTCCGGCCAGAGAAGGTCGATCACGGCCTCCGCGTCACGGGCCGTGTCCGCCGCGTGAAACGCCCACGTCGCGGCCTCCACCGCCGTGCGCACGCTCTCCGGGTCCCACGCCTCAGGGGTCTCGGTGGCACACGCAGACAGGCTGGCCACGGTAGCGATCGAGGTCAGAACCCGCCCGCCCGAGGTCGAGACACGCGCCACGACCAGGCCCTAGCGCGGGAGCACGAGGCCGCGCCCGACGATCGCGGCCGGGTCGGCGTCGGGTTTCGGGACGAACTTGTCCAGCCAACCGCCGTCCCAACTCGCGATGTAGAGGTTGCCCTCCTGGTCCACGTCGAGCTGATGCGGACGGGAAAGGCCCCCGGGGAAGCCGCCCCGCGTGCCCCCGTAGACACCGAAGTGGTACAGCAGCTGGCCCTCGGTATCGTACTTCAGGATTCGATTGAGTCGCGCCGAGATCACCCATACGGCGTCGTTCTCGTCCACGTATACGCCCACGGGATCCGAGATGTCCGGCCATTCCTCGATGAACTCGCCGTCTTCCGTGAACAGCTGAAGCCGATTGTTCGTCCGATCGCCGACGTAGACCCGGCGATTCCGGTCGATCGCGACCCCGTGAACGAGGTCGAACTGACCGGGCCCGTCGCCGAGCTCGCCCCACTCCATCAGGTACTCGCCGTCGGCGGCATACCGGACGATGCGCGAGTGCCAGTAGCCATCGCCCAGGAGGAAGCCGCCATCAGGAAAGAACGCCAGCACGGCGGGATCTCCATAGGTGTACGGCCCGGGGTTCGGGTTGGCTCGTGCTTCGGCCCGGGTGCGAGGGTGATCGGGATCGACCAGCCGCATCACCAGCTCGCTTCCGTCGTTCGTGAACTTGAGGATCTGCATGTTCACGCCGCGGCCGCCGCCACGCTCGACCACCCAGACGTGTCGATCGGGGTCGTACGGGCTGATGTACACTTGATGGGGCTTGTTGAAGATCGAGTCCCACTGGGTCCATCGCTCGATGATGTTCCCGTCCCGGTCCACCACCACGAGGTAGTTCGTACCGTCCGGCCGTTCGTTCCCCTCGGCATCCCGATCGCCCCAGATTGCCACGATGATGCGGTCGGGCGTGTCGACGGCGAGGCCCGACACCTGCCCCCACGTCCATCGCTCGTCGTGGTCGGGCGCGGGCTTCCACCAGTCAGCGACTGCGTCGTACGCACCGGTGCGGTCGTCGCCCCCCTTCACCACCGTCCGCGGCGCGTCGGGTGCCTCACGAGCGCCGTCTTCGGCACAGCCGCCCGCAACGGCCGCAATCGTGAGAAGCAGGAGCCAGGAAGTGGCCGGGGGGAGTCTCAT
>JBDHDM010000483.1:0-3231 GCA_039591515.1 Gemmatimonadota bacterium | reverse complement strand
TCCAGGCGCAGATCGATCTGTTCTCCGCATGGCTCGAGGGTCAGATCGAGATCCGCGGTTTGCCGGGCGTCGTGGTCGGCGTCGTTTCAGGCGACGACCTGGTGTGGGCCGAGGGCTTCGGGCACGCGGACATGGACGCCGACCGGCACATGGAAACCGACACGCGCTTCCGCATGGCGTCGCACAGCAAGCTCTTCACGGCCACCGCGATCATGCAGCTGCGGGAGCAGGGCAAGATCCGTCTCGACGACCCGGTCGCGGACTACCTGCCGTGGTTCACCTTCCAGGGCGCCGCCCCCGACGACCCGCTCATCACCATCGAGCAGCTCCTGACGCACAGCTCGGGCCTGCCCCGGGAGGCGGGCTCACATTGGACCGACTTCGACTTCCCGACCGCCGACGAAGTCAGGAGTCTCATGCCGGATCGGCAAGCCCCCTTCTCTCCCGAGGTGCGTTGGAAGTACTCGAACCTCGCGTACACGATCGCCGGGATGGTGGTGGAGGAGGTGAGCGGGCTCGGCTGGGCGGACTACCTGCAGCAGAACATCTTCGACCCGCTCGGGATGCACGCGTCGAGCGTCGATCGGCCGGACCCGATGATGGCCACGGGATACGGACGACGGATGCCGGACGGATCGCGGCAGGTCTTTCCGTTCGTCGATGCGCGCGGGATGGCGGCCGCGACCGGGCTCACCTCGACTGTCGAGGACATGGCCCGCTTCGTGTCGGCGCAGTTTCGGTCCGGACCGCGGGGTGACGACCGGCTGCTGAGCACCGCATCTCTTCGGGAGATGCATCGCGTCCGAATGCTCGAGAATACGTGGACGAGCGGCCAGGGCATCGGGTTCAGTGTGCGGCGCGTCGACGACAAGCTCTACGTCGGGCACGGTGGTGGATACCCGGGCTACACGACGAACACCACCATCCAGCTCGACTCGAAGGTGGGTGTCATCGTCCTCACGAACACCAACGACTCGAACCCCTCGCAGATCGCTGGCGAGCTCATGGGCACGGTGGGTGAGGCCGTCGCCTCGGCGACCGCCGTCCAGCCGGAGGTGGTCGCGTGGAACCCGGCGTGGGAGCGCTTCGCGGGCGTCTACCGTAGCCGTGGTGGCGAGACGAGGGTCCTCGTCATGAACGAGCGGCTCGTGACCATGAATCCGTGGGCGACGCGTATCGGCAACCCGCGGGAGCTCGAGCCGATCGGTGACGGCACGTTTCGGATGATTGCCCCGACCGGCGGGGGTCCGGTCGGCGAGATCGTTTGGTTTGTGGAGGAGGACGGCGAAGTCGTTCGGATGATCACCGGCGACTCGTACTCCGTGCGCGTCCGGGAGTAGAGTGCAGGGCCGCCCCGCGCGCACCGAAGGGGGTGAGCTCTAGGGGCAGTGAGTCCGATCGAAGGACAGAAGCTATCCCAGGGTGAGCAACGCCTGGAACCGGGGATGATCCCGAATGGGATCCCACTGCGGCTGGACCCTGAGCAGGTTGGCCGAGGTCCCCGACGGTCTCGACAACATGTCCTCGAGCATGTCGAGCGCCTGCTCGGTCTCACCGAGCTCCATGAGCGTCATGGCCCAGCGCGGCTCCATGTTCAGCTCCAGGCTGGCGGAGTACACGATCTCGGCGATCTCCCGTGCCCGGGCCAGCTGGGCTCTGGATTCATCGGTCCGCCCGGCGCGAGCGAACATCAGCGCGGCCATGGTGCGGCGCTCGAGCTCGGTCCCGAGCTCCGGTATCGGCCCTCTCAGCACCATGTCTCCCTGCGCGCCCCATATGCGTCGTTCTTCGGTGGGGTCTTCACCCGAGACGCGGAGCATCCAGGCCTTGGGCATGCCCGCCCACCAGATGCGCTCGTGGAACTCGGGAAACGCGACCAACGCCTCTCTGAACTCGTCGATCCCGAGCATCGTGGGTCCGATATCGACGGGATTGTTGGGGAAGTCGTCGCTGAGCAGAAGCGAGAGCTGCATGGCGCCTACGTCGACCAACTCCATCACCTCTCGCAGCGTGGCGCTCGCTCGGTCGGTGTCGCCGTCTGCGCTCAGGTAGAGGCCGATCAAGCCCATATAGACGACCTTCGTCCGAGGGAACAGACGAGGATCCGGCTCTCCGCCGGCGAACTCCGGCGCAAACCGCGCCGCCGACCGTCGGTAGGCGGCATCGGCCTCTTCGTAACGTCGTGTGTACCACTCTAGGTCACCGAGCAGCTTCTGGCTTTGCGCCTCCATGGGATCAAGCTCGGCGGCCCGATACAGGTCCGCCCGTGCCGCGTCCCAGTCGCCGGCGTGCATATTGAGGCCGGCAAGGCCCTTGAGCGCCAGCACGTTGTCCGGGTCCAGGCGTCGGGCGAGCACGTAGTTCTCCATCGCCCGGGCCGCGTCGTGCTCGTGCCGGAGATGGTAGTTGCCGAGCACGAGGTAGCCGGACGCCAGGTCTGGGTCGAGCTCGACCGCGCGCTCGGCCGCGACGCGGATGCTCTCGACCGTGTCCGGAAACCGCTCGTCCCCGAGCGTGAACATCCAGTAGTCCTTGTCGATCACCATCGCACGTGCCGCGTGTGCGTCGGCGAACAGCGAGTCCCGTGCGATCGCCTGCTCGTAGAAGTCCCGCGCGACGTCCCACCGCGCACGGTCTCCTCGGTCTGCCTGCTCCTCGGCGTTCTGGCCCAGCATGAAGAGCTCGAGCGCCTGCTGGTCTCGCGTCGGGGCCTGGGTCAGCCGCGACTGCTCCCCCGGCGCTAGCGTGATGGCGAGCGCCTCCGCGATCCGGCCCGCGATCTCCCCCTGAACCGCGAATACGCTCTCGGGATCCCACGCGCGCAGATATGAGTCACCCCAGAGCTGCACGTCGTTGAGCGCGTCGATCAGGGAGACCGCGATCTGGATCTGGCTGCCCGCTCCCGCGATCTCGGCCATCGTGCGTCCCACGGTCGCGGCGGCAAGAACCGACGTCCTGGACACCGCGTTCACGCCGGTCATCTCCGACAGGTTCGTGAGAATCTGTCGTTGGATGCCGTCGACGATGAAGGCGGCGCCCTCCTCTCCGGCGCTCGCGTTCTCGAAGGGCAGCACGGCGATCACGGGTCCGGTGAGCACGCTCTCGACGCTGCGGCCGCCTTCCGCGTCCTCCCCGCCGCGGGCCTGGTAGCTGCCTACCGACGCCGCGACGCCACTGACGGCCAGAAAGGCCAGGACGGCGAGCTCCGCGCCGGTCACGCGCTGCCGGCCT
>JBDHDM010000482.1:0-3596 GCA_039591515.1 Gemmatimonadota bacterium | reverse complement strand
ACGATGACGATCTCCTCACCCTGCAGCGTGACACGGGTCCGGAGCCGGTCGAGGGTACCGATGCCGAGCAGGATCGCGACGACGGCGACCGTGAGCGTGACCGGATCCAACCCCTCCACGATGAGTAGGAAGGCCCCGCCGGCGCCGCTCAGGACGCTGAGAAACGCCAACGGCCCCGTGAGCCATCGGGGCATGCGGAAGGTCTGATCGTCGACCTTCACGGAGCGGCGGGGCTACGCCGGTCGCCCGCACGGGCCGGGCGGTGCGACCCGCCCGGCCCCGAGCAGTCAGGCACCGTGAGGGGCCCCGACTACATCGACGACGGAGGTGTGATCCCGTTCAGCCGCATGTACGTCACGAGGTTACCGTAGTGCTCGTAGTTGTGCGCGGAGTTGAACGCGAGCACTCCGAAGGCCGTGTTGGGTCCCGTGAAGAAGTCGACGGAGCGGGCGCCCATCTCGTCAGTCATGCGGGCGTACACGCCCTCGCAGTATCCGAAGCCCATCTCCAGCGCCTCGATGATGGCGGCCTTGGAGGTGCGAGTCTCTTCGAAGTTCTCGGTGGCCGGGCTCGATTCGCCGGCGGCGGCGGAGCAGAAGGCGTACTGCGCATTGGCGATGTGCGCAAAGAGCTCACCCATCGAACGCACCTCGTCGGTCGGACGGAACGCGTACAGCTCTTCGTCGAGCATCTCGGCACTCGCAATGACCTGGTCCTTGGTGATCTCGAAGAGGCCCAGGAGCGAGGAGGTCACGGTCTGAGCCGACGCAAACGTCGGGCTTCCGATTGCAAGCAGGAGAGTAGCGAGGACGATCTTGTTCTTCATGCAGGCAGCCTCGAATGGCGGGAGTACGGATTGAGCGGAAGAAGATAAATCGAAGAGGTTCGTTCCTGCAGGCGTCGGGACGTGATGTACCTGGATACCGGTACATCTACGACGCTGGTAAATTCCGTCGACAACGGTATCGATTCGCGTACCCCGCCCGCATGGAGGCGCATCATACTTCGCCACACGATTCGACGGATTCGGCGCAGCTCCGGCGTTCAAATCCTCGCGACAGCCACACTCGTCCTTGCGGGCTTCCGGGCAGACCCCGTCGCCGGCCAAGAGCGCTCGTTCCAGCTCTCGTTCATCAATCCGGTCCAGATCCATTCGGAAGATCAGGCCATCAAGGGCGTGCGCCTTTCGCTGCTGTACGGTCGGAACACCGACGTGACGGGGCTCGACGCGAGCTTCCTCGTCAACCACGTCACGGGTGACTTCGAGGGTGTCCAGCTCGGGATCGTCGGCCTGAACGACGGAGACTCGGCTGGTTGGCAGGCCAACGGCATCAACATCAGCAAGGGCCACTTCTACGGCCTTCAGAGCGCCCTGTACAACCAGACTCTCACGGGCCGCGGCCTTCAGCTCGGGTGGGTCAACCACTCGAAGGGCAACTATCGGGGCCTACAGATCTCGTTCGTCAACTACGCTCAGAGCATCAACGGCGTGCAGATCGGAGTGATCAACATCATCCGAGAGGGCGGTCAGTTCCCCTTCTTCCCGATCGTCAACTGGGGTAAGAACTGACGTCCGAGCCCTGACGCCTACGGGGCCCAGAAGAAGAGCACGTCCAGGTCGCGCCAGAGCCGCGTGAATCGATGCGGCACGGTACCGTGCAGGTACACGATCGAGCCGCGTTCGACCGGATGCACGTCCGACGCCGTGTCGAGCGTCGCCCCGCCCCCTAGAACCACCTTGATCTCGTCGAAGCCATGCCGCGTGATCAGGTCGCCCGAGAGCTCGCGGGGAAGCATGTAGGCACCCAGGCTCAGGGTGGCCGTCGAGAAGTGTTGGTTGAGGACATTGCGATTGGAGTTGCGCGGTTCCAGGAGGTCCTCCGTGGTGAAGCCCGCCCAGAGCGGGTCTTCCAGCCCGGGCCGACCCACCGCCACGAGCGCCAGGACCAGCATCTCGGTCGTCGCGTTCCCGAGGCGTCGGCCCGACCGCCCACGGACGAACACGACGGATCCGGACTGCACCGGGACCACCTCGCCTTCGACGTCCAGTTCGCCCTCGCCCTCCAGCACGTAGTAGACCACGCTCGACTGGACCGTCTCGGTCTCGCCGTCCGAGCCCTGCGGCACGAGGATGAGCCGGGCCCGGAGCGTTGCGGTCGCCAGGAACTCGACGTATCGCGACGCCTCGTCCTCGAGCCCGCGCCGAAGCTCGTCGATGGTGAAGACCTGCCACTCCTGGGACGATTGCTCCGTCTGGTCGACCGCGGCCTCGGCAGGAGATGTGTCACTGACACACGCCGGCGCGGCGATCGTCACCGCGATCGTGACGAGGCGGAGCGCGGCACACGACGGCCGGGTGGGCGGGAGCATGGGGATCCGGGGCACGGAGAAGCGTCTACGCCCGCGTCTGCACCTCCACGCTGGTGACCGCGTCGAGCCGAACGTACGCGTCGTGAAACTCTCTGCCGCTCAAAGCCTTGAGGATGACCGAATGGTTCCCGATCGGACCGATCGTTCCCGTGAGGTGTGTCCCACCCCTGAGCCGAATCGTGACGCGTCCCACACGCGGGTCGGTAGCAAGTCGCTCGAGAAACGCTCGGGTTTCGTCCTCCGGCGTAAGATCCATGCGCTCTCCTCCCGGGCTTCAGTAGGGCAGCAAGTACAGCGCGGCCCCGATGAACGGTACCAGCAGGATCATCATCGTGATCCCGTACCCGAACATGTCCCGCGCCTTCAAGCCGGTGATCGCCAAGAGCGGGATCGCCCAGAATGGGTTGAGCAGGTTCGTGTGGGCGTCACCCACCGCGTACGCCGCGATCGTCTGCCCGTGTGGAATGCCGAGCTCGGCACCCGCCAGCATCATCGGCCCGCCCACGATCGCCCACTCACCCCCGGCAGAGGGGACGAAGAGGTTGAGCACGAACGTCTCCTCGGTCGCGATCGACAGGAGGCCCTCCGTCATGGTGTCGACCAGCCCGGTCCCGGTCATGATCCCGATGATGCCGGCGTAGAACGGGAACTGCAGAATGACGCCAGCGCTGCCCCGGACGGCGTCATTGAACTCGCCCTGATAGCGGGACGGGCTCACGTAGAGCGCCATGCCGATCATCAGGAAGCCGAAGTTGAAGACGTTCAGGTTGAGGGCCCCGAGGCCTTGCGTGAGGAAGGCGCGCACGAAGAGGACGATCCCGGTGAGTGCGATCACGCCGCCAAGGAGCCGGCTGTTGTCGATCCGGTCGGAGAGCGACCGCTCGCCCGACGGCGCGGCGCGGTCGTGGACCGCCGCGGCCTCCGCCCGTTCATCCTCGACGTCTATGAACCTGTCCGCGCCTCGACAGTTCGCCTCGGGCGGCGCCAGCAGCCAGAGCATCAACGAGCCGTAGAGCAGCGCCATGACCGTGAGGGTCAGCGGGTAGGGATGGAAGACCCACTCCGTGGCAGGGATCACACGATCGACGATCCCCGCCTGCATGAAGACGTTACCGTCCGTCGCCTGGAGCAGGCCGGCCGAGCTCGAGAGGCCCCAGCCCCACGTCAGGCTCATCCCGAGATACCCCGCCGTGGCCAACAGCGGATAGTGCACGGCCATCCCGTTC
>JBDHDM010000481.1:0-3072 GCA_039591515.1 Gemmatimonadota bacterium | reverse complement strand
CTCTTCGAGCTCTGCTTCCGGTCCGTCGGCCGCCGCGAGGCGTTGGAGCCCGGCCTGCACCTCGTCGAGCGAGGCCATGCGCTCCTCCGAACCGATGGCGAGAACCACGAGGGGTCGCCCTTCCCAGCTCACCGCGTACCGGATGAGACGGGTCCGCTCGGGGGCTGCGTCCGCGAGGGCCTCGAAGTACCGCACCACGTCGTCTGGCGCGGTGATCTCCTCGCGGATGTCGTGCCCGACGACGTCGGTCAGCGTGGGGATCGCCGGATCGTATCGGGTGCCCGGGGCCAGCTCCTGCGCCGGAGCGGGAAGCTGGACGAGGGCGGCGAGGAGGAGCGTGCCGAGCATCTCTTCGTTCCTGTGAGGGTGGTCCGGTGAGCCTCGGGGCTCACGGCTTCGCCCCATTCTCGGACATGGCGAGGCCGTTGGCGAGACGCCAGCGGGACGACGAGGTGCTCAGCAGGGAAGAGGTGGTCGCGCGGTAGAGCTCCCGGCGACGGGGCCGATGCGGCGTCGAGTCGTGCGGTGGAGCGTTACGCCGCCGGGCGGTGCCGGGCGCGGGCGCTCGAAGGCGACGCCACGAGCTGCGGCCGCGCTTCGGTGCTCGTGACCTGACTCCCGTGGCGACCCGTCCTCAGCCAGGAACCGAGAAAGACGATCGCGACGGTGCAGATCGACACCGCGTATACCAGCAAGAGTGATTTGAAGATTGGCATGCTTGCCTCCGAGGATTCATCTCGCCCTACGACGATTCGGCTCCGGATGTTTCTCGGTGGACGCACCTTCGATGGGGCGCGGTTGCAGGGGCCGAGACGGCCCTCGCATCTTGTCCGGCATCCGTTTCGGCTGACCAGAGGGGAGTCACTTCATGACGTTCATGGAACGAATCAACGAGACCTACTTCGACGGGGCCTTGTCGGGCGCCGTCATGGAGCATCTCGATTCGATCAACTCCGAGCGGCCCGAGGTGCAGGGGTTCATCGAGCGGATGGCAGGTCAGATGAGGGAGCAGCACTTCCACGCCAAAGACTTCAACGAGGTGAAGGCGTGGGTGCTCGGCGCTTTTCTCTCGAAGATCCTCCCCGGCGCCTGGGGGGGCATGGTTCCTCCCATCACGCTGGAGGGCCGACACAAGGACATCGACGAGTACATGGCCGGGAATCGTTGGCGGAAGCTCGAGGCTGGCGATCGGTTCCTCGATCTCGGGTGCGGCTTCCCGCCCAAGACCACGATCGATTCGGCGAAGCGGTTTCCGGAGGTCCGGATGACCGGCGCGGACCCGTCGTTCGGTCGATACCTCGTGAAGGACCCCAACGGCGACTACGCCTGCTTCAACGACGCTCGGGAGCTGCTCTACTTCCAGTGTCCCTCCAACGAGGCGGAGCGGTGGGAGGCGTTGTTCGACGATCCCGAGGCGACCCGGGTCCGCTTCCGCGCGTACCTCGACGACGCGATGCCGGAGCTGCCGAACGCACAGGGGACGTTCGGCCGGACGCTCGTCCGAGGCTTCGAGGTGTCGGAGAACCCCGTGCTGGAGTTCGAACGCGAGAATCTCGGTTTTCGGCAGGACGGCGTGGGTGCCGCCGACCTCGGCACGTACTCCTTCGTGCGCGTGTTCAACGTGCTCTGCTACTTCGATTACCCGTTCCGGAGAATGACCCTCGACTGGCTCGGGGACGTGGTCGAGGAGGGTGGTCTCTTCCTCACCGGCATGAACTGGGCGCGGTCCCGGTGCGCCCGTTACGCCGTGTACCAGGCCGACGGGGGCGTCCTGGCCCCTCGTGAGTTCGCCATCGGCGTGGAGAACGTGCGGCCCCTCGAGATCGTGTCGGGGTTCGCCCTGCACGACGACGACTTCGAGACCCGAGCCATGGCCGAGCTGGTCCGGACGCTTCGCGACGACGCCGAGTTCCGGGACGACTACGACCGCGCGCTCGACGAGATCATCTCGGCGACCGGATATACCTCGCGTACCGAGGACGGATACCTCGGGTCGTTCGACGAGGACGTGGATCCGGAGGTTTTCGACTCGGTCTCGGAGTCAGCCGGGCGGGGTCTGGAAGAGCGCGGGTTCGCGGAGCGGGCCGCCGCCGTGCTGAATGCGGCCGGGTACGACGCCTGGGTGAACTGCGTGGGCCACGTGGCGATCGATCCGAAGGGACTCCGGACCGTCGAGGCGTAGGGATCGAGCGGAGGGCTACGCGTCCACGTCGGCTGCCACCCCACCACGCCCGGACTCGAGCAGCTTCGCGTCGAACGCCTGCGCGGCGCGCAGCTCACGGATCTCGGCGTTGAGGGACTCGACCTGCTCCGCGAGCTCGGCCACGGCAACGTGTAGCTCCGTGCCTTGGGCGCTGCCCAGCCCCTTGAACTCACGGGCGAAGGTCTCGATGAACGGCTTGCCGCCGTAGCGCAGGGTGAGCACGGCGGTCAGACCCGTGACCGGCACGAGCACGATGAGGATGCCGAAAATCGGAACCAGGAAGTCGAGGCCCATCGAGCCCTCTCCGGTGAGTCGTCGCGATGTCCACCTACCGTACGGAGTCGACGCCCCCCGAGGTTCCACGCACGGGGTCAGCGTCGTCGAAACGTCATGCGGTTGCCGCTGGGGAAGTGCAGCGTCAGGACCTCGCCCTCGATGGCGATGTCCGTGGGCTCGAGCGGGGCGCCTTCCGCGCTTCTGGAGGTCATGCGCAGCTCGGCCGCCGGAAGGCCCTGCATCGCTTCGCCCACGGAGAGGTTGAAGAGGTGCGTGAAGACGAGCTTGCCGTCGGCGTATTCGTAGGTGCCGCCCTCACCGGAGCCACGGCGCACCGTTCCGGCTTCGTCGACGACGAAGAAGAGCACCTGCCAGTCGCGCGAGCCGAAGAAGATCCGACCCTGTACCTCGTGCTCGCCGCCCTCGGCCATGAGGTACCGCTCGGCGGCCCATACGCCCTCGAGCTCGGCCCGGGTCTGTGCGGAGACGTCTGCTCCGGGGAGCACGGGCGCGCCCAGGACCGCGGCGAGGAAGGTGAGGAGGCGAGCGGCCCTCCATCCCGAAGGGCGAGGTCGGTCGTGTCGCATGTTTCT
>JBDHDM010000480.1:0-3451 GCA_039591515.1 Gemmatimonadota bacterium | reverse complement strand
GCAGCGAAACGAGCCGACCCTCGCAGCAGGAATCGGCAAAGTCCATCGCCTTGCGCGTCATGCGCCGGAAAGCGTCGTCTGTCACGTCGAAGCAGCCGAGCAGGTCGTCCTGCCTGCTGTCGAACCCAGCGCTCACGACGATGAGATCGGGCTCGAACGCGGCGATCGCCGGTTCCAGCTTCTCGTCCCACACCCGCAGCATGTCGAGGTCGCGGCTCCCACAGTCGAGGTGCACGTTGATGTTCGTCCCGTGCCCCTCGTCCTCGCCGACGAGCCCCGGATCTCCCGTCTGCGGATACGCCGCCCAATCGTGCGTCGAGTAGAAGAGCACGGTCGGGTCGTCGAAGAACGCGTTTTGGGTCGCGTTGCCGTGGTGATAGTCCCAGTCGATGATCGCGACTCGGTTCAGGCCGTGGGCGCGCTGTGCGAACCGCGCCACGATCGCCGCGTTGCTGTAGTAGCAGAAGCCCTCTTCCGCTCCCGTGTTGTTCGCGTGATGACCGGGAGGACGGATCGCGACGAACGCGTTGCGGACATCCCCCGCCATCACGGCATCGACCGCCCCGAGCGCCCCAGCGACAGCCAACTCGGCGATCGGCCCGGTCACCGGTATGTCGCGGATGGCTGCGACGTGCTCGGGTGTGTGGTGTGCCGCGATGTAGGGCATGGGATCGGAGTGGGACGCGAGCTCCCGCATCTCGTCGAGGAGCCCTCGCTCCGAGAGGACCTCCATGATCCGGACGAGCCGCTCCTTCACCTCGGGACGGGGCGCGCCGCTGCTCGCCGGCGGCACGACGTGGTCCAGGCAACGCGGGTCGTAGTAGAAGCCCGTCCCGACCGCGCGTACCGGTCGCACGGGTCCGAAGGGCAGATCGTGCGGGAGCATGGCCGCCACGCCGAGGCCGGTCACCCCCCGCGTCGCATCGGTGAGGAACTTGCGTCGGGTGGTCATCGAGCCGCCTCCGAGGCACCGGGGACACGTCGTCCGGCAGGATACGTCACCCCCGGCGGTTCGGCCATGGAGGCGGCTGCCGAGCACTCGAAGCCAGGGGGTCTGGCCGGGGGAACCGTCCGATGACATATTGTGTCAGATTGATAGCATCAATTTGACAGCTTCTCCTGAGCGCGTGCCGTGGCCACAGACCTTTCGAAGCATCTACCGCTCCATCCGCTCGCCTTCCGTGTGCTGATGGCGGTCATCGACGGCCCCAGCTTCGGAACGGAGATCGTGCAGAGGATCGAGGAGAAGGAGCGGGGCACGAAGTTGTACCCGGCGAACCTGTACCGGCGCATCCGCGATCTACTCGCCGACGGATTGATCGAGGAGTGCGAGGGACCGGATGGAGCGGACCCGCGGCGGACCTACGTTCGGCTCACGTCGGTGGGCCGTGCCGTGGCACGCGCCGAAGCGCGGCGCCTGAGTGCCCTGCTCACCGACGCGCGCGCGGCTCATCTCCTCGAGGACGCGTGAACGTGAGCGAGCGGGATCTGAATCGCTACCGGCTTCTGCTGCGCCTCTTCCCGAGACGCTTCAGAGATCGCTGGGGATCGGACATGGAGACCGTCTTCCAGCACCGCATGGAAGCGGCGGGCTCGCGGGCGCAACGGGCCAGGGTCTGGCTGGGCGTGACCTTCGACACCGTGGGCGAGGCCGTGAAGGAGTGGGGGAGCACAATGAGGACGACGATGGGAGGGGATGGGATGTACTCGGTCCGTAACGACATCAGGCATGCGATCCGCGGGCTGGCCCGGACGCCGGGTGCATCAATGATCGCCATCGTGACGTTGGCCCTCGGCATTGGAGCGAACACGGCCACCTTCAGCGTGGTCGACGGGGTCTTGCTGAAGCCCCTGGCCTTCGAGGATCCGGACCGGATCGTGTCGGTTTGGCCCGAGGCCAACTTCAACACGGCCATGGTGAACGAGGTCGCCGCAGGCAGCCCCGCTCTGGAAGAGGTGGCGGGAATCTCGATCTGGACAGCGGTGCTGGCCGAAGCCGGTGATCCGACCGAGATCGACGTCGCGCTGGTCACACCCTCGTATTTCCGGATCCTCGGTGTGGCGCCCGTGCTCGGCCGCGCCCTCCTGGACGAAGAGGTGCTCGCCGCTGGAAGGGGCGTCGTCGTCCTCTCACACGACCTGTGGGTCGGGCGTTTCGGAGCAGACCCCGAGATCGTGGGGCGGTCCATCCGGCTGAGCGTCGACGACGTGACCTCGCACACGGTCGTCGGCGTCATGCCGCCCGGCTATCGGGCCATCCCGATGGCTGATGCGTGGGTCCCCCTTCCCTACGACGGGGCGGAGGTCAGGGAGGATTCCAGCTGGTACGTGAATCTCCGCGTGGCCCGCCTCGCGCCAGGTGCGACGATCGAGCAGGCGAGTGAGCAGGTGCGGGTCGTCGCCCGTCGCATGGCGCCGATCGTCCCGAATCAGTTCGACGAAGAGATGGTCGCAGCCGCGGGCGTGACCCGGCTGAAGGACGCCATGACCGAAGACTCGAGCACAGCGCTATGGGTTCTGCTCGGGGCGGTCGGACTGGTGCTGTTCATCGCCTGCGCCAACGTCGCCAACCTTCTGCTCGCCCGAGGCGAAATGCGGCGCAAAGACATCGCCGTGCGGACCGCGCTGGGCGCGTCCCGGCGCACGATTCTGCGACTTCTGCTGATCGAGGCCCTGGTCATCGGGGGCATCGGAGGCGCGGTCGGGATCCTCACGGCCTACGCGAGCACGGACCTGATCATCGCCCTGGCGCCCGCCGAGATCCCGCGGATGGATACGGTCTCCGTGGACGCTTGGGCTCTCGGGTTCGCGTTCGGGGTGACGCTGCTCGCAACGATTCTCTCCGGCCTCTGGCCGGCCCTGCGCTCCAGTCGTGTGGACCCAGGGGACGACCTCGGGGGCACGACGCGGTCCACGTCCGGTCGCCGGTCGTCCCGGGTCGTCAGCCATGGCCTCATCTCGTTGGAGATGGCGCTCGCCGTGGCGCTCGCCGTGGTCGTTACGGTCGGCTCGGCGCTGATGCTCCGCTCCCTCAACGAGCTGCTCACCGTGGACACGGGCTTCGAACCGGAGGGGGTGGTTGCGTTCCGGCCCAATCCTCTCGGCACCGGTCGCTCCGGCGTGGAGGAGTACCGCAGCCTGTACGCTGACCTCTTGGCGCGCCTCGAGGGTGAGCCCGGCGTCGAGAGCGTAGGGGCCGTCCAGGTACTCACGGGGTCGGGCAACAACTGGAGCTTCCCGACCTGGCCCGAGGGATACGCGATACCCGACGATGGAGGTGCGCCGAACGTGAACTTCCGCGCGGTGCTGCCCGGTTACTTCGAGACGCTGAAGATCCCGTTGTTGCGTGGCCGGCTTATCGATCACCGGGACCGCGACGGAAGCGAGGCGGTGGCGATCGTGAACCGGGCCTTCGTGGAGGAGTTCTGGCCCGGCGAGTCCGGCCTCGATC
>JBDHDM010000479.1:0-3083 GCA_039591515.1 Gemmatimonadota bacterium | reverse complement strand
TTCCGGGTGAACGAGGGTGCTTCCGAGTTCGAAGTTCGCCGCGGCCACCGCGATATCCGCGCCCTGGGCCAAGATCACGTGACAGCGGGAAGCTGCCCAGAGAAATGAGCGCGCCCCCGTCTGGGGTGACGAGGAGCGGCGGCACGACGGTCACGCCGACGTAACCGCCGTCTCGGTTGAAGATCAGGTCGGCGACGATGAAGCAGACGACGCGCGTCAGGCCGCACGCTGCCAGCGCGTAGCCGAGGATCGTCAGCCAGTTGTTCGAGAGTCTCGCTGGAGTCTCCGGCTCGGGGCGACTTCGGGGGAACGGGCGGGCCATCCGGACTTCTCTCAGTCGATCGCGCGACCCGAGATCGCGCCGCCCAGCGTCGCGCCCCGAGGCCGCCACAGTCGACCGCATTCGGTCCGCGGCCGGCTTCCGGCCCGGCGAGGAGCAAATAGTGTGCCAGTCTGCTGCTGGCGCCTGCCGCCGCCTTTGTGCCGCTCACCCGGGCCTTGCGGCTCTGCACTCCGCCCGCGTTGGTGCATATCGGCACGGGGGCGTGGCGCCGAGCCTCACTTCGTTGCCGCTTTCCGTTCGGGTCGGTCCTGCGCTCGCTGTCTGCGGATCTCTTCCCGCATGACCTTCAGTTGGGCGAGCACGTCGGCCGTCTCGCTCTCGATCTCGTCGAGATCGAACGTGTGCCAGGTCTGCGACAGGTGGCTCAGCTGCACATCCATGTCGACGAAGAAAGGCTTCGCATCCGCGGGTTTGGCACGGATGCTGATGTAGCGGTAGAAGCGTTGAATGGAGAGGAACCGGTTCAGGATCGTTTGCGCGCGGTCCGGGGTCTCGGGGTGGTTGTCGGTCTTCTCGTTGTGGCAGCGCGCGCACGCGGCCTCGACCGAGTTCACGTTGAGGACTCCCACGTCGATGGAGCCGTGGCACGTGACGCAGGTCGGCCCCTGGTCCTCGTCGGCCTTCGCATCGATGTGCTCGGCATGGTCGCTCTTCAGGAAGCTCTCGAGAATCTCCTCGTGGCACGTGCCGCAGGTCTCGGGGACGTTCTTGAAGTAGACGCCACTCTTCGGGTCATCCGCGCCGACCCCGTCGCCGTGCGCCTCGGCCTCGCCCCGCGCGCTCGGGTCTCCACCGTGGCAGTTGTCGCAGGTCACCTCTTCCTGCCGGTGCACCGAGGCGTCCCACTGCTGGTAGTAGTCGTAGAGCTTCTTGTTCTTGACCAGGAATTCCCGATCCCTGTGGCACGCCTCACAGGAACTCTCCTCGTCGGCGGCCGACGCCGCTCCTGCCGGCAGGAATGCGATCAGCGCCAGGGACACCACCAGGGCGAGCGGCCGCCCCCGTCGAACCCGCGTTCTCACACTCCGCACTCCGAATCGCTCACGCATCGTGTCCCCAATCGCCGGCTAGCCGTCGCAAGTCCCATGCCGGCCTCCGGAATCGCAGCGATTCCGATACGTTCCTCGATCGGGGCAGTCGAGGCAGAGCCGCGGAGAGGTCAGGTAAGGGACGTTTTGGACACCGGGAGATCAGAGCGGCGCCGGCGGCTGGGCCCGGGGTGCCACAGCGAGCAGAGCCTCCGGAACGACGACAGCTTCGCGGAGCACAGCCGTCACTTCGAAGAGGAGGATGCTCCGTGCAGCGTTTGTCACGACCCTCACACCGGGAACGGGTGTGGCAGCGGAGGCGAGCGCGGAGAATCCCTGGGACGTCGTGGTTTGTCGCGTGAACACCGCAGAGATCCGCCGTCGCGACGTGGAGTCGGAGCTGAAGAAGCGCCTTCCCTGCAGAAGGTGCAGAGTCGCGAGCGCGTGGACCGCTGGCTGAACGACTTGCGGGCCGCCGCGGACTACGAGATCCTCGATCCCTCCCTGGCGCCGGCCCCTGAAGCAGCCGAGGGGGGCGTGTATTGACTGCCCTGGTTGTCCGCCCGATCGGCGTGGAGGCTCTGGATGGCCGTGCGCTCTGAAGACCGTTTCGTCGTCCGTGCGCTGCGCGCCCTCGGGCAGGTCGAGTTCACGATGGTGCTGCTGATCGGTGGGGCGCTCGTGATGATTGCGGGGACCCTCGTCGAGTCGCGCGGCGGCCGCGAGTTGGCCTGGGCCTCGGTCTACGGGACCGCGTGGTTCGATGTGTTCCTGTTTCTGATCGGTGTCAATCTGGCCATGGCGGTGGTCAATCGCATCCCGATCCAGCCTCACCAGTGGTCCTTCGTCCTGACCCACTTCGCCATCCTGCTCCTGCTCGTCGGTGCGTTCATCTCGCGTACCTACGGCTACGAGGGGCGACTGGTGATCTCCGAGGGCGACGAGCAGAGCCGTATCTTCCTCGACTCGTCCGAGATCTGGACCGCCTGGAGCGCGCCCGCGGCTCCCGACTCCCGAGGAGAGCGGAGTGTGGACGCAGTCGGCGAGGCCGCCTTTCCGCTGCCTCGCTGGGTGGGAGAGGGCGGGCTCGAGCTTCAGCCCGTGGCCCCGGGACGCCCGGGCCTTCGTCTCGCCGAGTATCTACAGGACGGGGTGGGGCAGGTCGCACTCGGCGAGGGCTCGCCGGAGGACGCTCCCGCGATCGAGTTCTCGATCGACGGGATGGGAGCGCAGATGCGGGAGTGGCTGATCGCCGACGACCCGCAGCACGGCCGCGCCATGGTCGGGCCGCTCCAGGTGCGCTTCCGCAGCGCAGCAGCAGGGCAACCCGCCCCCGATGAAGGGAGTGCGTCGCTCGCCATCTGGTGCGGCGAGGGGGCCGAGCCGGCCCGGATCGTGCTGCCGCGGAACGTGGGCCGCGACTTCTCCTGCGGCCCCGACGCCGTCGTGACCGTTCACAGCTTCCTGCTTCGGGCGCGGCTCGTGGCCGGGGTACTGACCGACGCCTCTTCCGGAGACCTCAACCCGGCGGCCGTCGTCGAGGTGTCGTCGGCGGGGCGGAGCGAGAGACATACGGTCTTCAGCCGGTTTCCCGACTACGGAGTCGTGCACGGCAGGGATTCGGAGCAGCCTCTGGTCGCGAAGATCGAGCTCGAGGCTCCGTCCGCTGCCTCCCGCCCCGTGGCGGACATCGTCATCGGTACGGACGGGCT
>JBDHDM010000478.1:0-3087 GCA_039591515.1 Gemmatimonadota bacterium | reverse complement strand
CTGATCACCGTCCTGCCGCACGCTCCCACTGAGCAGGTAGGGTACGCCGAGCTCTTCACCGATCTGACGCAGGTCCATCGCCCTGCCCTTGTACGTGAAGGCCGAGCCCCGTGCGGCGACCCGGAGCCCGCTGATCCGGGAAAGGACGGTCAGGATCTCCTCGGAGATGCCGTCGCTGAAGTATGCCTGGTCGCCCTCCTGGCTCATGTCCGCAAACGGGAGCACGGCGATGGCGGGCCGAGGGTCCTCGTTCAGATCCACGTACGTGAGCCCCGCCGTCGTGGACGTCTCGGGCGAGGGGGCGGGAGCTGCGAGCGTCGAGTCCACCGCGGAACGCCGGCCCACGTAGAAGGTCGCGGCCAGCATGATGAGGCCGCCCAAGGCCAGAAGCCCCGCCGGCCAACGCTTCATCGCCGGAGCGGCCACGATCGAGTCGATCTCCTCCGGCGCGGCGGCCTCGGTCCGCTTCACGCCGTCCGGTGTGAGCTCGAAGGCCCACGCGATCACGACGGCGATCGGAAAGCCGAGGATGAGAATCCACAGGACCAAGCTGATGGCCCAAGCCGGGAGCGGAATCGCGGGAAAGACCACGCTCGCGGCCTCGAGGACGACGAACGACACGGCGCCGTAGACGGCGATGAGCCGGAAGACCCTGCGCCGCTTCATCTCGGCGAACCACCGCTGGTGCACGGCGGGGCGCGAAGGGGTGGACGAGTTGCTCGGATCACTCATGGAAACCGCGGCGGGAGGATCGGCACGGGCTTTCAACATAGACTGCGCCCGTGCGTGACAGCCAGGACACGACCGTGGGCCCCGATCCACGCTCGCAAACGTCTGCGCGTCGCGGGGCTCGTCAGCCGCAGCGAGTGCTTGCCGCTGATCCTGGAGACCGTTCGGTTCGTGATCTCATCGACTCGGGTCGGGCGGACAGATGAATCGAGATGGCGAGCGACGGTGGCGGGACCGAGGCGCCGAGGGGCTGACGATCGTGGTGAGCATTCTCCTCGCGCTGCTCGCGGACGCGGCCTGGGGTTATCGTAACGATCGGGCGGACGAGAGGCAGCTTCTCGAGGCCCTGCGCGCGGAGTTCGCAGAGGCCGCCGAGGAGATCGCGAACGACATCGCGGCAAGGGACCAGATCCTCGTCCGGACCGATCGATTGCTCGAGGCCAGGCGTGGCCCCGAAGGCCCGATCGTCGCGGACTCGCTACCGGCGATCGTCCGCGACCTGGTCAACTGGCGTTTCTACACCCCGGGCCACGCGGTGCTGGAGGATGCGTTGGAGTCCGGGCGCCTCGACCTGATTCGATCACGACAGGTCCGCGAGTCGTTGATGGCGTACCGCCAGGCCAGTGATCGGCTACCGGTGTTCGAGAGCCACGAACGGAGCTTCGTCACGGACGAGTTGGAGCCCTATCTCGGCTCGCGTATCGCCCTCGACAAGATCATGCTCGACGAGCGCGATCAGGACGCTCTCGCGGGCCAGGCCGAACACTTTTCGCAGCTATTGTCTGACGACCGCTTCGGTAGTCTTCTCTACGTGCGACGGGATCGCAGCGCGGAGGCGCAGATCTACTCGCGTGGCGTGGAGCGAGCGATCAGGACCGTGCGTGAAGCATTGACGTCTGGCCCGAGCTGATTCTCGCGCCAACAAACCCTCCCACCTGGAGCACGACATGAGCACACCCGCATTCCTCAAGGGCTTCCTCGAGCACGAGCGTACCCTGTTTCACAACGTCTTGTCGGCGGTACCGGAAGGGGGCCTCGACTATCAGGCCGACCCGAAGGCCCGCACGGCTCGCGCACTGGTCGAGCACCTGATCGGGCACAACCTCGACCTCATCGAGCTACTCGACGAAGGCACGATCCACCATCGCAACCAGGTCCCGTTCGAGACGGTGGAGTCCGCCGTCGCCCAGTTTGACGTGTCGATGTCCGAGCTGATCGCGAAGCTCGACGAAGTCGACGATGCTCGGTGGAACGCGGTGGGCCAATTCTATGCGGGTGAGCACCTCGTGATGGAGGCGCCCTGCCAGCAGCTCGCCTGGATGATGTTCCTCGACGCCATCCATCATCGAGGTCAGCTCAGCACCTACCTCCGCCCCATGGGGAGTCGGGTCCCCGCCATCTACGGGCCGTCTGCCGATGATTCAGGCGAGGCTCACTAGCGAGACACCGATGGTGAGACCGGGCGACGTCGAGGCGTTTCCGTCTTCCGAGTTCAGAGACTCGCGCGCCTTTTTCGCCGCATACGGCTTCGTTGCGGCCTCGGTGGCGATCGGCTTCGCGGCCGCGGGCTGGGCGCTCGCCGCCGCGCTCGCTGCCGGTGTGACGGGTTGGGCGGGCTATCGAATGATCGCGACGCCGGTACGGGTCCGTGTCTCCGAGAGCGGGGTGGAGGATCACTCGTTCTGGTACTCGCCGGGTCTCATCCGCTGGAGCGAGATCCTCGAGGTCCGTGAGGGCCCGTGGGGTGCGATCGAGGTCGACCTGCGCGACGAAGCCTCGTTCTGGGAGAGGCTGGGACCCCTGAAGACGATCCCGCGCGTGAAGATGCAGCTGTTCTACAGGCTCGGTCCGGCGGCCATCATTCCCTGGGCCTTGGCCGGATCCCGCGCGGAAATGGTGGGTGCCCTCCAAGATGGACTCGACACCCATACCCTGCGGTCGTTCACTCGCCCGGAGCGACTCGAGGGTGATTCGCCTTAGCCCCACGCACGGACCCAGGGGAGCGATCCCTCAGTGAGACTCATCGTGGCCTGCGGCCTGCTGGTCGGACTCGTTTCCTCCGCCGTTCCGGCGAGGGGCCAGACGGTTCGCGGCATCCTGTCGGAGCGGGATACGTACGCTCCCATCGCGACCGGCTCGGTCATCCTCATCGACGGCTCCGCGGATACGGTGGCTCAGACACTTTCGGACGAGCAGGGCTATTTCTCGCTCGCTGCGGACGAGGCCGGCGACTACTTCCTCGTCGCGGCGGCGTTTGGATACCGCTCCGTTCGTTCCGACGTGATCCGGCTCGATGGCGACGAGGTCAGAGTCGTCGAGCTCGACATGGCGCCGCAGCCCCTATCGGTCCCAGGTCTC
>JBDHDM010000477.1:0-3089 GCA_039591515.1 Gemmatimonadota bacterium | reverse complement strand
AGCCGGCCTCTCGAGGCGGAGAAAGACGTGGGCGGTGTGGCCGTCCACCACGGGGACGCGATTGACCGCCACGGCCACCGCCACCTCCGACCCGAGCACTTTGCGCAGCTCCGGGCCGATCTTCTCCTCTTCTCCTTCGATCCACGGGATGACGTTGCCCGTCAGCGCGAGCCCCGACACGCCCGCGAGCCCGGCCCCGGAAAGGGCTTGCAGTGTCACGATCGTGGCGGACGCGACGCCCCACGTTCGTTCGATCGGGGCCAGCGCGAGTGCGAGCCCGGTCACCACGCAGTTCGGGTTGGCGACGAGGACGCCCCCACCCGCTGACGGGCGCTGACCCTGGGGGCTCTCCAGCGCATCGGCGTTCACCTCCGGGACGATCAAAGGCACATCCGCGTCCATCCGATGCGCCGAGGCGTTCGTGCACACGACATGCCCCGCCCCTGAGAGCGAACGCTCCAGTCGAACGGCTGGGACGCTGGGGAGCGCCGACAGCACGACGGGGGAATCGAGTCCATCGGCCTCGGCATCGACGGCGCGCAACCCGGCTGCTTCCGAAGGGGGCGCGGGGCCGACGATCCAGTCGACGTGGGAGCCGTAGCGCCTGCCTCTTCGGGCAGGAGAGCACGCGACCTCGGCGACGCGGAAGATCGGGTGGTCGGTCAGCAGACGAATCATGTGCTGCCCGACGATGCCCGACGCCCCCAAGACGGCCACCGGCACCCGCGAGTCGGCCCCCTCGGACGTCGACCTCATGAGCCCAGCTCCTTGGGGTTAGGGGTGCCTCGGGGGCCGACGAGCGTGCCACGACCGCCGGGGGACGCCACCCGGAAGCTCAGCCCGTGACGCTCGGCAAAGCCGAGCGCCTTCCCCTGCACGACGCCGTTGCCGACCCGGGCGACTTCACGCCAGCTGGCCGTTCGCAGGGGAGAAGTGGAAGTTGCGTCTGCGCTCGGGTCGGCCGGGTACACACCCTCCACGTCCTTCACCAACCGCACGGAGTGGGCGCCCAGAGCGGAGGCGAGGAAGAGCGCGGTCAGATCCGACCCTCCCCGTCCGAGAAGGGAGGGCGCGCCGCCCAGGTCGCGACCGACGAAGCCCGGGGCAACGACCACCTGATACGTCGACAAGCTCCGGACGAGACGGTCAGCGGCGACATCCACCGGAATCGCATCGTCGAGGGGCCCGGTCGTCGTCAGGGCGAGGGCCTCGGCCGACAGCGTGCCGGTGCGCAGCCCGCGAGCCGTCAGCGCCATGCCCAGCAGCGCGACCGACGCGTCCTCTCCCGTGGTCAGCAGGGAGGCGAGCAGCTCCGGCACCGGCGGATCGGAGAGATCCGCCGCCGCGGCCAGGAGGTGATCCGTCGTCCCGTACGATGCCGACACCACCACGAGAACGCTCCGCCCTCCACGCACCTCGCGATCGATCTCCGCGGCGGCGATCCGATACCCGTCGACGTCCCTCAGGATCGACGAACCGAACTTGAGCACGGAAAGCAGCCCGGTATGAGCCTCCACGCACGTGCGAGGTCCGGGTGAGGTCCCAGTGGTGCGGTACGCGTCGACGTGGGCATCCGTAGGGGCGCCGCGGGGCTCGTTCGACGTCATGCTCGATTCTCCTGTTCGAGTTCGTCATCGAACCCCTGGAGAATCGATCGCCCGATCCCTCAGCGACCGCGCGGAGCGCGGCGGGCGACTCATCTCTCGGCCGCCGTTTGGCGGCGACCGCAGGAGTTGGCACCTTCGTCGCGCAGCCAAGCGCAACAGGTTGCCCCGGCGTCAAAGGGCCTTTCCCTCAGCCGGTCTCGATGAGTTGTTTGGCCGCTACGCTACCCGTGGTGCGAGGGTCCGTCAATGCCCTCCCCCATCGGACCGCGACCCTGCGCTCCTCTACTCGTGCGGCCTCACCTTCAGCTGATCACGGGTCGTCGCGCCAGCACCACCGGCTCCATGCCGAGCGAGCGGATCAGCTCGTTGAACGCCGCCAGATCCTCATCAAAGGTGGTATTCAACCGCCCGAGCACGTCGGCGACCTGCTCCTCGAGCTCCCGTAGCCGATCGACGGCCTGGTCCGTGGGCGCAGCATTCACCATACCGGCGAAACCTCCGGCGACGGTGTTGTAGAGGTAAGCGAGCTCCGCGGCGAGCCTGCCCGGGTTGTCGAGCGGATCGTAGAAGCTCCGATTGTCCGTTTGCTGGATCTCTTCCTGCAGCCCGGTGAGTGTGCCTGAAATTGAGTCGCCCGCAGACTTGACCCGCGCGGCGTCCTCTTCGGCCAGACCGGCCTGGACGGACAGGCCGACCAGCCCTTGCACCTGCGTGCGGACCGAGACGAGGTCGGCGGCCTGCTCCGTCAGTCGGCCGATCACGCCACCGAGCTGCTGCAGGAACTCGTGCTGAGCCACGTAGTCGGCATGCGGCGTCGCGACACGCGGATCCGGTACCACCTGGAATGCCCGGGACGCGACCTCCTCGTCGTCGATCTTCATCGTCACGGTGTACGCGCCCGGAGGTGCGGGCGGCGAGCCGACCGTGCCGAAGATGACCGTCCCGGCCGGGAGGTTCGGCGCCGGGTAGGTGAGTCCCCACGTGGCCCGGTACGTGCCGGCCGTCGTGGGCAGAGGCGGTGCACCACCCCCGAAGCCGAACATCGCCGCCAGCTCCGCAAAGGCACCCAAGTCCGGCCCGGACTGTCCTTCGCTGGAAAGCGTCATCGCGACCTGCCCCAGGGCGTCGCTCACCTCGAGCTCCAGGACCCCCTCCACGTCCTCCGTGAGCGTGTAGTGGAACCACGCGCCGTCCGGGGGATTGGTCGCCCGGCTCGAGGCCCCGATCGCCCCCAAGCCCGGCCCGCCGAAGAAGGCGCGCACGGCCGGCCGTACCTCGTGCAGCGTCACGCGGGCCTCGAGGACCTCGGCCGTCACCGCCCGCAGGGGCGTCAGGTCGTCCATGATCCAGAACGATCGTCCCTGGGTGGACACGACCATGTCCCCGTGGCGCAGCTGGACGTCGGTAACCGGTGTCACGGGCAGATTCCGTTGGAGCGACTGCCAGTGACCTCCGTCGTCGATCGAGACGTAGAGCCCGAAC
>JBDHDM010000476.1:0-3108 GCA_039591515.1 Gemmatimonadota bacterium | reverse complement strand
GACACGCGAGTCGGGGTCGAAGGGAGCACGACCGGGGAGCGGTTCTCGGACAGGGTCTCCGCCACGATGACGATCGATACCCTCGCGGGCGAGATTCGCGGTGAGGCCATCCACGGTTCCGCCGCCGCGGCGGTCGATCTGCCCCTCGGTGCCGCGGGCATTCGACTCGGCGAAGCGAACGTCTCGGTCGATCGGCTCGACGTGTCCTGGCGACAGGGCCGTCTCGAGGCGTCCGGGGTGGTCGCCGACACGGTGGACCTGTCGGTGGGGCTCTCCCTTCCGGACCTGTCGATGGCTTCACCCGGGACCGTGGGGTCGGCGGAGGTGGATCTGCGCGCACGTGGGTCGCGGGCACAGCCGAGGGCGGAGCTCACGATGGCGGCGCGAGGCCTTGCGATCGACACGGCGGCCACCGCCCAGCCTCTCCTCGACTCGCTGACCGTCCGGGTCTCGGGTACGCCCGCGTCACACGAGGCCGAGGTCCATGCGGGGCGGGGTGGCGGGACGGTCGATCTCGGACTCGCAGGTACGTACGCCGACGGTGTCTGGGCGGGAGCCGTCGACCGGCTCGATCTCGCCGATCCCGAGGCCGGCTCGTGGCAGCTGGGCGAGCCTGCGACGGTTGCCGCCTCGGTCGACAGTGTGAGGCTCGAGCGGACCTGTCTCGCGCAGGCCCCGAGCCTGGCGTGCGCATCGGGGCTCTGGCACGCGGGGGGCACGTCGTCCGGCGAGATCGTGCTCGAGGAGCTCACCGGCCACCGCCTCGCCGAGCTGCTGCCGCCGGGCTGGTCGATCGACGGGCGACTCGGCGCCCGCGCCTCCGGGACGCTCGAGCCGGATGGCACGCTCCGCGGTGACGGACGGGTGGATCTCGGCTCGGGGACCATCGAGCTGGGGAGGGGGGTGGTGAGGCGCCGATTGACCTACTCGGATGTTGGCCTCGAGGCCGCGATCGACGAAGAGGGGGCGCGGCTGTCGATGGCGACGGAGCTTTTCGACGAGTCGGGGGCACTGGCGGTATTGACCGAGATCGTCGTGGCGCTGCCGGGCTATGACAACGTCCGCGATCCGATCTCTGAGCAAGCACTCTCGGGATTCGTGCGTTCGAGCGTGCCAGATCTTGGCGCGTTCCAATATGCGATACCGGACCTGGAACCCGTCGAGGGAAGCGTCGAGGTCGATGTCACGCTCGCCGGCACGCTCGCCGAGGTAGAGGTCGAAGGAGACGTTCGTCTGCAGGGCGGAACCGTGGACGTCCCTCGCGCGGGTCTCCAGCTGCGCGACATCGAGGTGGACGCCCGGGGCCGGGGGGCGGACGGAATCGAGCTGGACGCGAGCGCCCGGTCCGACACCGGTACGTTGAGGGTCAGCGGTCGGGCTCCGGTCGGACCGACGGAGAGCGAACCGGCCCGGATCGAGGTATCCGGAACGCGGGTGCGGGCGCTCGGGCTACCGGACGCGTCCGTATGGATTTCGCCCAATCTGGAGGTGATCGCGTGGCCCGACGGCCTCCGTGTCAGCGGTGAGGTGACGGTACCCGAGGCCCGAATTGAGCTGACCGAGCTTCCCGCGACGGTTGTCCAAGCGTCCGACGACGTGGTTTTCGTGGACGACACGACGACGACCCGGCTCGCGCGGGCGCTCGCGTACTCCGTGAGGCTCACGCTCGGCGACAGCGTCACCTTCAGGGGCTTCGGGCTCTCGGCAGAGCCCGTTGGATCGTTGAATTTGAGCGACGGGCCGGGCGGCACCGTGGTGGTCACCGGTGACATCACACTGGAGGAGGGGCGCTACCAGGCCTACGGACAGGAGCTCGAGATGGAGCGCGGACGACTCCTCTTCGCCGGAGGACCACCGGACAATCCCGGTCTCGACATTCGTGCGTCGCGCACCGCATCGGACGGGACCGTGGCCGGCCTCGAGGTTCGCGGCACGCTGGATGATCCCGAGGTGACGATCTTCTCGGAGCCGGCGATGATGGAGAGCCAGGCGCTCGCCTACATCGTGCTTGGACGGCCCATGAACTCGGGCTCGGAATCCGACGGGAGCCGCGTCACCGATGCGGCGCTGGCCCTTGGCCTCCAGCGGGGCAATCAGATCGCCACGCGCCTCGGACGAAGCCTCGGCCTGGACGACATGACGGTCGAGGCCGGGGGCACGCTGGAGGAGGCCTCCCTCGTGGCGGGCACCTACGTCGCCCCCGATCTCTATGTATCATACGGCGTCGGTCTCTTCGAGCCCGTGAGCATCTTCCGCATCCGCTACATGCTGTCGCGCCGCTGGACCGTCCGCGCAGAGAGTGGCAAGGCGAACAGCGCGGACCTCCTCTTCCGCATCGAGCGCGGACGTTGACGGGAGTGATCCTCCCCACCGTGCCGTGGGCGATTCCCCGACATTGTGCCTGCCTTTGGGTCGCGATCGTATTCGAGCGGTCTCTGTGGGAGCCGGCGCACCGAGCGCGCGCCGGCCGAGGCTCGTAGGACGTCGCTGAACGAGCGTTGAGCTCAAAGGGGGTCCCATGTGGAAGAGACTGAGGGCGGCCGTGGTCCTGGCCGCGCTCGGCGCGATGCCGGCTTCGGCCCAGACCGCGGACGAGCTCGCGCAACAGGCGGCGAATCCGATCGCCGATTTGATGAGCATACCGCTCCAGAACAACACCGACTTCGGGCTGGGTGAGTTCGACCGGGCTCGGAACGTCCTCAACGTGCAGCCGGTGATTCCCTTGGCGGGTGGCAAGCTGATCACCCGCGCGATCTTCCCCTTCGTCCGCATTCCGGACATCGGCTCGGAGAGCGGCACGATCTCGTCCGGACTCGGGGACACGAACTTCACCGCTTTCTACGTGCCGGCTCAAGGAGCGGTCATGTGGGGGGTGGGTCCGATTCTGGAGTTCCCGACGGGCGGCGCGAGTCGGGGCACCGAGAAGTGGAGCGTGGGCCCCTCGGCTGTGCTTCTCACACAGTCGGGGCCGTGGACGCTCGGCATGCTCGCGAACAACGTCTTCTCGATCGCGGGTGAAGAGGCTCGCAGCGACGTGAATCGGGGCCTGCTCCAGTACTTCATCGTGCGGCAGCTCGGCGACGGCTGGTACGTGAACAGCGCGCCCAT
>JBDHDM010000475.1:0-3124 GCA_039591515.1 Gemmatimonadota bacterium | reverse complement strand
CGAGTCCGTGCGTCTCTGGCGCGACCAGCCCTTCGAAGATTCGTGGAGAGCTCACGATGGCCGCCTGCGCCGGATCCGCCAGCGGCACCTGGATCACCTCGATCCGGAAGAGCGCCGAGTTCGGATCTTCACTCGGAAGCAGTGCCGAGCACCCGGGGAGCTCCTCGGCCGGTCGCACGGGCGCGGAGCCCGAAACGTAGATGTAGACGTTCTGATCGTCGTTCGGGTCCTCGACCACCGTATGGGTGTGGGATCCACGACACGTCTGCACGTTGGCCACGTACTCCGGATTCCGGATGTCGGTGATGTCGAAGATGCGAATGCCCCGGAGGCGGTGGTGGCTCACGGCCTCGGCGACCCCTTCGCCACTACAGTCGAGTCTCCCGCTCAGCCCCTCACCCGAGACGAAGAGGAGATTCCCGTAGACGGACACGTCGCTCTGCGAAGCCGGACACACGTACGTGATGACACTCGTCGGATCAGCCGGGTCTGAGAGGTCCCATACCTGGATCCCGTCGTAGTTGCCCTGGATCGCGTAATCGCCCGTGAAGGCGAGGTCCGAATTGGTCTTGCCTACGAACTCCTGTTGCGGCGGCGTGGTCGACACCAGGCGCATGTTCCAGACTGCCTCGCCAGCGTCGAAGAGGCCGGCATCGAGCCCCACCCGCGGATCGGGGTCGGGCGCCATGACCTGCAGCGGAGTCACCTCTCGCGCATAGTCGACGCCCGAAGGTACCGCGGTCGAAGTGGAGGGCCCCGGGGTCGAGCCGGAGCACGCGGCCAGGGCGATCACGGCCGCCGAGAGTGATGCGCCAGCCCACGTCTGGACACGCGTACGGGGTGGGAACGTCATGGAAGACCTCGAAGAGAGCGGGTGAGTGTGGGAGATCAGCGTGCGCGCCCGGATGGCTGCATCGCTGCGAGCATCCGCTCCATGCGAGCGACCTCCGTCGTCTGATCGACCTGGATGTCGGATGCGAGCTTGAAGACCAGATCGTCCTGCGCCGCGCCGTCGGTGCCGAACAGCTCATGCACCATCGAGACGGCGCCATTATGGTGCTGAATCATGAACCTCAGGAAAAGGCCGTCGAACTCCTGGTCTCGTGCGGCGCGGAGCTCGTCCAGCTGGTCCGGCGTGAGCATGCCCGACATGTGCATCTCGTGACCCTGGGCCATCGAGACGCGACCTTCGTCGTCCACCGCGGGGGCAGGAAGATCCCGATCCCTCAACCACGTCTGCATGACCGCGATCTCGTCTCGCTGTGCGTTGATGATCCGCCTGGTCAGCACGAGGATCTCCTCGCTGGCACCGCTCTCGGGAGCCAGGTGCGACATCACCAGGGCTTGGGCATGGTGGGCGATCATGCCGGTCATGAAGCGAGCATCCGCCTCGTGGACCGTCATCGTCGCGCTGTCCGCACGGGCTCGGTAGAGCGCCTCGAGTGCTTCCAGCGAGTCGCCTTCCCGCGGAGCGGGAGGCTCGACTTCGCGTGCGCCGCCCGCGCACGCCGCCAGCGTTGCCGCCACGAGGGCAACGAGGACCGATCGAGTTCTCCGGCCTTCCCTTTGCATAGTTCCCAGCCACTTCGTCAGAGCCGCCACGGACCGAGGCGACGGAACGCCGAAGTATACCGAGGACGACGCGCCGGGAGTACTCCGGCCCCCACCGGGGGAACCACCACGCCGTCGAGTGGATTCGCCGTCCGAACGTGCCCGGAGCTCGCGTGGCACCCTCTTCCCCTCCACCCTCCCATCATGAACCGAGCTCTTCGAAGCTGGCTCGGAGCCGTACTCGCCGGGGCGCTCCTCACCGCGTGCGGGGACGAGCCCGCCCCCGGCACGGGACCGGCAGACCCCGGCCCGGCCCTGTACGTCGACGCCCGTGCCAACCTGCCCGCCGCGGCCAGCATGTTCACGATGGACGTCGGGCTGGGCGATTTCGACGGCGACGGCGACATCGATGCGATCCTCGCGGTCGAGTTCGGCCAGAATCGGCTCCTGCTCAACGACGGGTCCGCGCGATTCGTCGACGGGACGGAGGGTCGCCTACCCGTTGCCGCGCACGACTCGGAAGACATCGCCGTGGCGGACTTCGACGCGGACGGAGACCTCGACGTCATCGTGGTGTCGGAGGACGACCGCACGAACGAGTTCTACGTGAACGACGGAAACGGGAGCTTCTCGGCCGGAGCGCTCCCCGCCTCGGGCACCTCCAACGGGGTGGTGGTCGGCGACATCGACGACGACGGAGACATCGACGTGATCGTGGGCAACGCAGGCCCCGAATTCGTTTGGATGAACGACGGGACGGGCCACTGGACGGACGAGTCCGGGGCGCGAATCCCCGTCACGAGCGTCGGCGTGACGCAGGACCTGGAGCTGGGTGACGTGGACGGGGACGGGGACCTCGACCTCCTCGTCGGCAACGAAGACGGGAATCGAATGCTCCTCAACGACGGGCTGGGGTTCTTCACCGACGTGACGGACTCGTGGATTCCGGACCGGCCGGGTCTCGAGGAGACGAGAGAGGTGGATCTAGGAGATGTCGACGGGGACGGAGATCTCGATGCCTACTTCGCCAACACCGCGGCCTCGCACCCCTCTGCCGACCGTACCAACCGGCTCCTGCTCAACGAGGGTGATCGCTTCGTCGACGTGACGGGCGAGCGGATCCCGGCTGTCGCGGACCGCTCATTCGACGGGGAGTTCTGGGACGTCGACGGCGACGGTGACCTGGACATCGTGAGTGGGGCACTCAACCTCTCGGATGGTCAGGCAGTGCTCACACGCTTCCGCGTACTGGTCAACGACGGGGCCGGCGTGTTCACCGATCCGACGGAGCCGATCTTCCCGAACAGCGCGGCCGGGGCCGGCTTCGATTCGGAGATGGCCGACCTCGACGGGGATGGAGACGGGGACTTCATCCTGGCCAGCCGCGGGACCCAGGACCTCCTCATGCTGAGGTGCTGAAGCGGCACGGCTCCACCGACCCGCTGCAGGGGCGTCGCGTGCCTGATGGGCCGCTGCGCCGGACGGCCCCAGGAGGCGGGGTCTCGGTCAACGTCCCAGGACGGAGATGCTCCCGTTGGTGGTCACGAGGTCGATCAGGCCGTCCCCTGCCCCC
>JBDHDM010000474.1:0-3144 GCA_039591515.1 Gemmatimonadota bacterium | reverse complement strand
CCGTCCGTCGCCTGGAGCAGGCCGGCCGAGCTCGAGAGGCCCCAGCCCCACGTCAGGCTCATCCCGAGATACCCCGCCGTGGCCAACAGCGGATAGTGCACGGCCATCCCGTTCCGGTGCGCCAACTTGCCCATCTCGCGCGCCAGGATCGCACCGAAGATCAGACCGAGGCCCCAAGAGATCCAACCCACGAGCATCGACCCGAGCCCCACCAGCACCACCGCCTGACGTCCGTTTCGTGGAATCCGTACGAGACGGAGGATCCCGGCTCGCACGCGGGGGTGGTAGGCCACGACGTTGCCCGTGACCAGGATGATCACCATCTGCATCGCGAACTGGAGCAAGCTCCAGAACCCATCGTACCAGGAGAGCGCGACCTCGGACGGCGTGGACCCCTCGGAAATGAATGCCGCGATGGCCGCCACGTAGGTGAGCAGAATCGCGAAAAGGAACGGGCTCGGCATCCACCGCTCGACCCGATCCGCGATGGCCTCGCCGAGCTTCTGGACCGGTGTGAGCGTCGGCTCCGTCACGTGGGCTGGGGGCGAGTGCGCGCCCCCGCCGGCCTCCCCGGCGGGAGACTCCGCCGGATCAGCGCTCACGCCGAGTGCCGTTGGAGTTCGCCTCGTTATCTCCGATCCTGGGCGCCCATGGGTCGTCCTCGCCGGCAAGCGCGCAGAAGTCTCCGGTGTCGAGGAAGTGCGTGTGCAGGCACTCGAAGGTGGAGCCGAGGCTCTGGAGGAGCGCGGCCGTTTCGGGGTACGCGACCCTCGTGAAGAAGCCCGACCGCCCCCCGCGGGCCATGTCCGCCGTTGACTGTCCGAGTCGGGTGATCACGGTCACGTCGCCGCCCTTGGACACGAGGTACTCGATCAGCTCGTTGTCTCCGCGCGACGCCGCGTAGTGCATCGGCGTGTATCCCCAGGAGTCGAGGGTGTTCACATCGATCCCGTGCTCTTCGACCAGATACCGAACGGCCGGGAGGAACGCGTTCGGCACGTTGCGGATGCTGAAGGCGCCCAGGCCCGTGAAGCCTCCACCTGCAGCGACGTGGATGGGATAGGCGTTGAAGGCCTCTTCCGGGATCCAAGGCAGCCCGGAGTCTTCCTGCTGCCTGCCGTCCTGCTGTCGCCGCTCTCGCATGCCGACCGCCGGCCACGACGTGGGGACGTTGGGATCGGCGCCGTGCGCGACGAGCTTCCTCATGGCGCCGAGGTCCTGCGCGTACGCGGCGCGCCAGAACGGCGTCGCACCCTTGAGATCGGTGCCGATCTTCGTGAGGCCGAACTCCCAGTACCAGAGGTGTGTGCTGAGCCTGAGGTTGGGATCCGCGCCCGCCTCGAGCAGAGCGTCGAGGACCTCGAGGTACTCCGCCTGCTGTTGGTCGTGGGCCCGCTGCTGCGGATAATTCGACTTCGGCGCCCAGTGTGTGTTGAGCGTCGCGAAGAGCGGCGTTGCACCGTCGGTGTCGGCCGCGACGTTCGGGTCAGCGCCGCGCTCGATGAGCCGGAGCGCGAGGTCGAATTGACCGTTCAGCGTCGCGATGAGTAGGGGGCTCGTCCCGTCGCCGCTCACCTGATCCACCTCTGCGCCCCCGTCGAGGAGCGCCATCGCGGCCGCGACGTGTCCTTCCCGAGCCGCGTGCAGGAGCGCAGTCATCCCTCCGGTCTTGCCGACGAGCGTCTCCCGGTACGGCGGCCGAGCCACGTCGGGGCCCCCCGGATAGTCGGGACGATAGGAGACGAGCTCCTCCGGGTCGTAGGCCCGATACGGCTCGCCGGAGGCCAGATATCCACGCTGCTCGGCAATCGCCTCCTGGACCTGCGTGGCGGTGGGCCGCCAGTGGTCGCCACCGCCTTCCGCCACGCGCAGATTCTCCAACGTCCGTCGGAGATACCGGCTGGCATCACGGTCGGCGATCACGTGCTGTCGCACGTCCACGACCCGGGTCTCGATCGACGGGTCCGCTCCGGCCTCGAGGAGCGCTCGGATGGCGTCGGCGCGCCCGGCTCCGGCCGCGAAGATGAGTGGGGTCTGACCAGCCGACGCCTCGAGGGCGTTCGGATCGGCGCCGGCCGACAGGAGTGCAGCGACGGCCTCACCTCCGTCCACGGCCGCCGCGGCCACATGAAGCGCCGTGACCCGGCTGCTCGTCGTCTGGGTGTTCGGGTCCGCGCCGGCGGCGAGCAGGCGCTCGACCGCCTTCCCGCTTCCGCGACGTGCGGCTAGATGAAGCGGAGTGTAGCCGCCGACACGCGTCCGCAGCGTGACATCGGCCCCTGCTTCGCAGAGCTGCTGCACGATCTGTGCGTGCCCCCGCTCGGCAGCCCAGTGCAGCGCCGTCATGCCATCGCCGGTCGCAGCGTCGACCGCGGCACCGCCACGGAGGGCTTCGCTCACGACGGTTGCTTCCCCGTCTCGCGCGGCGGCGGCGAGGTCCGCGTTCCGAGACTGGGCCTCGATCGCGATGGGGCCCGACACGACCCAGGCGACGACCAATCCACAGGCCGAGCGACGGATCATGCCCCAACTCCCGTGGCCGACGTGGCTCCGCGCGGATACGTGAGCGCAAGCGTGCCCGTGCTGTCTCCGAAGCTCCGCATGTCGTGTCCGATTCCCTGCATGAGGCTCACGAAGGCATTGGCCATCGGTGTCCCCTTCGGCGCCCGTATGTGCAGATTCCCCTCGAGCGCGCCGTTCGCCTTGCCCATGAGGAGCAGCGGACAACGCCGGTGATTGTGCAGGTTGGGATCGCCCATCGGTGAGCCCCAGACGATCGCCGTCTTGTCGAGGAGCGAGGCATCGCCGTCCATGGTGCTCTTCATCCGCTCGAGCAGATACGTGAGTTGCCTCGTGCGGTATGTGTTGATCCTGTTGAAGTCCATGATGTCGGTCGCGACGTTGCCGTGGTGCGAGGCCCCGTGGATCGACTTCGTGGTTCCGCTGTCCGGGAACGTCCGATTCGACTGGTCGAACCCCGTTTTGAACGTGATGACGCGGGTCATGTCCGTCTGGAACGCGAGCACCTGCAGATCGAACATCAGCTGCATGTGCTCTTCGAACGAGTCGGGAATCCCGGACGGCGCCTCTGGCATCTCGCGCTCCTCCCCGCTCGCGTTCCGCTGCTCGACGAGCTGAATGCGG
>JBDHDM010000473.1:0-3146 GCA_039591515.1 Gemmatimonadota bacterium | reverse complement strand
CGTTGATGCCCTCGATGTTGCCGATCATGTCGTTGTTCAGCACACCGACGATGTCCCAGCCTTCCTCCCTCGCGACGGCGGCCATGTGCTGCCCGCCCCACAGGCCCTGCTCTTCCCCGGAGAGACCTGCCAGGATGACGCTGGTGGGAAACTCGTGCTGAGTCAGGATGCGCGCGGCTTCGATCACGCCGGCCATGCCCGATGCGTTGTCGTTCGCGCCGGGCGCGTCGGTCTCTCCGTCCGAGCCGTTCGACGCACGGGAGTCGATGTCCCCGGTCATGATGACGTACCGATTCGGATGTACGGTCCCCCGGATCACGCCGACGACGTTGACCACGTTCACGGGCGCGGGGAGGCGTTGGCTGTCCTCGGGGCCGAAGAGGCGCCCCTGATAGGAGACCTCCATGCACCCACCGCACGCCGCGGAGATCGCGTCCATTTCCGCCTTGATCCAGCGGCGGGCAGCACCGATGCCGCGGGTATCCGACAGGGTGTCCGACAAGGTGTTGCGCGTTCCGAAGCCGACGAGCGTCCGGATGTCGGACTCGATGCGTTCGGCAGATGACGTCTCGACGATCTCGTAGATGTCGAGGTCGGCCGCGGGCGGGACGGTCTGTCCCAGAAGTGCGGCCGGCGTCCCGACGGAGATCGCAGCCACGAGCACGAGACCGGCTCGCAGGGTCATGAATCGGGAACGAATCTGGCGGTGAGTCATGATGGGGATGCTCGGGATGTGGGCGCGGCGAGCGGAGGTGGGCGGGCGTGAGAGTGTCGTGGTCGCGCGCCCGGAGCAACCACAGGGCGGCATGACGCACCTGTGCTCTGAGCGGACAACGGCGCACCGCGAAAGCGCCGGCGCGTCACTCCGTACGGAATCCCGGGTGCGACCGAGAATGGACTGGGAGGGAGGGAACATGGGACGGTGGGATGGAAGCTCGTCGAGGCCCTCGAGGCCACGGAATCGACTCGGCGCGTACGCCTGCTTGCTCATCGCGACGTTCGCCACGGGAGCCGGATGCCTGGGGCAAGACGGGTCGAATGGGGTCACCGGTGTGTCCCTGGGTGAGGCCGAGCAACGGATCCTCTTCGTCGGCAACTCGCTCACCTACACGAACGACCTGCCGGGCGCGGTCGCCACGGTGGCAGCCGCGCTCGGCAACGACGTGGCGGTCGCCTCGGTGGCCTACCCGAACTACGCGCTGCAGGACCACTGGTACGCGGGTTTCGAGGGCCTGGTCACCGATCTGGAGCCGGACCTCGTGGTTATGCAGCAGGGGCCATCATCGCTGCCGGAGAATCAGCTCTTCCTCGCGACCTGGGCGGACACGTTGAGTCGTGCGGTGCGGGCAGCCGGTGGAGAGCCGGCACTCCTCATGGTGTGGCCCTCGCTCGATCGCGAGTTCGCGTTCGACGACGTGCGCGACGCCTACCACGACGCGGCCGTCGGCGTCGGGGGCACGTTCCTTCCCGCGGGCGAGGCGCTGCGGGTGCTCCATACGCAGCAGCCGGACCTCTCCCCCTTCGGGCCCGACGGGTTCCACCCCAGCGACCACGGAACGGTTCTGGCGGCGTACGTCATCGCAGGCACCCTCTTCGGCGATCAGGTGCTGGGGCTCGACGCGCGCTTGGATCCCGGACCGAACGGGGGTCGTGTCATCGCGTTGGACGAATCGGCGGCGACGGCTCTTCAGACGATCGCCGATTCCGTGGTCGCGGCCTGGCGCTGAGGGCGCCGGAGGAGACCTAGCGCGTCTCGTCCAGGAGCCGCTGGAGCTCGCTCCGCATTTCGCTCTCGAGCTCCGCGTACGCGGGATCGCCGATGACGTTGTCGAGCTCGAACGGATCGATCTCGAGGTCGTACAGCTCGTCCATACCCTCGAGCTCGAGGTAGTCGATGAGCTTGTAGCGCTCGGTCCGAACCGCCTTGTAGCCCATGGTGACGATCCGACGGAAGACGGTGTCGGAGTAGTACTCGATGAGAATCGACGTCCGCCAGTCGGACGGCGTCTCGCCTCGAAGCAGGGGCACGAGCGAGCGGCCGTGGAGCGGACGAGACGGCTCGCTCCCGGCCAGCTCCAGCAGCGTGGGCGCGAGGTCGATGTTCATCGCGAGCGGCTCGGGGGCCAGCCCGGCCCGGACGAGCGGGGGGTAGCGGACGAGCAGCGGAATCCGCGCGGTCTCCTCGTACGCGAGCCTGCGCTCCCCGCTGAGCCCGTGCTCCCCGTAGAAGTACCCGTGGTCGCCGGCCACCACGACCACGGTGTTGTCGAGCGAGCCCAGCTCCTCGAGCTCCTCGAGGATCCGCGCCGTCGACTCGTCCACGCCGAGCAGCATCTCCAGCCGGCCGATGATCGTCTCGTCGTTGGTTCCGCCTCCCGGACGCAGCGGAGGCAGGTCCCCGATCTGACGCTCGAGGGCCGGCTTGCCCTCGATGGGTGCGGACGCGTTGGGTCGGCGTTCCACGGTCATCCCTGCGTAGCGCCCGCGATGTCTTTCCGCCGCGACGAAACCGCGTGGCTGTCCGGGGAGCGCGCCGGAGCTGCCGTCATCGGCCTGAAAGACGTTCGGATGGAGCGCCTTGTGCGACACATATAAAAGGAAGGGATCGTCGCCGGACTCGCGCATGAAGTCCACGGAATAGTCGGTCAGCAGGTCCGTCACGTACCCGGTCGTGGGTGTCCGCGTCCCGTCGATGTTGAGCACGGGATCGAGGGCCTCACCCTGACCGCGCATCGCGACCCACCGGTCGAAGCCCGGGCGCGGACTGTCGTCGTTGCCCATGTGCCACTTGCCGATGAACGCGGTGCGGTAACCGTCGGCGTCCAGCACGCGGGCGAAGGTGGGCAAGCGATGGCTCTGCTCGTCGCGGGCGAGGTTGTCCTCGATCCCGTTCGTATGCGCGTAGAGTCCCGTGAGAAAGGACGCACGGCTCGGGGAGCAGAGCGGTGTGCTCGCAAACGCGTTGACGAAGCGCGCACCCTCGTTCGCGACCCGATCGATGCCGGGAGTCTCGACGAAGGGGTGGCCCCCGGCCCCGAAGTCGTCGAAGCGCATGTCGTCGACGAGGATGACGACGATGTTGGGGGGCCGCTCGTCTTCGGGCTCCGGGCCTTCACCGCAGGTCGCGAGAATCGGCAGGAGCAGCG
>JBDHDM010000472.1:0-3151 GCA_039591515.1 Gemmatimonadota bacterium | reverse complement strand
ATGCCATCGGTCGCGCGGGGCGGAGGTAGTCGGCGAGGAACTCGTACATCTCGCGCCGCTGCTCGAGAGCGACCTCGTTGTCGCGCCGGTCGAAGGAGTGCCCGCCGGGTGCGTCCTGGTAGATGCGGTAGCGGAAGCCCTCCTTTCCGTCGGCCTGGAGCGCCTGGATGAGCCGCTCGACCTCGAGCACGTTCACGTCGCCGTCGTTGGTGTTGGTCGTAATCATGAGCGGTGTGCCCTGGTACTGGGCCGTATTCCACGACGGGGAGCGCCTGCGAAGCTCCGGGATCGCCTCCCTATCCGCGACGCCCAGGTGGAAGTCCGCCCAGTACTGCTCCCTGTAACCCTGCCCGGTGTAGCCCATCCGGGACACGAGGTCGCTCACCGGCACGCCGGCATAGGCCACGGCGTACGTGTCCGGGAAGCGGAAGATGTTGAAGAGCGCGTGTAGCCCGCCGTGGCTCCATCCCACGACAGCCATCCGGTCCTCGTCGAGGAACGGGTACGTTCTGAGCGCATACTGGCCCGCGTGGTAGCTGTCGAGCACCTCGGTGTCCCCGTAGTCGATCTGTCGATACCAGCTGCGGCCGTACCCGGTGCTTCCGCGGTACTCGGGCGCGATGATCGTGTAGCCCTGCTGGAGCATCTCGCGCATGACGGTCGCCGTGCCACTCGAGTGGTTGGAGTGCACGCCACCGTGGACCAGCACGATCAGCGGGTGTTGCGCGCTCCGGTCCAGGTCGTGCGGGATGAACACGTACGCGGGCACCGCAAGCGAGTCTCCCTCCTCGTGCAGCAGGTGTGGATACGCCAGGCTGCCGTCAGATTCGGGCCACCGCGGGGGCCCGCTCCTGAACGTCACCATCTGGACCTCGGCGACGTCCGAGAGGCGCAGGAAGAACATCAGGTCGTCGATCTTTCGACGGAGCACGTCGTGTTCGTGCCTTTGGCGCTCGACGAAGTCGTCGAAGGCCTCGACGATCTCGGCCAGGTCCGCTGGCGTGGCGAGCTCCGATGTCCGGTCCACGGCCGACGACTCCTCCTGCGCATCGAGCCGGGGCGTCGTGAACGCGCACGTCAGCATCACTGTCGCGAGGGCAACCGCGACGGGCGGCCGGAAGTGCCATGTCATGGCTGTCTCTCCTCACCGAGGGATCGAGTCGGGAATGACGATAGGTCGCCGCCACGACGCCGGCGAGCCTCTCGGGGAGTCGCGCCGCCTAGCTCACCGGCCTCCCGCGATACCGCTCGAACCACGCCACCGTGTTGATGACCTTCGCGATCAGCTGACTTGGCCGGTTCGCGATGTTGTGGTAGGCCCCGGGAATCTGCACCAGCGCCGTGTCGACGCGTCGCAGGCGGAGCGCGTGGTAGAGCTGCTTCGCTTCCGACACGGGCGTGCGCAAATCGGCCGTGCCCACCATCACCATGGTCGGCGTCTCGATGTTCCCGACGACAGAGAGCGGTGAGAAGCTCCAGTAGTCCTCGAAGTTCTCCCAGGGGGTGCCCGGGTATCGCCGATACATGTACCCGTTGTAGTTGTCGGCAACGAGCGTCTTGCTGATCCAGTTGACGACCGGCTTGGTCACGACCGAGGCCCGGAACCGATTCGTGTTGCCCACGATCCAGGCGGTCATGATGCCGCCGGCGCTGCCACCGGTCACGAAGAGCTCGCTCTCGTCGATGTACCCACGAGCAATCACGGCATCGACGGCCGAGATCAGATCGTCGTAGTCGTTGCCCGGATAGGCGTGATAGAGCAGGTCTCCGAACTCCTCGCCGTATCCCGTGCTGCCCCGAGGGTTCGAGTAGACGACGACAAAGCCGGCCGCGGCGTACAGCTGGAACTCCGCGCTGAAGCGATCACCGTAGTTCGAGATCGGCCCGCCGTGGATCTCGAGGAGGAGCGGATAGGTCTGCGACGGATCGAAGCCCGGCGGATGCAGGATCCACGACTGGATCGGACGCCCGTCGTGAGACGATTCCGTCCAGAACATCTCGGCGTCCGCGAACGCGACCCTCTGCTTCAGGTCGCCGTTGAGATCCGTGATGATTCGCCGATCACCCCCGGTGGTGACGAGCGCGATCTCACTCGGGTCGTCGGACGTGGTGTACGTAAAGGCGATCGAGCCGTCTTGGGCGACGGTGTAGTTGCCCCCGCCGTATGCCCTCCCCACCGCGGTTCCCCCGAGCTCCTCGGCGACGACCCGCCAGTCACCACCCGTCGTGGTGAAGCCGACCTTCGTCAGGCCCTCGTCTTCGTAGGAGAAGTAGACGCCGCTGCCGTCGGCCGCCCAACTCAAGCCGCCGATCGAGCGGTCGAGATCCTCGAGCAGGAGACGCTTGTCGGATCCGTCCGCATCCATCAGGTGGAGCCGCTGGATCTGATACGTCCGGACGCGCTCCTCGAAGCTCGTGTAGGCGATCGTCGAGCCGTCGGGCGACACCGCCTGACCCCCGTCGGGGCCACTCCGGTCGGTCAGTGCGACGATGGACCCATCGGTCAGCGAAACCCGATGGATGTCACTCTGCGAGAGCTCGTATTCCCAGTCGGGCCGTCGGTTCGCGCTGACGAGGATCGCTCGCCCGTCCGCGTCCCACGTCGGGGCTCCGTGTTGATGGTCACCCGAGGTGACCTGCCTCGGCGAGCCACCGTCGGAGGGGATGACGAACACGTGCCGGTATCCTGGCTCGATGACGCCGCTCCCGTCGGCCTCGTGCCGTACACGGGTCTCGACGATCGGAGGGTCGGCCCACTGGGCACCCGCGGGCTTCGCCGGCATCGTCGCGAGCACGGGCCGCGCCTCCGGGACGAGCATCGTGAAGGCGATCCGAGAACCGTCGGGGGACCACGCCAGGCCCCCGGGCGATCGCTCGAGTTGCGTGAGCCGCGCGGTCTGCCCGGTCGCGACCCAATGCACGTAGATCTCGGCACCCTCGTCACTGCCGGAGACGAACGCGATTCGCGTCCCGTCCGGCGACCAGCGGGGCGACGATTCGGACCGGTCCTCACTCGTGATCTTTCGGTGGCTCGAGCCATCGGCGCCCACGATCCACAGCCGCCCCTCGCGGCGGTCGCGCATGATGCTCATCGCGTAGCGGACGTACGCGACCGCGCTCCCGTCCGGCGAGATCCGCACGTCCGAAGCGT
>JBDHDM010000471.1:0-3154 GCA_039591515.1 Gemmatimonadota bacterium | reverse complement strand
ACGAGGGTGTCGGTCGCCAACGCACCCTGGCCGCCCCCGTCGGAGAGGACGGCGATGCCTCGACCGGGCGCGCCGGCCGGCTGGTTTCCCAACGTCTCCGCCACATGCAGCAGCTCGTCGGTACGGGTGACCTCGACCGCGCCCGCCTGGCGCAACCCCGCGGACAGACGGTCGTACGGGCCGGCGACCGAACCCGTGTGTGAGAGCGCAGCCGCCGAGCCGTGATCGGTCCGCCCGCTCTTGATGGCGACGATCGGCTTCGATCTTCCCACGCGGGCGGCCGCCGCCAGCCACGCTCGTGCCCCCGGAACGCCCTCGAGGTACACGACCACCGCGCGCGTCGGCCGGTGTCCCGCCAGGTAGTCGAGCGCCTCGGCCGGCCCCACGTCCAGCTGGTTCCCGACCCCCAGATAGACCGAGATCCCGTCCCACGACCGCTCCGTCACCTCGGTCATCAGGGAGAGCGCGACGTTGCCGGACTGCAACAGCAACGCAATCCCTCCCCCCCGCACGCCTCGCGCGCCCACCAGATTGAGCCCGGTCGACATGTTCAGGATCCCGGAGGTGTTCGGGCCCACGATCCGCACACCCGTCTGCGCTCCAGCCTCCGCGAGCGCCACCTCCAGCGCCCGACCGGCGGTGCCCGACTCACCGAAGCCGACCGCCAGGACGATCGCGCCGCCGATGCCCTTCCGGCCGCAGGCGCGGATCAGATCCGGTGCTGCAGCAGCCGGGGTGCACAGCACGGCGAGGTCCACTCCGTGCGGGAGCTCGTCGACAGAAGCCACAACCGGGATGCCGAGAATCTCACCGCCGCGCCGGTTCACGGGAAAAACCCGACCGGCGAAGCCCGAGCGCTGGAGGGCCTCGAGGATCTGGTGGCCTCGTTTCGTCGGATTCGCACTCGCCCCGACGACGGCAACCGATCGCGGCTCGAAGATCCGCGAGAGAGACGCGCTCACTCGGTGCCCTTATTCGCCCCGGTACTCGGGCACACGTCCTTCGTGGTACGCCGCGACACCCTCCACCCAATCGGCCGAGCCGAAGATGCGATCGAGGGCCGCGCGCTCTTCTTCCATCGCCTCGGAGCGTGACCGCTCGGCGGCCGGGCCGATCAGCTTCTTGGCGGCCGCCAGCGAGAGCGGCGCGAGCCCGGAGAGCTTCTCCGCCCACTCCGCCGCCACCTCACGCACGCGGTCCGCAGAAACCGCCCGGTTCGCCATCCCCAACACAGCCGCGTCCGCGCCCGAGAAGAACTCTCCGAAGTAGATGATCTCGCGGGCTTTGAGCACTCCGACCCGCTCGGCCAGCGTGTACGCCACACCACCTCCGATGAACGTGGCCAACGCGACCTCGGGCAGGCGCAGCTTGGCGTCATCCGCGACGATCATGAAATCCGCCGAGAGCGCGAGCTCGAGTCCGGCCCCGATCGCGTGTCCGTTCACCGCGGCGACCACCGGGGTCGCCATCGACTGCATCAGCGCGTTCGCGTTCTGGGCAGCGTCGATATACCGCGCCCGCTCGGCCGGATCGGGGGGGCCGTCGGCGTGTGCCTTCAGGTCCGCACCGGCGCAGAAGGCACGCCCTTCGCCCGTGAGCACGACGCAGCGGACTTCGGGCTCCGCCTCCGCGGCCTCCAACTCGGCGATGAGGCCCTCGTACAATGGGCGCGAAACCGCGTTGAGCCGGTCCGGCCGATTCAGTGTGACCGTGACGACGCGAGCCTTCCGCTCGCTCCGGACGACCTCAGCCATCAATGTGCTCCCGGGTGCGTAATCGCCTGCGGCGGCCGGTGTCGATCGAGGGTCGCGAAGATAGTCGGGCCAGGCATAGCCGGACAGTGAGCCCGTGCCACGTCGATCCCGGTACTGCGGTGCGAGGGATCGGATCGCAGAAGAACACGGGAGCAGATACGATGACGGCGGATCTCATGGTCAAAACCACACTTGAGCGTACGGTCCTCCTCTATTCCGGGACCTGACGGTTCTGCCGATTCGCGGCGCGTGTCGTCGCCAGATTCGACTGGGCCGGCGAGCTGGCGCTGCTTCGTCTCGAGGATGCCGAGACCGAGCTCCTGCTGTCCGCAGTTCCGGAAGAGGAGCGCAACGACTGTTGGTGGATCGTGCTCGAGGACGGAACGCTCCTTCGCGGTGACCGAGGTGGAGGTGTCGCCCTTCTCAAGGTACTTGGCCCGACGCGCCCGCTCGGACAGGTGCTGGACCGATTGCGCGCCGACCTGGTGGTCGATGCACTCGACATACGCTTATCGAATTGGCGCGGCGCCCTCAGCAAGTACGTTCCCGAAGGGCCGGCCCCCCGTCGATTCCCGTAGGGGAGCGACGCCGGACGCAACCCGGATGCTCGCTCAGGCGGCCCGGAAGGCAGAAGGGGGCCGTGAAGCGAGAAAGCCCCGGGGACTCAGCCGTCAGACCGAAGTCGATGCAGGCGCGACGTCGCCGTCGAGGTACTCGGCTAGGTGAGCCCCGAGGAATTCGGCGTCCCCCGCCGCACCGTCGATTAGGCTCGAGCGAAGGCGCCTCAAGTAGGGAAGCCCGAGGACGTAGAGCCCGGGGGCGGCCACGACACCGCCGTCGTGGATGAGCCGGCCCTTCCGGTCGAAGACCGGGACGTCGAGCCAGGCGTAGTCGGGACGGAAGCCGGTCGCCCAGACGACGGTCCGGATCTCACCGCTCCTCAGGTGCAAGCCGAGGAGTGGAGACTTCTCGACGCGAGTGGGCGCGAGTCGATGAGGTGGCTCGACCTCGCCGTCGAGCCCTTCCGCCTCGGTCCACTCGTCGATCCGGTCGAGCAGCCTGTTCATCTTCAGGTCCGACAGCGCGCACTGGTTTCGGAGCGATCCGGAGAAGAGGGCCCGGCCGTCGCGAATGCCGGCCAGACGGCCGACGAGCCTCACTCCCAAATCGGTGAGGTAGTTCAGATCGAGCGTGTGGCGGTCGTCCGACCCCGTCAGCTGGAGCGACGGCAACGAGCGGACTCTTTGCAGGTTGTCCGCTTCATCGTAGGGATCGTCGAGCACCCCGGCCGCGTCCATCCACCACTCGATGTCGCGGCCTCTGTAGGTACGCGGCGCCCGAATGTGCTCTCCGACCGCAAGGGTGACGGGTCGACCCGACCGATGCACCTCGTGGGCGAT
>JBDHDM010000470.1:0-3164 GCA_039591515.1 Gemmatimonadota bacterium | reverse complement strand
CCACCTGCCGAGGTACTGATCGGGGAGGAAGATCACCCGCTCGGTTCCGAGAGACTCGACCACCTGCACCGCGTTGCCCGACGTGCAGCAGACGTCGCTTTCGGCCTTCACCTCCGCCGAGGTGTTCACGTATGTGACCACCGGCGCATCCGGGTACCGCTCGCGCAGGAGTCGGACGTCGGCGGCCGTGATCGAATCGGCGAGTGAGCATCCGGCCCGAAGGTCCGGGATCAGGACCGTCTTGTCTTCGTTGGCGATCTTCGCGGTTTCCGCCATGAAGTGTACGCCCGCCATCACGATGACGTCGGCCTCGGTCTCCGTGGCCATCCGGGCCAGCGCGAGGGAGTCGCCCCTCAGGTCGGCGACGCCGTGGAAGATGTCGGGCGTCATGTAGTTGTGCGCCAGCACGACCGCATTACGCTCACGCTTGAGCCCTTCGATCTCCTCCAGCAGTGGTGCGACGGCCGCGATTTCTGCATCCGGGAGGATGCCCCGGAGGCGCTCGGCCCGACCAGCTGAGGGCGTGGATACCGTCACGATGTTCTCATTTTCAGTTTTCGGTGGCGGGCCTCAACGGTAGCACCCTCGATCGGTCAAGCAATACACCGAAGGCGGCTCGGTGATCGGGTCCGCTGGTGCAAGCCATGGGGATCCCGGCGGGCCGAGCCTCCGCGGCCGTGTTCGTCGGGTCAGCGGTCCACGCGCTGGAACCTCATGTCGTACACCCTTCCCAGGCTCAGGGAGAGCGTCGTGACCCGCCCCGTCTCGTCTCGCCGAAAGCGCACCAGGCCCCCGAAGCCTTCGAACGCGTCTGCGTAGACCGGCTCGAAGGAACGCGTGTTGTCGGGGCGCTGCCAGATCTCGAGCTCGCCCTCCCCGGCCGTGACGACGAACGTGGTCTCCGCGTCGTCGCTGTGGAACGTGCCCTCGAACTCGCGCAGCTCCGCCTCGGAGGGCGTCCAGGGCTGCACGCGGTCGTACCCGTGCTCCGTGTACTCCCAGCTCTCGACGCGGAAGCCGTCGACGGTGTCCCCTTCGCGGCGGAAGAGGTACCTGCTGGGGCCCGGGCCCACCTGGAACTCGGTCTGAGAGAGCGGGAGCAGCGGGGTGTCGTCCGCGTACAGAACACCGTCTCGTACCGAGAGACCCACGGGCGCGCCCGTTACCGGCTCCCGGTAGAGCCCTTCGTACGGCGTCAGGTCGTACCCTTCCGACGCGACATCGAAGGCCGGAGGCTCGATCTCCCGTGCCGCCGCCCCCAGGAAGGTGCGGGCGATCCGCCCACCGGACCCGCCTGTCGAGACGTCGGAGGCGTTGCAGAGCATGGCCACGGAAAGGCCCTGCTCGGGAAACCGGCCCAGGTATGCCCGGTACCCGGCCGTGGAGCCCGTGTGGGTCACGGAGCGAACCCCGGCGAACTCCGAGACCCTCAGCCCTCCCGCGTAGACGATCTCCGATCCGTCGTTCAGGCGCCCCTGGGTATGCATGAGGCTCAGAAACGCGTCTCCGCCGAGACGACCGTCCGTCAGCGCCTGGTTCCAGATGCCGAGATCGCGCACCGTGGTCAGAATCCCTCCGTTTCCGTGCACGTATTCGATGGGCCGGTTGATCTCCCAGCCCTCGTCGGTCGCGTCGTAGGCGCTGCTTCGGCCGGGCACGATGCGACGGTAGTCGTCACGCCACTGCGTGTCGTCCATGCCGAGTGGCTCGAAGATCCGTTTCTTGGAGAAATCCGCGAAGGACGACCCACTCGCCCGGGTGACCACGATCGCGAGGAGGTTGTATCCACTGTTGCTGTAGGAGTACTCGTGGCCGGGCTCGAAGTTGAGAGCGGACTGTCGGCTCACCATGTCGACGACGTCGTCGTGATCGTGGCTGCGCTCTTCGCGGCCCCATCCCGAGATCGACGCGACGGAGCCCCAATCCCTCAGCCCGCTGGTGTGCGTCATCAGATGTCGAAGTGTGATCGTGTGCCCGTAGTCGGGTACCTCCGGCACCCATCGTCGGACGTCGTCCTCGAGGGAGAGGACGCCATCGAGGGCGAGGAGGACCACCGCGGCCGACGTGAACTGCTTCGATACCGAGCCACCCTCGAAGATCGTTCCCGGCGTGTTGGGGATCCCGTGCTCGAGGTCGGCCATGCCATAGGCCGCCTCGAAGAGGACGTCACCGTGGCGCGTCACGCCGACGGAGCAGCCGGGCGACGTGTCCGTGTCCCACCGGGCGAAGATCTCGTCCACCCGAGCCGCCTGGTCCGGGCTCGCCTGCGCCCAGAGCGCTGCAGGCACGAGGAGCGCGGTGACCGCAACCAGACGGGTCGTACTCCGTGGAATCATGCGGTACCACATCGCTTCCTCCGTGTCGGGCCGGGGCGCTCCGGGCATCTCCTCCCGGTTCGTGCGTGATCTTGCGACATCGGGGCACACGAGAAAACCCCGCCCGGCGTGCCGGGCGGGGTTTCTTGGTGCCGGGGTTCGCGGTGATCAGTGCGAGAAGGTCACCTCTGCGAAGTCACTCCAGTCGACCTCGAAGTCCCGTCCATCCGTGCGGATCGTGAGCCCCCGGTTGCCGCGGCCCACGTCGTTCGAGCCCGAGAGCTCGAAGGTGCGTCCATCTTTGAGCGTGACGGTGGATCCGTTGCGCGAGCGCTCGATCCGCTGGATCTGCCCGAACTCGATATGGAGCTCCACGTCACGGATCTCGCCGTTGAGCATCTCCCAGGTGTAGGCCTCGTCGGCGTCCCAGACGATCTGCCCGGTGTACCGATCACCGAACTTGTCGATGACGGTCCCCTCGATACGGCGCCCTCCATCGAAGTTCGCCGCGGCGACCTCGTCCTCCGTGCCGTGGAACTCGACGCGGTCGAACTCGTCCCACTCGAGCTTCACGGCCCCGAGGGTCGCGTCGGAGATCTCGATCCCGCTGTTCGACCCGTCGACGTCGTTCGTGCCCTCGAGCACGTGCTGCTGTCCGTTCGTGAGCGTGACGCGCGAGGACCAGGAGGAGTTCCGCTCGATGGACTCGATCTCACCGAAGGGGATTCGCATCCGCTCGCCGTTGGCATCGCCGTCCAGGATGTCCGAGGAGTAGATCTCGTCGACGTCCCAGGTGACGTAGCCCGTGAACTCGATTCCGGAACGGGTCGTGACCGTGCCATGCATTCG
>JBDHDM010000469.1:0-3165 GCA_039591515.1 Gemmatimonadota bacterium | reverse complement strand
ACTGCCCGTAGTCCCGCGTCTCGTACAGATGCGGCGTGAAGTCGTCGAGTCGATGGTTGTCGACGGCCATGAACGCCACACCCGCCTCGGTCGGCGAGGCTTCGATGTTTCCGATCCAGGTCTCCGCCGGAAGGCCGGGCACGCGCTCGCGGACGTTGGTCCAGGTCGCTCCGTCGTCGCGTGTGATCTGGACGTTACCGTCGTCCGTGCCGACCCAGATCACACCGGCTTCGACCTCTGATTCCGCGATGGTGAGGATCGTCGTGTGGAATTCGGCGGCGGTGTTGTCGTTGTAGATCTCCCCGCCCGAGTCGAGCTGCTTCGCCGGATCGTCGGTGGTGAGGTCGGGGCTGATGATGTCCCACGAGTGCCCGTAGTCACGGCTGCGGAAGACGACGTTGCCGCCCCAGTAGACCGTCCCCGGGTCGTGTGGGGAGATGACGATGGGCGCGTCCCAGTTGAACCGATACCGTGCCTGGAACATCCCCTGGCCCTGGGAGCCGATCATGAGCGGGAAGGGCTCGATGGAACGGGTCTGCCCGGAGTTGGTGTCGGTGATGCGGAAGTACCCGCCCTGCGCGTTGGAGTACACGAGGTTCGGTTGTCAGGGCACCGGCACGGTGTAGAAGCCGTCTCCACCACTGACCGTGTAGAAGTAGCCCGGCCGGACGCCTGCGTTGTCGTTCAGCCTCGACGGGCCGCACCAGTTCCCGTTGTCCTGAAGGCCGCCGCACACGTAGTACGGGTCGCGGTCGTCCACGAAGACGTGGTAGTACTGCGCCAGGCTGAAATTGCGGAAGATGTGGAAGTTGTCGCCGCCGTCGTACGTGACCTGCATGCCGCCGTCGGAGCCCGACAGGACCCGCTGCCCGTCCATGGGATCGATCCACAGCGATTGGTGGTCGCCGTGCACCCCCTGCGCGATCCGCTGGAAGGTGCGCCCGCCGTCGGTCGACTTGGCCATGCCGCCCGAGAGGGTGAACAACGTCTCGTGGTCGCTGGGATCGACGAAGACGTCCGAGTAATAGAAGGGGCGGAAGTTGATGGTGTTCTTGTCGTCGTTCACCATCGTCCAGGTCTCGCCGTAGTCGTCCGAGCGGAAGAGCGAGCCGGCGGTCGGGTATTCGGTGATCAGGTAGACGACGTTGGGCCTCGATTGTGCCACGCTGAGCCCGATGCGAGCCATCGGCTCGTCGGGTGTCGTGGTGATCTTCTTCCACGTGTCGCCGCCGTCCCGGGAGACGTAGAGCGCCGTCTCCCTGCCGCCGTCGTCAAAGCGCCACGGCTTCCTGCGGAAGGTCCACATCCCCGCGTACACGTTGCGGGGGTTCGACAGGTCGATGTCGATGTCCGAGCACCCCGTGTCCTCGTCGATGAAGAGCGTGTGCTCCCACGTCTCCCCACCGTCGGTCGTCTTGAAGATGCCGCGCTGCTCGTTGGGTCCCCACTCGTGCCCCATGGCACATACGATCGCGACGTCTGCGTCCCGGGGGTCCACCACGATGCGCTTGATCCGCTCGGTGTCCTCCAGTCCGAGGTGGGTCCAGCTCGCTCCCCCGTCTGTCGAACGGTAGACGCCGTCGCCGTACGAGACCGAGTTGCGAGGGTCGCCTTCACCGGCGCCGAGCCAGACCACGTTGTGGTCGGATGGCGCGAGCGCGAGCGCCCCCACCGAATAGGTGTTCTCGTCCTGCCACTGGCCCTCCCAGGTCACGCCGGCGTTGGTGGTCTTCCAGACCCCGCCGTCGGCACCTCCGACCCAGAACGTGCGTGGATCACCCGGCACGCCGAGGATCGCGGAGACACGGCCGCCCATGTTGACCGGGCCGATGTGTCTCCACTCCATGTCACCGAGCGCGGCGGAGATCTGGTCGGCACTCTGAGCGGAGAGGGGAAGGGAAGCCGCAAGTGTCAGAGCAGGGATGCCCAACGCGCGCCTGAGGGATCGGAGCTGCACGGTCGTCCTCCGAGATCGGTGTCACAGTGCCTCGCCTTTGCTGCGGGCACGGGGCGCCGGCCGGGCGCCGTTGCTCCGCCCAGAGTAGGGGCCTGCCACGGGGCGGCAAGTCGGGAGATTTCCGTTGGAGCGAGTGAGGCCGGGCGCCGATTCGTGACCTGGAGCCGGTGGATTCGGGGGGCGGGGGTAGGCCCTGGTCAGCTTCCAGGGGGAGCTTCGTACACCACTCGGCCCCCCGACACCGTGAGAAGCACCCTGCCCGCGAGGATCGCCTCGGGTGCGTCACTCGCTCCCGCGCGTAACGGATCGACGTCCAACACGGTCAGGTCCGCCCATCGCCCCGGGGCCAGCAGCCCTGTCCGGTCTTCGAGGAATGACGCGTACGCGGCGCCCGACGTGTAGGCGCGTACCGCCTCCTCGGGCGTGACCGCCTGCTCAGCATACCATCCGCCCGAGGGCTCGAGCGCCGGGTTTCGCCGCGTGATCGCAGCGTGCAGCCCGTAGAACGGGTCGTGGCTGGAGCCCGGGTTGTCGGAGTTGAACGTGATGGGCGCTCCGTGTTGGAGAAGTGTCCGCCAGGCGTACGCACCGCGGATCCGCTCGGGTCCGACGCGGTCCTCTGCCCAAGGCATGTCCTCGACGGCGTGGGGAGGCTCCATCGACGCGATGACGTCCAGCGAGACGAAGCGCTCGAAATCGTCCGGGTGAACCACCTGCGCGTGCTCGACCCGGTTCCGCTGGGTTCGCGCGGCGGGGGTCGCCTCATACACACCACGGATGAAGTCGAGCGTCTCGCGGTTCCCGGCATCGCCGATCGCATGGATCGCGGCCTGGAACCCCTCGCCCATCATCATCGCGATGCTGTCCTGGTTGAAGCCGTATCCCTCTCCGCTCACTCCGTGGTGCCCGGGCAGATCCGAGTATGCCTCGATCATGCGAGCGCCTCGGACGCCGAGGGAGCCGTCATAGTAGGCCTTCACTCCGCGCACGAAGAGGCGAGGATCTGTATCGCCTTCCCGGGCGAGGGGACCACGTTCTGCCCATTCCGCGAGTTGGGCGGGGTCGCGGCCGCTCAGGAGCGCGTAGACCCGTATCGGCAGGCGACCCGCCGCGTCGAGGCGCTCGAGTGCCTGCATCGTCGCCGTGGGTGTGCCCGCTTCGTGGACCGCCACGTAGCCGGATGCCGCCATCGCCTCGAGGCCCGCCAG
>JBDHDM010000468.1:0-3167 GCA_039591515.1 Gemmatimonadota bacterium | reverse complement strand
TACAAGCTCGAGTCACGGGGTCTGATTCGGCGGCACGTGCCCCGGACACAGTCCGGCCGCCCACGGAAGTACTACGCCCTCACGCCGAAGGGAGAGGCTTCGCTCGAAGAGCATCGAGCAGAGTGGGTCGGTCTGGTCGAGGCGATGGCCAAGCTCGGATTGACGTGAGCACGCTTCCGCCCGAGCTGGAGCGACTGGTCGCTGAGACGCTGGCTCGATCGAAGCTGGACGAGGGCGGCCGAACAGAGCTCGGCTCGGACCTCCGTGCGCACCTTCGGGAGGGTCTCGACGCCGGACGCACCGTCGAGGAGCTCGCGCTTCGCTTCGGCGATCCCGAAACCGCGGCGCTTCTGGCGAGCCGGGCACGCCCTCCGGCGAACCCCCTCCGCGGCGGTATGGGCAGAGGGGGGCTGGAGACGATGATGGGCGACATCCGCCACGGGATCCGAGCGCTGCGACGGACGCCCTCCCTCACGCTCACCGCGACGATCGTCCTGTCGCTGGGGGTCAGCGCGAACGCCGTGGTATTCACCGTGATGAACGAGCTGCTCCTTTCTCCGCTCCCGGTGAACGAGCCGGATCGACTGGCGGATGTTTGGGCGGACACGGAAGGGCAGAACAGCTTCGCGGGCTTTTCGTGGCAGGCGTTCGAGGTGTATCGAGACCAAAACCGCGTGTTCGACCGCTTTGCGGCGTTCATGGGAACACGTCTCGAGCTCGGGGAAGACGGCCCTCAGGTCGTGGCGCAGTTCGTCACCCCCCAGTACTTCGACGTGCTGGAGCAGACCGCCTCCATCGGCTCGATGTCCTTTGCGGCGGAGGGTGCGTTCGGGGAGCCGCCGGTCGCCGTCCTCGCGCACGGGTTCTGGCAGGACGCGCTCGGCGGCGACCCTTCGGTCCTCGGCAGCGCGCTGCAGCTGGGAGGTCGAGCGGTCACGGTGATCGGGGTCGGACCGCCTGGCTTCGCGGGACACTTCATCGGCTTCCGGTCCGACATGTGGCTACCGATGTCCGGCGCTCCGCTCTTCGGGCGGCTCGACCCGCTGGACCCCTCCGATCAGCCGCTCGAGATGATCGGACGGCTCCGCCCGGGCGTTTCGATCGAAGCGGCTCAGGCGGCGTTGGGAGCGATCGCGCTCGATCTCAGAGGCATGGACGCCGAGGCGTACCGCGGGCACGGAGTCGGCGTGACACGAACCACCGGGCTGGACCACAGTCTCGCACCGGGCGTGCGCGCGTTCGTAGCGATCCTCACGGCGATCGCGCTGATGGTGTTGATCGTCGCATGTCTCAACGTGGGGAGCATTCTGTTGGTTCGTGCGATGGCGAGAGAGCGTGAGCTCGCTGTCCGGATCGCGCTCGGAGCCGGTCGCGCGCGGCTCTTCCGCACGATCCTGACCGAGTCGCTGCTGCTCGTGGTGTTGGGTGGAGTCGTGGGCATGCTCACGGCTCAGCGATTGAACGGCGCGCTGGTCTCGGCGCTCCTGCGTGCCGGCCCGGGCGTGGGCCTGGAGCTCACCGTCGATCGGCGGGTGCTGATGCTTACGGCGGCGGCGGCCGTCCTCGCCGCCGTGGCGACCACGGTCGTACCGACCCTCTACGTGCTACGTCGATCCCCGGCGGGAATCCTGAGGGGTACCAGCAGTGAGCGCACGCGTGTGCTCTCCCTCCGGTCGGGCCTCGTGGTCGGGCAGGTATGCGTTTCCGTCGTCCTGGTCATCGCCACGGGGCTGTTTGCGCGGGCGCTCGTGTCGGGTGGGCAGGCGGATCCAGGCTTCGACCCCGACCGCGTCGCGTTCTTCTCCGTCCGACTGCCCGAGGAAGCCGCCGACCGACACGGTCCGATGCTGCGCGATCTGCTCGAGGCTCTGCGCTCCACGCCCGGGATCGAGGTCGCTGCGGCCGGCTCGATGCCGCCGGTCGGCGTTTCGCGCAGCCCCATGCCCGTGGAAGTCCCGGGCGTCGCGCCGCCGCCGGGGCTCGACGCACACGTGGTCGACGTGCGGCTGGTGGACGACAGCTATCTGTCCGCCATTGGGGTCTCGTTGGCCGAAGGACGTGGCGTGTCGACCTCTGATCTGACCGCGTCGGATCGCGCGGTGGTCGTGAGCGTGGCGTTCCGCGATCGATTCATGGGCGAGGAGCCGGCGGTGGGTCGGATCATCCGTGTGGGTGGGAGCGCGGCCACGGTCGTGGGCGTAGCTCGAGACATCCGGTTTTTGATCCAGGACGACACGCCCGATCCACTCCTCTACCTTTCGACTCCCCTCGATACCCCCCTGGCTGCTCCGACGATCGTGCTGCGCGCCGATCGTCCTGCCGAGCTGGAGACGAGCGTCACGGCGGCGTTGGCATCGACCGTGTCCGGCGACGCGCGCGTTCAGCTCCGGTGGGCGAGAGAGACGTTGGACGCGGCGCTACTGCCTCAACGCATGGGCGTCCTGATCGTCGGGGCCATGGGGTTGGCCGCGCTGTTCCTGTCGGCCGTCGGCCTCTACGGCCTCGTACAGTTCACAGTCGCGCGGCAAACGCGCGAGCTCGGTGTTCGGTTGGCGCTTGGCGGGGGACGCCTCGATCTGGCTACGGTCGTCCTGAGGAAAGGGCTACTCCTGGTGGGCATCGGCACGGTCACCGGCGTCGCGATCGGGGCGATCACGATGCGCGGGCTGACACCGTTCTTGAACGACATCAGCCCCACGGATCCGCTGACGTACGGCGCCGTGGTCACGTCCTTCCTATTCGTCGCCCTCCTGGCGAGCTGGCTGCCTGCGAGGAAGGCGCTGCGGATCGAGCCCAAGGAAGCCCTCGGCGCCGAGTAGCTGACCGAATACTCGATGGGGGGCCGGTCTCATGGGGTACCCCCCGTGAGCTCCATCCATCCCACGACCTCGGTGAGGTATCGCCAATAGCCGGTAGCCCCGGGCACTGACTGCCCTGACCACCCACGGAACCTGTCACGGGACCAGATACACTCCGCGCCCGAGGCGTCCAAACCGGGAAGTCCCGTCGGAGCTACGCACGGTCCGCGGTTCGGGTGCGCCGGGAAGGGGTGAGCCTCACTGCCGATGTTCTGGGCGTTCGACTCGATTGGGTATCCGAACGTCGCCTCGTTGCGGTCGCACGTGTCATAGCCGAAATGCGCGCGATCGCACGCGGCTCGGCTCGTG
>JBDHDM010000467.1:0-3171 GCA_039591515.1 Gemmatimonadota bacterium | reverse complement strand
CGTCGGCCGCGCTCCCCGTGATGCTGCGGACGGCATCTACCATGGCACGCGCCATGGGGCCGTGGGCGATGACCACGCCTCGGGCCGGCGTCGGGGAACCTTCCGGCTCGCTACTCATAGTCCTGCTCGAGATACTGACGGAGCTTACGATCGAACGTTCTCGCCGGGTTGACGCCGGCGTACTTGAGGAGGTGGTTCATGGCCACCACCTCGGAGATGACGGTGATGTTCTTTCCGGGATTCAGGGGCACGGTCACCCGCGGGATCTCCACCCCGAGGACCTCCTCGACCTCCTCGTCCAGCCCGGTCCGCGTGTAGCTCCGATCCTGTTCCCAGATCTCCAGCTGGACGATCACCTCGATCCGCTTCTGTAGCCGTACCGCGCGTACGCCGAAGAGCGCAGACACGTCGATGATGCCGATGCCCCGGATCTCCATGTGGTGGCCCTGGAGCTCGTGACCGCGGCCCATGAGCACGTCGTTGCCCTGGCGGGTGACCATGACCAGGTCGTCGGCAACGAGTCTGTGCCCACGCTCCACCAGGTCCAACACGCACTCGCTCTTGCCCACCCCACTGTCCCCCACGAAGAGCAGGCCGACACCGTACACGCTCGCCAGCGAGCCATGCAGTGTGGTCGTCGGCGCCAGGGCCAGCTCGAGGAAGGGCTTGATGAGCTGGTACAGCTCCTTCGTGCTCCGCCGTGTCCGCAAGACAGGAATCCCGTGGCTCGTGGCCGCCTCGGTGAAGTAGGCGGGCACGTCCTGCCCTTTGGAAACGAAGACCGCCGGCACGTCCAGCGCGAAGAGGTCGACGAGGCACCTCACAGCCTCGTCGGAATCGAGCGTGGCGAGGTAGGCCATCTCGGTCTCGCCAAAGACCCACATGCGGCCCTCGGGCGCACGCTCCGTGTAGCCGGCCAAGGCGAGCCCGGGCGAGGTCACGTCGGCGTCGGCGGCCCTACGGTCCATACCGACGCCTTCGTTGAGAAGATCGAGAGCGAGTGTCTCTCGCTTGGCTTCGACGATCTCCCGAATGGAGATACTCTTGCCGCTCAGACCGGAACCTCGCCGCGGTTGGTCACTCCCCGGTGGGCTGCTCGGACCGGGGCGGAGCTTGATGATCCGTCCTCCGCTCTCTCTGCTCGCGGAGGATCCTGCGGAGCCGCTCGACAACCTGATCGAGCGCGGAGCGGAAGTCCTGACCCTCGCCTCTCGCGGCGACTCGACCGGCCCCATCCACGTGCACGACGACCTCGACCTTTCGAGTGTGCCTCTGGTCGGTGTAGACGACCTCGGCGTGGGTGGCCCGACTCTCGAACTTGGCCAGAGACCCGACCTGGCTCTCCGTGCGGGTGAGGACGTTCTTGGGGACCTCGCAGTGCCTCTCGGTGATGGTGACCCGCACGTACCGACCTTCGCGTTGGGGTGGAATTCGGTGGCGCTCGCCGTCGAAAGCTACTGAGGGGGCGAAGCGTCGACCACCCGTGTGAGGACCTTCTCGAACGCTTCCGCGGAGGACGTCCAGGAGAAGGACTCGGCGAACGCTCGGGCCCGGCGTCCCATGGCTCCTCGACGCTCCGGATCCTCCACGAGCGCAGCGACGGCGTCGGCAAGCGCGTCCACATCCTCGTGCGCAACGAGGAGCCCCGTCTCTCCGTCCAAGACCGACTCTCGCAGCCCCGGTGCATCGCTCGCGATCGTCGGCGTCCCGCACGCGGCGGCTTCGAGATTCGTGATGCCCCACCCCTCCTTCGGGGAGGTCAGCACGTGGATCCACGACGAGCGGAAGAGCTCCAACTTCAGGTCTTCGTCGACGTGGCCCAGGAAGCGGACACGATCCGCCACGCCGAGGAGGCCCGCCAGATCGTGGAGCGCTTCGGCCTGCTCTCCACCGCCGGCCACCCGGAGCTCCACGTCCACACCTCGCTCGGCGAGCCGGGCGACGGCCTCGATGACCAGATCGATCCGCTTGTACTTCTTGAGCCGGCCGAGGAAGAGCAGCGTCGGGCGCTCGGACTTGGGCACTCCTTCGTGGGGCGCGTACCGCTCCACGTCGATCCCGTTGGTGATGACCTCGATCACACTCGGCTCGAATCCCCGGCGAACGAGGTCGTCTCGTGTGCTCTGGGACACAGCCACCGTCGGCACCCCTCGATACACGTGGGGGACCGGCCGCTCGAGGAGGCACGTCGCGGCCGCCACGGGAATGGAAGCCGCATCGAACGCCGTCAGACCGAACAGATGATGGACGAGCAACACGAGCGGCGCGTCGATCCAGTACGGCGCGAAGAGCGGCACCTTGTTGAGGTCCTCGAGCACGACGTCGAACGAGTGATCGGCGAGGTGGCGCCGGTAGTACCTCGGGGCTGCGACCGAGAAGGTGTAGCGGCCGCCCGCCCTGTGGATCTCGATTCCGTCGAGCTGCGCGCGAGGTGCACATCCCCGCCACCCCGACACGAGCGCCGTGACCTCGTGGCCCCCTTTCGCGAGTCGGCCAAAGACCTCGTGCAGGTGCTCTTCGGCGCCACCGGAGAGCGGGTTTTCCCGATCGAGCCAATTCAGGACGAGGATGCGCAAGGCCGCTTCGGGAGTCGGGGCGGCGTCAGGCGCCCTCGGAACGTCGCTTGTAAAGGGCGTCGAGCACGCCGTTCACGAAGCGCGGGGACTCGTGCCCCCCGTAGCCTTCCGCAAGACGGATCGCCTCCTGGATCGCGACCTTCGGCGGCACCTCCTCGTCGTGCAAGAGCTCCGTCGCGCCGATGCGGAGCACGCCCCGATCGATCGACGAGAGTCGATCGAGGCTCCAGTTGTCGAGGGCGTCGTCGAGCGCTCGGTCGATCTCGTCCAGGTGCTCGTCGAGTCGGCGAAGCAAGCCCCGAACCATCGGTAGCCGGCGAGGCGCGATGCGTCGCGTCGCGACCGTGTCGACCAGCGAATCGATCAGGGTCCCCGTCTTCCCGCCACTCTCCCAGCGATAGTGGATCTGGAGCGCCCAGGCGCGCGCCCTGGTGCGGTCGATGCGCTCTGCTCGACCCATTCGGGGCCGGTGCTCGGCCCGCGGCACGGTCACGAGGACCCGAGGCCGCGGTACACGGAGACCATCTCGAGGGCGGCGACCGCCGCCTCGTAGCCCTTGTTGTCCCGCCCCCGGCCCGCCCGGGCTGCCGCCTGC
>JBDHDM010000466.1:0-3171 GCA_039591515.1 Gemmatimonadota bacterium | reverse complement strand
ACCGGAAATCAACGCCTTCTTCGACGAGATCGTGACGAGCGTGGCCGCAGTGCCTGGTATCGAGGCGGTCGGCCTCGTGGACGCGCTCCCGCTCGGAACCAACCGAACCTGGGGGACGCGCGTCGTCGACAAGCAGTACGAAGACGGCGAGGGGGACTACTTCTTCCCGCACATGGTGGACCATCGGTATCTCCAAGCGATGAAGATCCCTCTCGTCGAAGGGCGCTACTTCGAGCCCGGAGACAACGAGGACAACCGCCCCGTCATCATCGTGAACGAGCATGCGGCCAGGACGATCTTCGATGGGCGCGCGCTCGGGCGGTCGATCTCCATGTGGTTCGGTGAGGCGGAGGTGGTCGGCGTGGTGGGAGACGTCAAGCATAGGGCACTCGAGCTCGGTGCCGATCCCGAGGTGTACTTCCCGATGGGTCAGGTGTGGGCTTTCCAGACGGTCGAGATGGTCGTCCGGACCTCACTTCTGCCGGAAGACGTGGTGGGCTCCGTCGGCGCCGCCGTGCGTCAGGTCGAGGCCCAGATGCCCACCGAAGACTGGCGTACGCTCGAATCCGTGGTCGAGACATCCGTGTCGCCACGTCGCTTCACGCTCCAGATCCTCGTCGCCTTCGCTCTCAGCGCGCTGTTGTTGGCCAGCCTGGGGATCTACGGGGTGCTCTCGTACTCGGTGTCCGAACGGATTCCCGAGATCGGCATCCGGATGGCGCTGGGTGCCTCCGCCGAAGGGGTCCGCAAGAGCGTGGTCTCTCAGACGATGGTGTTGGCGGGCGCAGGCGTCGCGATCGGTGCCCTGGCATCCGTGCTCGGTACCCGCCTGATCTCGTCGCTTCTCTACGGAGTCGAGCCGACCGATGCGGTCACCTTCGGGGCCACCATCGTCGTGCTGCTGACGGTTTCCGCGCTTTCAGGCCTCATTCCCGCGATCCGCGCGTCCCGCATCGACTCGGCCGCCGCGCTGCGCTCCGCGGCCTAGGAGGGGCAGAGCGCGGCCTCGCTCGGCAACGAAGAGGGGCCCGCCCGGGGAGGCGCCGGGCGGGCCTGGTCGCGTGGTGCGCTCAGCGTCCCTCACCGCCCCGTACGGTGCAAAAGCCTCCGTCCGCGGTGCATCCGGGCTCCCGGAGCGTCCGCTCGAAGAGCTCGAAGATCCGCCGGTACTCGTCCGTCCACGACGTGGGCTCGACGAATCCGTGGTTCTCGACAGGGTAGACCGCCATCTCCCAGTTCTCCTTTCCCAGCTCGATGAGCCGTTGGGCCAGCCGGACCACGTCGGAGAAGTGCACGTTGGTGTCGATCATCCCGTGCAGCATCACGAGGTGTTGGTCGGGGCGCATGTTCTCGGCGAAGTAGATCGGTGAGGACTGCCGGTACGCCTCCTCGTCGTCATGCGGGAGGTTCAGGATGCGGCTGGTGTAGCCGTGGTTGTAGTGCGCCCAATCCGTCACCGATCGGAGAGCCGCACCGGACTTGAACGTCTCTCCGGCTGTGAAGAGCCCCATCAAGGTGATGAATCCGCCGTAGGAGCCCCCGTACAGGCCCACGCGCGTCGGGTCGACGCCCTCCGACGCGGCGAGGTACCGCGCTCCGTCGACCTGATCCGACAGATCTTTGCCGCCCATCCACCGATAGATGCCCGTGCGCCACGCCGCACCGTATCCGGCCGACCCTCGGTAATCGATGTCCAGGACGGTGTAGCCGTTCGCGGCGAGGAAGTGATTGAACTGGTACTCCCGGTAGTACGACGACCAGTAGTTGTGCACGTTGTGCAAGTAACCCGCGCCATGCACGAAGATGACGCCGCCGCCGTTGGGCTCCGCCCCGACGTCGGCCGGCCGGTAGATGCGCGCCGGCACCATCGTCCCGTCCTCGGCCTCGAAGTGCACGATCTCGGGCTGAATCCAGGGAAACGAGGTCCATTCCTGGGTCGGTGTCGTGGTCACCCTCTCCAGGTCCGAGCCGTCGGCATCGGCGAGAAAGAGCTCCGCGGGACGATTGGCCACGTCGTGCACGATCGCCATGCGGCCGCCATCCGGCGACAAGGTGGCGAGGAAGCGCCCGTCCCCGTCGGTCACGCGCTCCTTGTCCGACCCGTCGAAGTCCATCCACCACACGTGCTCGTTGAACGGTGAGCCCTCGTTGGTACGGAGCAGAAAACGGCTGCGGTCCTCGGGGACCGTGACCGACAGGACTTCCCAGTCGCCGCTGGTAAGCGCGGCGCGCTCCGTTCCGTCGGCGTTCACGGCGTAGAGGTGTGCGTACCCTGACGCTTCGCTCACGAAGTAGAGGCGGTCCGTGCCAGGCACGAACCCGACGCACTGCGAGAAGCACGGTCCGGCGACCCAGGCATCGTCGTGCAGGTGGTCGAGGAGAGTCCGCTCCCCGCTGGACGCATCGACGGACCAGATCCACCGATCCTTGTTGTCGAACGACACGGCGAAGACGAAGCTCGTCGTGCCTGCCTCGTTCCACCCGACGTTGGTGACCCGGGGGGGCATTTCGCTCTCGTATCCGTCCGGGGCCACGTCGATCCACGCGATTTCGCCGGTGGCTGTCGTCAGAACCCCCGCACGGGAGCGGTTCTGTGCGTCTCCGACCTTGGTGCGGACGGTGAGGTCGCGCGTGTATCCGTCCTCGGTCACCCAATCGGGAACGATGGTCTGGCGCGTGTCCTGCGCCGGCATCGTGGTGCGAACCAGAACGTGTGTTCCGGAACGGGTCGGTGTCAGGGACTGGACACGCTCGTCGCGGTCCAGGTGCATCGCCTCCGGCTCACCGACCTCCCGCAGCTCCTGGGCCGAGTCCGCTCGTGCCTCCTGAACGGAGTCACGCTGGACGTGCTCGAACAACTCGAGCTGCTGGGCCTCGAGGAAGGCCCGGTGACCCTCCGCCTCGTCGTCCTCGTCGGGAGCTGGTCCCGCGGAGATCCGCGTCAGCTGGGTGAGCCGCCCGTCGGCCAGCCCGAAGCGGAAGAGGTTGCTGCCCCGTCGGAAGAAGACGGCACTCCCGTCGTCGGAGAAGCTCGGCTGTCCCTCGGCGTCCTCGGTGTGCGTGAGGCGCCGGAGCGCGGCGGAGCGACGCTCGATCAGGTACAGATCACCGTCGCTGGCCGTCACGCGCCAACGGCGGTCGGGCGAGATGTCCCCCTGGGCGAGGAATGGC
>JBDHDM010000465.1:0-5341 GCA_039591515.1 Gemmatimonadota bacterium | reverse complement strand
GGACGGCGCGCCCCACACCTCCCAGGCGAACGTCGCCGCGACCCCGCCGACCATGGCCGACGCGGCACCCTCCCGGGTTGCCCTCGCCCACAACACGCCTCCGACCACGGGAAGTACGAACGCCGCGGCCATGAGGGCCGTGAAGAGAAGCACGATGAACTGGACGAGGTCGCCCTCCCCGATCCCGCTCAGGAGCAAGACGACGGGAACCGAGCCCACGATGAGGATCCCGATTCGGTCGACCCACATGCGGCGACGGAGCGACACCTCGGGGTGGATCAGGTTCTGGTAGATGTCCACGGACAGGGCCGAGCCCGCGACGATCAGGAGTGAGTCGACGGTGGACATCATCGCGGCTGTGATCGCCGCCAGCATGATCGAGCCCAGGGTGGCCGGCAGCACGGCGGTCGCCACCATCGGCATCGCCAGATCGCCTGTGGAGAGTGCCGGAAAGAGCACGATCGCGCACAGCGCCAGAATGAACACCAGAAGGTTGATTCCGAGGATCATCACGATCGCGAACAGGACGCCCCGCCGAATCGTGCGCATGTCCTTCATGGCGTAGAGCCGGATGAGCTTCTCCGGTGTCGCCACTCCGCCCAGGAAGAAGGACAGGCCCATGGTGAACAGGAGCGTGGCCGGCATCGTCTCCCAAGTGAACACGAGCGGGTGAGCCGACTGGACCAGCGTGAGCAGTCCTCCGAGGCCGTCGACCTGGCGCAGTGCGAGCGGCACGGCAAAGAGCGCTCCCAGCCCCATCACGACAAGCTGGAAGGCGTCGGTGTACACGACGGCCACCATGCCGCCCACCACAGTGTAGACCAGCAGGATCGCGGTGAACCCGACCATGCCCCACGTCGTCGGAATCCCGAAGACGGTGTTGGCGATCAGCCCCCCAGCCACGATCTGTGCCTGGATGTAGACGATCGTCGCAATGAGGATGATCGCGGCTGCCAGCCCTCGGACCCCTTTGCCGTAATAGCGGGTCTCGATGAACGCCGGGATCGTCAGCTCCTTCTGCCGCGTGAAGCGCGGCGCCAGCACGGCCACCATGAACCAATAGGCGAGGGGGATGGAGAGGAGGACCCAGCCGAAGGACCACCCGGCCGTGTACATCACGCCGATGGTCCCGACGAACGTCCCGGCCGACGTGTGCGTCGCCGCCATCGTCGCCCCACCGGTGAACCAGCCCAGCTCGCCGCCCGCGATCCAATAGTCGGTCTCGTCACGCGTAGCGCGCAGGCTGTACCAACCGATTCCGAACACCACCACGAAGTAGCCGAGGAAGACCCACGCCTGCGGGGTCATCGATCCTTCTCCGCGTGGATCATCCAAATCACGTAACCGACGATGAGGAGGGCGCACACGACGAAGAGCCCCCAGAACGTGAAGCCCGGTCCCGCCATCAGGTCCGCCTCGTTCATTCGGGTCGGCTCACGCGGCGATGCTCCGGAGGTGCCGCCAACCGAAGGCGGCGAAACCCAGCAGGATGCCAACGATCAAGACGTCGATCAGGAGGGGGAGGCCAGGTCGCCAGGCGCCGTCGGTACGAGCGCGAAAGCCCACCATGGCCGGAGGAACGGGCAGCGCGACCGAATAGCGACCGTCTTCCTCACGCCGTAGTCCCGAAGGGAACCCGTCGGCGATCCTCCACGCATCCGGAAGATGCAGGGTCGCCGTGAACAGCGTCGGTCCGGACGCACCTCCCTCGCCCCGGTCCGCATCCATCGGCTGCCAGGAGGCGTCGACCGGCGTGGGCCCGGTGAGCACGGGGATGCGCGCGCGGGCGCTTTCTTCGTGGAGCTCGACCGCCGAGGGCACGAGATAGGAAAAGGCCACCTCGAGGGCATCGTCGGACGTGTCGTCCGCGGGGCGTAGCACCGCCGATCGATGGCTGCCGCGGTCAGGCTCGAGTCGAACGGTGCGACCGTCGTCGAGCACCACCTCGTCGGCCGTCGCCGACCCGAAGCCGAGCAGCTCGACGGGAATCGGAAGTCCGGTCGGGATTGGGGAGCCCTCCGGCCACGGCACGAGCACCCACGACATCCTCACAGAGGCGCTGCCGTCCCCACGTGACAGATCGGCCTCCATGCGGGCCGACGCGATCCGCCACGACACCTCCTCCTGAGCCGCCGCCGGTCGGCCCACCCATGAGAGCATGACCCGGAGCGCATTTCCTCCCATGGCTTTGGCCACGTCCTCGTCCGAGTATCCGTTCTTGACCAGCCACCGCACGATGTTGTGCGACCCTTCGGTCGGGTTCTCCAGGCCGGCCACGTACGGCACCTCGTCGTACTCCTGGTCGGGCTTGCCGGCGCCACGCGAGTCCTTGATGGAGAGGGCCGCCACGTACGTGTGGTGAAGCCCGACGTGGTCTCCGTATACGGTGTCGGGGCCAAAGCCCACGTGGTCGATCCCGACCAGCCGCTCGATGTACTGGAAGTGCTCCATGAACGACTCGATGGAGTGCTCACGGTGCCGTTTCGTGAGCGTCGTGTGCGGCGCGCATTCGACCCCGATGACGCCGCCCTTGGCAGCGCACGCCTCCAGCACCTCATCGGGGGCCAGTCGGTTCGAGTCCCAGAGTGCTCGGGCGCCAATGTGCGACAACACGATGGGCTTCTCGCTCCTCTCGATCGTGTCGAGCGTCGTCTGGTCTCCACAGTGCGAGCAATCGATGAGTAGTCCCACCTTGTTCATGCGCGCCACGGCCTTGCGCCCGAACTTCGTCAGCCCTCCGTCCCGGTCCTCCTTGAGGCCGTTTCCGAGGGCGTTCGACTCCGAGTAGGTGATGCCGAGCGAGCGAAGCCCGAACCCGTACAGGAGGTCGATGCGATCCAGGTCGTGCTCGATCATGGCCGCGCCCTCCATCGTCGCGACCCATGCGACCTTCCCTTCGTCGTGCGCCCGCTGGACGTCGTCGATCCTCAGGCAGGGGATCACGAAATCCTGGTGCGCGAGGTCGCACAGCCTCATCCCGAGGTCGTGCAGGACGTCGTCCCACTGCCAGCCCGAGTGTGAGTGGATCCTGCAGATCCCGTCCATGAGGTTGTCGAAGACGCAGTCCCAGTAGGACGCCGCGAGCCCCTCGAAGGCGGTCGCCATGCGCCCGTGACGTGCATACTCCGGGGTCTCCTCGATCCGCTCCGGGAACACCCCCAGATGCTCGTGCATGGAGACGAACACCAACCGACGAACGAGCTCGCGAACGCGCTCCTCCTGCGCCTCGTCCAAGGCGATCGGGGCCGGCGGGACACGGTCGACCTGCGCCGCGAGCTCGAAGGGCCGGTAGTCCACGCCAGGCTCCAAGTACGAAAAGGACGTGTACCCGTCGTACTTCTTCTCCAGGCTCATCGGCTACGCTCGTGTGGGAGTGTCGGCGAGGGCCACAACGTAGGTGTTGTCACCCGCCAGCACAGGACCGGTCAGAGCTCGCCGGCGGCGCCCACAGTGCCCAACCTTGGCCGGTTTCGGCGGCTATGACCCTCCCGAGATCGCGAAGCCCACCGCGAAGGCCTGCCGGTCCGCGAGTGCGCCGGAGGCTCGAATCACGAAGCGTCGAGCACGATCCAGCGCGAGGTCGAAGCCCACCTCCGCACTCCCCTGCACGTCGAACTCCTCATCCGGAGCTTCGTCGCCGGTGCGAAAGTCCAGCGCGATGCCGAGGTAGACGTAGGGGGCGAACCACACGGAGCCCGACGACCAGCTTCGTCCCGCGCTCAAGCCGACCGGAACGGACACGAGCACGTACTCACCGACGCCGGCCCCGAGGCCACCGCTCCATTCGAGGTCGATGGGCTGACGTTCGCTGTGGCGAGCGAGCGGCGCGCGCACATCCACGCCTCCGAACCCCGCGATCTCATCCCCGGCCCCGCGCCCTCCGCCTCCCCGTACCGCGACGGCCCCGTCGAACCCCGGGAGCGTCCACGTCCCCATCACGGCGTCCCCGTCCCCGGGGAGCGCGCCGGCGCGCATCCAGTACAGCCCGAAGCCGCCTGGGCTCTCGGGCCCGATCATCCGTGGGGTATCCCACACGAACTGCCCGGCCACCGGTTGAACGATCGCGAAGGAAAGCGCCAGGGTGGCGAGGAGCGCACGATGCCGGAGGCGGTCGCGCGACTCGCCTGTGCGGAAGCAGACCATGGTCGAGGACTCAGTTCGGGGCGCGCACGCCCGGAGCGTCGTAGTTCCGATCGCGTCCGATGACCCCGCCGCCGATGTCGAGGCCCTCGTTGTCGCGGATGGCCACCCACTGCCGAATGCTCCCCGGGAACGGCTCGGTCCGCCCGTTTCGGCCGAGTGAGTCGGTGTACCAGACCTCGGGGCCGTTCGCGTTGTGCACACGGTTTCCGTTGATGTCGACGAACCGTCGTACCCCCTTGAAGGGGGATCGCGGCGAGTCCCAAGTGACCGTGTCACCTCCGACGGCCTCGCACCGGTCGGTACCCATGAGCTCGGGGAGGTAGCACAGATCGACCGGGCGGCCCACGGCCTGGGTCATCGCAGCGTCGTAATACCGGCTGGGATCCAGGACCTGGAAGTACGGATTGAACGAAGCGAGCGTCTGACCGTTCTCCCGCCGCAGCTTGGCGCTGATCTCCCAGCTCTCGCGTAGCGCGCTGTCGAAGCGCGGCCGTCCGTCCTCCGGCGCCAGAATGCGGTCCCGGATGCAACGCGCCTCGGGGATGGCACGCTTTCCCCCTCCGTCCGGCGAGATCGGGGGAACTGCCGTCCCGGCCGTGACGTGCACCTCCCGGTCGCAGCCGACCACGAGCTCACCCGGCGTCCCGATCGGGGTCAGGAGCGTCGCGCTGAACCCGGTGCCGTCGCTGCAGCGGATGTGATAGGCAACCTCGTGGAGGTTGTTGGTAAACGCGTCGGGCGAGTGCGTCCCCTGGTGCATCTTGACCAGGACGTCGCACACGACGGAGAGGACGGCCGAACCGGCACCACCCACGTTCATGACCAGGTCGTTCTCCCAATCGACCTTGTGACCGACGTGGTCCTCGTTACGCGGCGCCCCAAAACCCCCCGCTTCGAGGTGCTCGTTGGCGTATCCGAACGGGATCGCGCCCACCTCGGCGAACAGGTCCGATCCGCTGGGGTCGCGCCCGTGCTCATGGCCGAAGGTGCATCCGGTCTCGGGGTCGACCGCCGGGTGCCACGTCGGATACCGAAGGCCGTCCGGCCCGACCGTCGAGTGCTGGTCGTGGATCCCCGGAGAGCAGGTGTCGGTGCCGGCGGGGCTCCATATCCCGAAGGAGACGGCGTCGCCGGTCGCTTGCACGGGTAGATCGGCCGCCGTCGGATCCGTGTCCGTGCACCCGGTGATGGAAAGGAC
>JBDHDM010000464.1:0-3431 GCA_039591515.1 Gemmatimonadota bacterium | reverse complement strand
CACCCGAGAGCTACGGTGAGGTCACCTTGTTCGACTCATGACCGGGAGGTCACACGTGGAGCCTCACACCAAGCTGAGCGCGTTACTCCATCCGTACGAGCGCCTGGAGCCCGTCCGGGGGGGAAGGACACAACTCAAACAGGTCAGCCGCCGGCCGGGGTCCGCGCTCGTTTGGAGGGTCGAGGGATCGCATCGAGGTGAGTGCCTCCGCCTCGTGCGGGAGCGACCGGGTGGCGTCGCGCTGATCGCGGTGCTCCCGCCCGCCCCCGTCCTCGAGTCCTCTCCAGAGCTCCTGCAAGCCGTACTCCAGACTCGACCGCACGGACTCCTCCCCCACCACGTCGGCCTGACGGCCGCGAATCTCGCCGAGGTCCTCCGACGCCCCCCTGCGGACCTCGGCGCCGAAGTGACCGACTATCTCACCTGGCGGGGGCTGGTCGTCGACAAAGACACCCGCAATGTGCTTCGCCGCATCGTCGATCTGTCGGCCCGCGCCAGGACGGTGACCGAGCTGAGTCGAGCCATGTATCTCTCTCGCCGAGCGCTCGGCCGCCGACTGTCCAATCGCGGACTGCCGGTGCCGTCACACTGGCTACAGGTGGCGCGCGTCCTGCGCTTGGTCAGCCGACTCCAGAACAGTGACGCGAACATCTTCTCCATCGCATACGAGTTCGGGTACCCGGACGGCTTCTCGGTCAGCAATCAGATGTACCGTCTCGTCGGATTCCGACCGAGCCTGGCCCGCGAGCGGCTCGGCTGGGAATGGGTACTCGAAGCGTGGCTGAGGCGTGAGGCTGACGGTGGAGGTCTCGTGCCGCGCGCAGCGGCTGGTGACGTCGGCGACCGAGAGGCCGTGCCCTCTCCGCGGTCGATTGGAAGCGTGCGGAAACGACGCCAGAGCCACGAGCCCACTGCGTGACGTCGAGGTCTGTTTTTTCGGTTCACGTGGATCTTTTCGGAGCACTCCGCGTCCGCTCCGGAGGGTCGAGGCCAGACTTCTCGCCGTACCAAACGGCACTGATCGCCATCGTCTTCGCGGAGGGATCGATATCGAGGGGGCGCCTTGGAACGCTTCTGTGGGACCGGGAGATCGACGCGCACCTGAGGCACCGGCTGCGCCAGCTGATCCACGCCATCAAGACGAAGACCGGACAGGAGTTGTTCAGCACCCATGGCGATGAATTGCGCCCGGCCCCTGCCGTTCACTCCGACGTCGAGACACTTCGGCAGCGACTTGCCGAGGGGCATCTACTCGAGGCTGCCCAGATCGCCGAACGAGGGCTGTTGGGCCCCAACGAACTCGACATCAGCAACTCCTTCGGCGATTGGCGGGAGGGATTCGAGCAGAGCCTGCGCACCACGCTGCTCCGGCGCACGGAAGGCGCCTGGATGTCGCGTTCGGATGCACGAGCTTGGACGGAAGCGCGCGATGCGGCCGAAGCCGCGTACCTGCTCGTCCCCCACGATGTGGATTACATCGCGCGCGTGATCGAGGCCAGGGCACGAGTCGGCCGTCTCCAGGCCGCTGAGGTCGCGTACACCGAGCACCTGCACGTGCAGGGGCGCCTTGGGGCGGCGGTGGTGGTGGAGGAGGCGATCTCGAGGGCGAGGGAGGCGGAGAGCGATGCGGGCGGAGGGCCGGAACTGGATATGGTGCCCTTCGTGGGCCGGCAGAGCCTGCTGCGAGAGCTGGATACCGTGGTTCGGGACATCCGTGGAGGCCACTGTCGCTTCGCTCTCATCGTGGGAGAGGCCGGCATCGGCAAGACACGTCTCATTCAGGAGGTATCGAGAAGCGCGGCGCTCGACGGCGTCAGGGCGCTCGAGTCCCGCCCTGTAGAGCTGGAGAGTCGCATCTCGCTCAACCCGATCCTGGACGCCTTGTCCGGACTGGACTTGGAAGCCCACCTGGCCCGGCTCGGCGAGCCGTGGCGAACCGTGATCGGCGCAACTCTTCCGCCCGACTCATTGGCCGAGCCCGTCAACGAGCCACCTCCCATCGATGATCGCAGTCTTCCCAGGCGTCTCATGGATGCCTTCTCCATGCTGCTCGAGGCGATCGCTCGCGAGAAACCCACCATTCTGTTCATCGATGACCTGCACTGGGCGGATGCCACGACGATCTCGACCCTCCACTTCTTCAGACGCCGATGGGCTCGCGTGCCCTTCGGCGTGATCGCCACCGTTCGACCCGACGCCGTCGGGGAGCGGGACCCCCTCCACGTTTGGATCGAGAACGAAGACCGGTATCCGCTGTATCGGATCCGTTTGTCCGAGCTCGAGGAGGAGGAGAGTAGAGAGCTTCTCGCTCACCTTGGGGAGGGCCGGTTGAGCGCGGACGATGCGGAGAAGCTGCTGGCCCTGTCCGGTGCCCACCCCCTGTACTTGACCGAGTTGACGAGAGACTACCTGGCAGGCCGCCTCGTCCTGCCGCGGTCTCAGGCCGAGGCGTTCACCGTCCCCGTGTCGCTTCGTCAGATCCTGTCGGCTCGCTGGTCTCAATGCTCCCGGGAGGCGACTCGGGTCGCCCAGTTGCTCGCAGTGGCCTCGCGCCCGACGCGCGTCGGTGTCCTGAGCAGGGCGTTGGAGCGGCCCGTGGACGAGGTCATCGACGCGGTGGAGGAGCTCCGCCACCGGAGGTTGTGTGCCTCGGATCGGGATCGAGTGTGGATCTCTCACGACCTCTTCAAGACTGCCATCTACGCCGATCTCGGGGACGTCCGAAGCTCGCTCCTTCATCGACAGATGGCCCGGGAGCTATCTCAGAGCGGAGGTGTCGAAGCCGCAGGCCAGCTTGCGATTCACTATGACCGAGCAGGGGACCGGGAACCGGCCGCAGAGTCGGGCTGGCAGGCCGGCGAGCGAGCCATGATGCAAGGCGCCGTCGCTGAGGCCGCCCATTTCTTTGAGCTCGTGGCCCGCAACGAGAAGGAGGGGCCGGTCAAGGCAAAGGCAACTGCCCGCTATGCGACCGCGTTTCATTTGGGGCGGGACATGAAGCGGGCCAACCCCACCGACATTCGCCGCGTTGAGGGCCTCGGCGAAGCTGGCAGCACCCCGGTGGACGAGCTCATCGCCCGCCTGACGAGCATCAAGTCAGAGGCGCGAAGCGCGAACGACTGGGAAGCCGTGGCTCTCGCGCTGGACTGTGAACTGAGGTTCCACCATTCGATGGGTCACCTGCCGGGTATCGAACGAGTCTTCCATGAGTTCCGCGGTGTCTCGCGCAAGGGATCGCCGGACGCCTCTGCTGTCTGTCACATCGGCCTGGCGATGGGGGTGCTTTTCGGTCACCCGCGGGATGCGGTGAAGTCGGCTGAGACGGCGGTCCGAATAACGGAGTCGTCGAGGCGGCATCGGCTCAGCGCTCTCTGGAGATACCTCGTGGTGATGCAGTTTCGCGGTCGGGTGTTGGCGCCCCGCCTTGAGCC
>JBDHDM010000463.1:0-3185 GCA_039591515.1 Gemmatimonadota bacterium | reverse complement strand
CCGCGCGTTGGCTCCACCCTTGGGTGGGCGCACTCTTCACGGTGGCCGCGATCGCCATGGTCGTTCTGTGGGTGCGTGACATGGAGCTGCGCAGCGAGGACGGTGCGTGGCTGAGGGCCGTCCGGCACTACGCTGTGCACGAGAAGGAAAAGGTCCCACCAGCAGGCAAGTACAACGCCGGCCAGAAGCTGTTCTTCTGGATCATGACCTTCCTCGGCGTGGTCTATCTCGTGTCCGGGATCCCGCTCTGGCTCCCGGCCGGCGTGCTGGGCTTCGGCCCGTTTTACGGAGGGGTCGTGAACGTCATGCGCGTCGCGCATTACCTCGCGACGATCGCCGGCGGGCTCCTCCTGATCGTGCACGTCTACCTCGGGACCATCGCGTACCCGGGCACGCTGGGCGCGATGCTTCACGGCTCCGTGACCCGATCTTGGGCGAAGCTGCATCATCCGCTCTGGCACGAGGAAGAGTCCGGCCGTTGAGCTCCACGGCCACACATCCGTGGGGATTGCGTCGACGACGCGCCCTGGAGCTCGCGCGCCGGACGCCCCACGCCCAGGAGATCCTCCTCTTCTACGGCGAGCTGTTGGTGGTCCAAGAACGGACCGCTCGGGAGGTTCCCGTAAGAGAGTGGCTCGGAGCCGCGGTGGTCGAGAACGAGCATCCGCGCCTCCGACCCGACCGGATTCCGGGGGACGTGCTCCACCCTCACCTCGAGCTGTTCCTCGAGGGTGTGAGCCGCGTCGGCACGGACGTGATCGCCGACGCCTGCCGAGACCTCCTCACCGCCCCGGCGGCGAAGAGGGAGACGTGGCTGGCCGATGCTGTTCGGACGCTGGGAAGGGTCGGGGAACAAGACCGAGGCGCGCCAAACGTGTTCCTCGGCCGTGCATTCCTCGAGCCGGTGCTCACCGCCCTGGCGTTGGCGGCTCCCCCGCGTGCGGTGCCGACACCCGCCGGCGCGCCAACCCGCCGGTGCCCCGTGTGCGGGCCGCCACCCACCGTCGCCGTGCTCGGCGATCGAGCAAACGCGCTCGGGCAGCGAAGCGTGGTGTGTTCTTCGTGCAGCTCCTCGTGGCGCGTCCCCCGCCTCACGTGCGCGGGCTGCGGAGAGGCCGACCCGGACAGCCTGGTCGTGCACGCGCCCGAGTCGATGCCCCACGTCCGACTCGAGGAGTGCCGCTCCTGTTCGCGCTACATCAAAAGCTTCGACCGGCGGGCCGACGGGTCCGCGGTTCCAGTGGTCGACGACCTTGCCACGATCGAGCTCGACCTCTGGGCGCGGGAGCACGGGCTGAAGCGCCTTCGGGCGAACGTTCTGGAGCTGTGATCCCGGTCAATCCAGGCAGAAGGGCCTCTCGCCACACGCTTCCGATTGCACGAGTCGAATCGGACCGCCCGGCTCATCCGGGTAGCCCATGGTCAGCATGACCCAGCTCCGATCGGGCAGGGCCTCGAGCGCGTCGCAGTCGGCAGCGACCTCGCATCGGAAGGTGTCGCGCCCGGGGAAGAGCCTGAAGACGTCTCCGCTCTCCCGGATCAGGGCTTCGCCCGGCACGGGGATCTCGAAGACGGCGCCCACGGGCACCGGGCTCCGTTCCAGGGTCCGCACGAGGCTGCGTCGGATCGACGAGCCGTCCGCTGGTGGATTCTCGACTTCGGTCTCCTCGACCAGGATCACGTAGCCGACTCCCCACTCGAAGTCGAATCCGGACGGGGTCTCGAACATGTTCTCGAAGGAAAGCGCACCGGGCTCCCGCACCTGCAGGCAGAGCGTGTACCAGAGCCCCGAGCACGTCGACTTGTACGGAGCGACCTCGTAGCTCCTGGTAGTCGAGTCGGGATCCAGGATGCCACACCCGGCGAGCACCGACACCCACGCCACCTGTAACCATCGACTCCGCACGTCGCCTCCCGTTCGACACGTCCTCTCGCCCACGCCTCTTCCAGAAATACGAGCGGCGGCGGGCTTCTGTGACACGCTGCGGTGGGCGAGGCGCGCGCTCGTTCGGCTGCTTGCCTGGTGGCGTCCCCGCCCCGAGACTCGGTGGTCACGGCGCCAAACCCTGGAGACGACGGTGACCTCTCGACGCGACGTGACGGCCCAACTGCTCGACCTCGGCGTCGAGCCCGGAGGCGTTCTTCTGGTGCACTCCTCGTTCCGGGCCATCCGGCCGATCGAGGACGGAATCGAGGGGTTGATCGCGGCCTTACGCGACGCTCTCGGACCCCAGGGCACGCTCGCCATGCCCTCGTGGTCGGGGGAAGACGACGAGCCCTTTGATCCGGCGGCGTCGCCCTCCGACGACGACCTGGGCGCCGTGCCCCAGCTGTTCTGGCGGTTGCCCGACGTGCAGCGGAGTGGCCACGTGCACGCTTTCGCCGCCGCGGGGCCCCGCGCGGCCTTCATCCTCCAAGACCCCCTCCCCCTCCCTCCGCACGTTCCCGAGAGTCCGGTGGGGCGAGTCCACGAGCTGGACGGTCAGGTCCTGCTCCTCGGCGTCGGCCACGACGCCGATACGATGATCCATCTGGCGGAGGTGATGTCGGCGGTGCCGTACGGGCTACCGAAGCACCTGACCGTCCTCGAGGATGGCGAACGCGTCCGGATCGACTACCTCGAGAACGACCATTGCTGTCGGCGTTTCCAGCTGTTGGACACGTGGCTGAACTCGGGCGGCACGCAGTCGCAGGGACCCGTCGGGAGCGGAATCGCTCGGCTGGTGCGTGCCCAGGAGATCACGCGCGTGGTGTGCACCCGACTGGAGCGTGATCCGCTCGTATTCCTCCACGCCCCCGATGAGAGATGCGAGGACTGCGACCTGGCCCGAGCCAGCGCGCGCTCTGCGTGAGGCCGAGCGAGGTGTCATCCGGGAGCCGCTGGGTCGGCCCGCTCGATCCGACGGGAGCTACTGCGCCGAGACGATCGCCTCGTAGCCAGGGTGTTCCCGGAGCGCGTCGAAATACGGGTCGATCCGGAGATAGGCGACGGTCACCTCTCCCGGCCCGGCGAAGAGCTCCTCGAGGAGCTCGACCGCCCGGTCCAGGCGCCCGACCTTCGTCATGACCGCGGCGGCCTGGTAGATGATGTCCGGCCCGTCGAGGGCATCGACGGACACCGGGAGCGCGTCCATGGCCGCCTCGGCGGAAGCGACGGCCTCTTCGAGTCTTCCGAGTCCCGCGTG
>JBDHDM010000462.1:0-5042 GCA_039591515.1 Gemmatimonadota bacterium | reverse complement strand
AGTTCCCACGGGCCGATGGAGCGCCCGATATCGAGCATCGCGCCGAGCACGCGCTCCGACGCGAGCTCACCGAGGGGTAAGAGGCGTCCCAGCCCGACGGCTTCCGTCTTCTCCGTGAAGGGAGACGGCGCCGAGAAGCCCGTTCCGACCGATGCTCGCATGATCCACTCACCCGGCCGAAAGAGGGCGGACAACCGCGGGCTCAGGAACGACCCGTACTCGCTGTGCCAGTCCAGACGGGCACTCCCGGAGAGTGTCAGCGAACGCGACGGAGCGTACTCGTCCTGCGCGAACAGGCCCGGGATCCAGTGGTTGAAATCGAAGGTGGGGACATCCGTCCCCGCGTACCTCTCGTGCTGCACGGCCGCGCCGAGCACCCACACGTGGCCACGGTCGTCTCCCGAGAACGTGACCTCCGCGAACTCCGTCCGGTGCTCGTCCCGCTCGAGGGCCGCCCCGAACAGGTGCTCGTGCCGCTGAAGCGTCGCCGAGGCTCGGGCCGACAGCCTGCGAGTGCCGGACAGCAGCCAGGTACCCACCAGTCCTGCGTCCACGCGTCGCGTCTCCAGATCTTCCGAATACGGTGACCCGGCGGGGGTCGAGCCCCCGGGTACCGTTCCGCCTTCACGCTCCTCGATCATCCCCCCGACCGTGAAGAACACCGAGCGCCCCGACCCGTCGTCCCAGAAGACCCGCGGCCGGGCTAGAGCCCGCCAGTACCCTGGGACATCCGCCCACTCGTCGTCATCGACGTCTGCCATGTCCTGCCGGTGGCCGCTGGCGAGGAGCGTGTACCCCCATCGTTCCTTTGGCTCACCGGCGAGCCAAAGGACGGCATCCGTCCCGCCGAGCGAGGTCAGGTTGAGCAGAAGCTCGCGCTCGTCGCTCGGGCGTCGCGAGATCAGGTTCACGATCCCACCCATCGCCGTCGCACCATACAGGGCCGAGGCCGCCCCTTTGATCACCTCGACCTGGCCGAGGTCCATGGGAGGGATCTGCAGGGGACCCAAGGCCCCGGTTTGTCCACCGTAGAGAGGAAGCCCATCCGACAGGATCTGGGTATACCGGCCGCGAAGGCCTTGGATGCGAACGCTCGCTCCTCCGAGCGAGGGAGCCGTGGGCTGGACGCGCAGGCCGGCCGTCTCGTTGAGCAGCATCCCGATGTCGCCCGGCGTCATCAGGAGCTTCTCCTCGACCTCCTCGCGCGAGACCACTTCGACGCGGAGCGGCTCGTCCTCGATCCGGCGTCCGGCCCGCGTCGACACCACGACGATCTCTTCTCCGTGGACCGCTTCTTCCTCGAGCTCGACCACGACCGTCGTGTCGCGTCCGGCCACAAGAGTGATCGGCCGCTCCTCCGTGGCGTATCCGATCCGAGTCACGAGCAGTGTGTGCGAGCCCCCGGTGAGCCGTATCACCACCTCTCCCACGGCGTCCGTCAGCCCGCCTACCGAGCCGACGGACACCTGAGCACCCTCGACCGGAGTACCGCCGACCTCGGTGCGCACGGTGAGCGAGACCTCCTGCGCGCTCACCCGGCCGACCGGGGCCGCCAAGATGGTGAGGGCCGCCAGGGCACTCACCGTCAGGGAGCGTCCGACGGCTACCACGGTGAAGATCCGCAGACGGGGCAGCAGTCCCCGCCCGGGCGCGCCTCCTCGGAGATCTCTCCGGCGAGCGAGAGAAGCGCCTCGATGCGCTCGCCAGCCAGTCGATAGTACACGAACCTACCTCTCCGCTCGCGTTCCACGAGTTGGCAACCGAGAAGGCAGGCGAGATGGTTCGACGTGTTCGGCTGAGACAGGCCCGTCTCGTCGCAGATCTCGGAAACGGTCCGCTCTCCGGTCCGGAGCACATCGACGATCAGCAGACGGGATGGCTCAGCGAAGCTGCGAAAGAGCCTCGAAATCGTCTCGACGGAGCCTGTGGTGAGCATGCGCTTCACAACCTCATGGGTCCTATATATCAGTGCACACTGATACCATGGGCCCGAACGAGCGCACAAGATCGAAGGAAACCGAGCCATCCGCGAGTTCGGAAAACACGAAAGACCCGCGAGGCGCGAATACCCCGCGGGTCTTTCCTTTCGTCGAGTGGAGCCAGCCAGGATCGAAGTGGCGACCTCCTGGCCAGGCTCGCGTCAATGGGTCCCTGGATTTCGAAGCGGCCTTCTCGCAACTACCCGACTTTGCGAACTGCCTCGACGCGCTCCAGGTGTGCAATATCCACATTCTCGGTGATCGGCTCCCGGGGCGTGCCCAGCATCTTTCGCGCAACATCATCCGCTTCGCCTCGGAGCACTTCGATGATCTGCTCGATCGCGATCCCCTTCGATCTCAGGGTCGAGGCCAGCCCATTGACGCCCTTCGTGTGCGTCTCGAGCGCGCGGATGGTGCCAAGGCCTCCTTCGAGCTGCTCCACCGCCTCGGCGATGTCGGCCTGGATGCCCGTGATGAGCTGGTCGATGAGTAGGCCCGTCCTGGTCGTCACGATCGCGGCGTCCTCGGTGAGGCCTTGCCCGCACTCTTGGTTCTGGAGGGTATTGAGAGACTCCATTGATTGACGCTCCTTTCCTGCCCTTGGGGGGGCATGGGGGTGTGACCGTCGGACCGGTCCGGTCCCGACTCGGGCCCCTCCCCATGGCGGGGCCCTCAGGTCGCTCTGTAGCATGGAGTGAGCCAATCCCCGTCGAATTACTCTACATCGTTTGTGAACAATCACTTGGGAAGGCGAGCACCTCGGCCGACGCGCCGAAGATCGGCGGCCTCTTTTACAGTCTTCGGCGGGCGAGTGTAAAGGCGCTTCACAGGAGAACACCTAGATTATCTAGGCATCTCCTCGGAGGCGACGCCTGTACGGCCCGGCACCAGCCAGAGTCGATCAGCTTCTGCTTTGGAGCCCTTTGCCCAGGCGAGAGGGTGTCCTGGGTGCGACCCAAACACGGCGCTCTTCTTCGCGCACGGCCGATCGCACGCGGGCAGCCGCGCTCACGCCTCGTTGGCGAGGTTCGCCCGTTCGGTCAAGCGGCCATCACCGAGGAGCTTCCCTTCCAGCGCACCTCGTCCGTGTCCTCGAACAGAGCCTCCGCGTCTCGCAGGGTCGCGAGGTCCTTGAACAAGAGAGCCAGCTCGCGGTCGTCGCCCAGTGTACCCTCCGGGAAGTCCTCGATCGGGCCGAACTGGTTGAGGAGCCGAGCCGCGGTCACGCGACCGATGCCTCGTACACCCGGGAAGCCGTCGGCGGCGTCCCCGACCAGAGCCAGGAAGTCAGGAATGAGACGGGGCTCCACCCCGAACTTCTGCCGCACGGCGACCGCGTCCCGGATCTGCTTGGCCCGTCGATCGACCTGAACCACCCGGCTGCCGCGAACGCACTGGGCCAGGTCCTTGTCCGGCGTCCAGATCGATACCCGCTCGACCCGCGGATCCTCGGCCGCGAGTCGGGCCGCGGACGCCAGCGCGTCATCCGCCTCGAGCTCGACCATGGGCCACACGGCGACGCCCATCAGCTCCAAGGCGTCCTCGAGGGGGTGGAACTGACCCCACAGCTCGGGATCGATGCCGTCCCCGGTCTTGTAGTCCGCCCACAGGTCGTTGCGGAACGACTCGATCACATGGTCGGTGGCCACACCGATGTGTGTGGCGCCATCCTCGATCATCTGGAGGACGGAGTGGAGGACGCCGCGCACCGCGGCGAAGGGCTGGGGCTCTCCTCGAGCGTAGCGCTTCGCGCCGTAGAACTGCCGGAACAACTCGTAGGTGCCGTCGACCAGGTGAACGATCATGCCAACAGGATAGCGTACGCCGATCGGCGTAGTGAGCGAGAAGACTCAGCCGGTTAGCTGTAGCAACCAGACAGGTTGTTCACGATCTGCGAGAGGCGGAGCTGGGGAGTGATCCTGCCGATGCCCCAGTGGGGGCGATGGCAGTTGTAGTGGCATAGGAAGTCGTCGAGGGCCGTGGTGCGTTCGGCTGAGCTGCGGTAGGGCCGTGCGTATGCCCATTCACGCTTGCAGGTTTGGATGAAGCGTTCGGCCTTGCCGTTCGTGCGTGGCGTGTAGGGTCGGGTACGGATATGCCGAGCTCCGAGGCGTTGGATCGAAGCTCGGAAGACCTTGGAGATGTAGCCTGAGCCGTTGTCGGTCATTACACCCTCGACAGCCACGCCACACCGACGTAGCCAAACGGCTGCGCGCTCGAGGAAGGCCGCACAGGTGACGCCTCGTTCGTTGGGTAAGACCTCGGCGTAGGACACGCGGCTCGCGTCGTCGATGCACACGTGCAGGTACTCCCAACCTGCGCCATCGACGGTCTTGCTCCGGTCCCCATGGATGCGATGCCCGACGCGCTCGATGCGCGCGAGCTTCTTGATGTCGAGGTGGATCAGCTCACCGGCCCGCTCACGCTGATACCGGATCACAGGCGGTCGCCGCTCCAGGTCCGGTAGCCGGCCCAGGCCACCTCGTCGACACACCGCGCCTACCGTCGACATCGCCATGCCGAGGTGATCGGCGATCGCAGCCTGCGTCCAGCGCTTGCGACGCAGCCGAAGCACCTGGCGCTCGCGAACGCGGCGCACCCGGGTCGGTGACCGATGCGGCCTCGAGCTCCGATCTGTCAGACCAGCTCGGCCCTCGCGTCGATACCGCCCGATCCACTTCCACAACGCTCGTTCGCTCATCGAAGCGCCGGCCGCGACCGCAGCCACCGTCTCGCCCGCTTCTACTCGCTCGATCAACCGCTCTCGACCCCCAGGCGTGAGGGGGGCATTCTTATGAACGTTCACTGAGGGACTCCGGCGGTGAGGGTTGGTGCTTCGCAACCCCCAGCTTCTCGCCCCGGACCCTCAGTGAACAACCTCCCTGGTTTTCACAGCTAGGGGGCCGGAATCGCGTCACAACGCTGCGGATTTCCTGCTCTGCCGTACTCCGCTCTTGGCGCGCACGGCGAGGACGATGCACAATGAGTCATTCTCTGGTCCCCGCCGCGGGAGGTAGCCATGAAGATCGAGGAGATCCTTCGCAGCAAAGGAAGCGAAGTCGT
>JBDHDM010000461.1:0-5008 GCA_039591515.1 Gemmatimonadota bacterium | reverse complement strand
GGCGTCCTGCAGCCCGCCCCGGTGCACTTCACCGGACCCATCGCGATCATCGGCGGGCCTCGTGGGGGCTCACACCTCGACCAGTTCGTCTCGATGTTCGCCGACAACGACCTCGCGTTCACCGTCGGGATGCCCACGGGCGGGTACAGCAACACATGGGAGGCCGAGCAGACGCTCAAGCTCCCGGGGAGCGAGCGGCCGCTCGTGCAGTTCATGTGGAACGTGGGTCACACGCTGCGTCCCAACGGAGAGATTCTGGAAGGCAACGCCGTCGTTCCGGACGTCTACGTACCCCTCACCAGGGACAACTTCCGCACGTACCATCGCGACCTCCTCGAGCTCGCGCTCGAGCGCCTCTCTCGCCCGGTCAGCTGACGGCGCCCCCTCGGATGTAGCGGGTGGCCGCGCGGCAGCCCCCGCGAGGCCCGTCCCCCGAAGGCCAGGGAAGGGGTCCCCGTCGGTGCTCGGCGTTGGGCCAGGGCGGGGGCCCCGGTAGATTGGGAGCGGTGCCGCCCCCGCCCGGAGGACTCCGTGATCCGCGTCGAGCGTAGAAAGACCGTCGAAGTCGATGTCGGCGGTGTGAAGATCGGTGGCCGAGCTCCGGTCGTCGTCCAATCCATGACGAATACGGACACGGCCGATCCGGACTCCACCGTGGCGCAAGTCAAACTCCTGGCTGACGCCGGTAGCGAGCTCGTCCGCGTGACCGTGAACAACGACGCGGCCGCCCAGGCCGTCCCCGAGATCGTGTCGCGCCTCAGGAGCGAAGGGTACGGCACCCCCATCGTCGGGGACTTCCACTACAACGGCCACCTCCTGCTGACCAAGTACCCGGAAACGGCCCGAGCGCTCGCCAAGCTGCGCATCAACCCGGGCAACGTCGGCACCAAGCACCGCGACGCGAACTTCTCCCGGATCGTCGAGGTCGCGCTCGAGCACGACAAGCCCGTGCGCATCGGAGTCAACTGGGGCTCCCTCGATCAGCGACTCCTCACCGAGCTCATGGACGAGAACGCGGCTCTCTCCGAGCCCAGGGACGCACAGGAGGTCCTGCTCGAAGCGTTGGTGGAGAGTGCGCTGCGCTCGGCCGCGTTGGCTGAGGAGATCGGATTGCCGCACGACCGGATCATCCTCTCGACCAAGGTCTCGTCCGTACGTGAGCTGATCGCCGTATATCAAATGATTGCAGGGCGTTGTGACTATCCACTTCACCTCGGGTTGACCGAGGCAGGACTGGGGGCAAAGGGCATCGTGGCCACGACGGCCGGGCTCGCGCCGCTGCTCCTGGACGGGATTGGAGACACGATCAGGGTCTCGCTGACGCCCAAGCCGGGCGGCGACCGGGCCGAGGAAGTGCGCGTGGCCCAGCAGGTCCTCCAGTCGCTCGGGATCCGGCACTTCGAGCCTCAGGTCACGTCCTGTCCCGGCTGTGGCCGCACCACGAGCACGTTCTTCCAGGAGATGGCGGAAGACATCACGGCCTACATCCGGGAGATGATGCCGCAGTGGCGCCTCGAGTATCCCGGGGTGGAGGAGATGGACGTGGCGGTCATGGGGTGTGTGGTCAACGGGCCCGGGGAGTCCAAGCACGCCAACATCGGCATCTCGCTGCCCGGCACGTTTGAGGAGCCGAAGGCGCCGGTCTACATCGATGGCGAGCATACGGTCACGCTGAAGGGTGAGGGTCTCGTGGACGAGTTCAAGGAGATTCTCGGGGATTACGTGGCGCGTACCTACGGGGCGAAGGAGCCGGTCGCGGGCTGACGCGCTCGGCATGCCCGAGGGCCGACCCTCGCGCGGTCAGGGGTTGAGGGTCTCGGAGCGGTGGCACGTGGCTTGCGCTTGTACGTGTACGGAGATCGTACCGTCCTGCGTGTTGTCCTGGAGGGGGACATGAACCGAGCCGTTCGACAGGTCGTGATGCTCTCGGCGGTGCTTTCGGGCGCCGTCGTCGCGCTCCCCTTTGGTCTGCGTGCCCAGGGTGGGGAGGGCTTCCTGTTCGACGAGCCCAACGTCAGCCTCAAGTTCGAGAGCGGATACGGGTGGCAGACGGCATCGAGCGACATCTACGACTGGGTGATGCAGGAGCATACGATCGGCCAGCGCGACTTCGACGCGCCCTACTTTGGAGGGGAGCTCGGCCTGGGGGTCACGGAGCGGCTCGAGGTGGCGATCGCCGTGGGCTATCAGTCGGGCTCGGTCCAGTCCGAGTACCGCGATTGGGTGGACACGGACGACCGGCCGATCTTCCAGACCACGAAGCTCAAGCAGATCCCCGCCGTGGCCAGCCTCAAGTTCTTCCCCTTCCCACGAGGCCGCCAAATCGGCCGGTTCGCGTGGGTTCCGCGGACGTTCAACCCCTTCATCGGGGGCGGCGTGGGCTTCATTTCGTACGACTTCGAGCAAGACGGGGATTTCGTCGACTACGAGACCCTCGACATCTATTACGACCGGATCGTTTCGAGCGGGGAGTCTTTCCTGGCTCGGGCGCAGGCCGGTTTCAATCTGTCCCTCGGGAATCAGTTCGTTCTGACCGCCGAGGGGCGGTATAATTGGTCTAATACGCCGATGGAAGGCGGTTTCGTCGGCTTCGACAACATCGATCTCGACGGTCTGCAGCTGATCGGCGGGCTCGCCGTCCGCTTCTAGGAGGCTGAGGATGCCATCCATGACGCACGCTTCGCACGCGCTGGCCGCGGCCCTCGTCGCGGCGACCCTGTCCGCCGCACCCTTGGCGGGGCAGGATCAGCCGGGAGATGCTCGCTGGCTCCCGTTCGTTGGCTGTTGGGAGGCGGTCGGCGGAGAAGAGGAGATGGGGCTGCTCTGCTTCCGCATGGAAGGTGAGGGCGTCAGCCTGACGAACTACGCGAACGGCGAGGTGGCCTCGCAAGAGACGCTCGTGGCCGACGGCAGACGTCAGCCCGTGAGCGTGGACGGATGCGAGGGCGTCGAGATGGTCAGCTTCTCCGAAGACGGCCGGCGTGCCTTCACGCGCACCGAGTACACCTGTGGGACCGACGAGCTTCGCACAGGCTCGGGCGTGATGTCCTTCCTGGCCCCCAATCTCTGGGCGGATATCCGGACGCTCGAGGCCGGGGACGAGCCCTTCGCCTGGGCGCAGGAGTATCGGCTCGCCGGACTGGATCGCATCGTGGAGGAGGGCGTCGAGGATCCCGCGACGGGCTTGGGCATGGCCGTCCGAACGGCCCGTGCGGCTGCGTCCGCTTCGCTCGATATCGACGACGTGATCGAGGCTTCCGGTCAAATGGATGCCAAAGCGGTCGAGACGTGGCTCGTGGCCAAGCGTGACAACTTCCGGCCGGACGGCCAGGACCTCGTCCGTCTCGCCGATGCCGGCGTGCCGGAGAGCGTGATCGACGCCGTGGTCGCCGTGTCTCACCCGGACCGCTTCGTCGTCGAGACCGGAGGCGCACCGGAGGAGTACGCGGGCCAGCCGAGACCGACGCATTACCGCGGGTACATGGGGTACAACCCCTTCTTCGGCCCCGCCTTCGGCTTCTCGTACGGCTACTCGCCCTATGGCTACTGGGGTGCCCCCTGCTGCTACGGCCGCCCGGGCTACGGGTACGGCTATTGGGGCTACCGGCCGGGCTACGTCGTCATTCAGCCACGGCCCGCAGGAGGTCGGGTCTACAACGGTCGTGGCTACAGCTCCGGATCCTCGGGCGGCGGCAATCCCGCCGCACGCGGCAGGAGCGCGGCGCCCCGCGGCGGCGGCTCACAGCCGAGCTACGGGCGCACCGGGGGCGGCGGCGGTTCGGCGGCCTCGGCCGGCTCGCGGTCGGGCGGCCGCCAGGCGACCCCCCGGCGCGCGGTCCGACGACCGTCCGGCGGGCGCTAGCTCGAAGCCCCGGGGGCCTTTCCGGGCTCCGACGACGCTCGAACGGAGCGGGTGGCGCAGGCCGCCCGCCCCGTTCTCGTTTCCGCCGGAGGGCGATCCGCCCGTCTGAGGTCGCCCCACACCCGTGACTCCCGCCCGGGTGCTAACTTCTTCCGTCATGGACGAGACGAGAGACGCCGGCTCGGCCGGCACGGACTTCATACGCCAGCAGGTGCGCGCGGACCTCGAGTCCGGGCGCTATGGGGGGCGTGTCGTCACACGTTTCCCCCCGGAGCCGAACGGCCTGCTGCACGTCGGACACGCGACGGGCATCTGCCTCAACTTCGGCGTCGCCGAGGAGTTCGGCGGGCGCTGCCACCTGCGTTACGACGACACGAATCCCGAGACGGAAAACGAGGCGTTCGTCCGGGCCATCCAGGAGGACGTCCGCTGGCTCGGCTTCGACTGGGGGGAGCACCTCTATTACGCATCGGACTACTTCGAGCGCATGTACGAGTGCGCCCAGACGCTCATCCGAAAGGGCCTCGCCTACGTGGATTCCCAGCCTCTCGAGGAGATCCGGGCCGGACGGGGCACGGTGACCGAAGCGGGCACGCCATCGCCGTTCCGAGACCGCTCGGTGGAGGAGAACCTGGATCTGTTCCGGCGCATGCGGGCCGGCGAGTTCGAGGACGGAGCCCACGTGTTGAGGGGCAAGATCGACATGGGTCATCCGAACATGCTCATGCGCGATCCGGTCCTGTACCGGATTCGGCATGCCCATCACTACCGCCAGGGTGATGCCTGGTGCATCTACCCGCTCTACGACTACGCGCACTGCCTCGAGGACGCGTTCGAGGACGTGACCCATTCGATCTGCACGACCGAGTTCGAGAACAACCGGGAGCTCTACGACTGGGTCCTCGAGAGCGTCGGCTTCGAAGAGCCCCGGCCGCACCAGTACGAGTGGGCCGGCCTCGACCTCGAAAACGCGGTGCTGTCGAAGCGGGCCATCGGGCCGCTGGTGGACGCCGGGGTGGTCTCGGGATGGGATGATCCTCGCCTGGCGACACTCGCGGGGTATCGGCGACGGGGTGTGCCCCCCGAGGCGATCCGGCTCTTCGCACGAATGGTCGGGGTCTCACGGGCCGGCGCTCGTACGGAGGA
>JBDHDM010000460.1:0-3194 GCA_039591515.1 Gemmatimonadota bacterium | reverse complement strand
AGCGTGAACCCCAAGATGCCACAGAAGAGGGATCGTCCCACCGCTGGCCGCCTCACCCAGGACACAGCATGCTACCTCGGGAAGGACGAGGACGCGCCGAGCCTCGGAACCGACCGACGGGTCCGAAGCCTCAGTCGCCGCCTGAGCCACCGCCCGAGCTTGGCATTGAAGCCATCCCTCCTCACCGTCGCGCGAAGCAGATCCTCGGCGAATTCGATCGCGTGGCCTTCACCTCGGAGGAGATCGAAGGCGACAGAGACGTACCCCAACTGGTTCAGCTGGACAGCGGAACGGATCGTGGAGGCGGCCCGGTCACGTTCGGGGTAGCGGACCGGGTCCAACACGTACACGGCGTCGCCCACCACGTTGAGCCGCAGCTCCTCGCGCAGATTCACGCCCCGGATGGCGGTGTCCCAACGCTTCGGACGCACAGAACCCCCGTAGAAGCCACAATCGACCAGAAGGAACCCGTGTCCCTTCAGCAAGCGGTCGATGTCGCTGAACTCGCACTGCTCCCGGTAGATCGGGAGGAAGCTCACTTCGGTCTTGACGACCGAGATCCGACCCGAGCTCAGGTATTCATGCGCACCCTTCAAGATCTCCAGCTCGGTACCCTGCGTGTCGAGCTTGAAGAAGTCGACGCGCGAAAGACCCTGGCTCTCGAAGAGCTCGTCGGCCCTACGCGTGCGCACCCCCTGCGTGTGGGTCGCGGTGAGGCCCTCTTTCCACGTCTCGGACCCGGGGATCAGCCCGAAGTGACGAGTGAAGGCGGCCTCGTCGAGCTCGAGAAGCGATGTCATCGCCGGGTGCCCGGTCACGAACAGGTCCATCTCGCCCTCGGACGAGTAGAGAGCGAACGGGAAGTGGTGGAACGAGGCGAACTCCTGATGCGGTGGCTCCACCGTCTCGTCCGCGTCCACCGAGAACATGTGAACCGCCGGATGCAGCAACGGCATGTCGTGGAACCCGCCGCGTGACCCTGCATCCACCCAATGGAGCGGTCCCGTGAGGGCGCTCCAATCAGCCGCTCGTGCTACCTTGGAATCCAATGTCGCTCCGCTCGAACACGCTGACCGTGCCGCGGCCCGCGGCCAGGCACACCTCTCGGTCCGTCGACTTAGAAATAGATCGCATGGCACGGTTGGCCAACCCGTTCCAGGGCCAAAGGATGCACTCGAGCGACGGCGACCGATGCGAGTGAGTCGACGAGCCAAGGCCTCTCGGGAGCCCGCACCCCCCTACCCGACGCCCCGCATCGTCCGCGCGGCGATTCGCCGCATACGGCGAATCCCTTTCTATCCGCGCACGCGGCTGCGCAGGTGGCTGCTGCGCGGGGCGTACAACAAGGGCTGGGCCGCACGGGCCCGTGACCTGCCGGACGAGAACCCCGACGCCGCCATCGTCGAGGAGGGCCGGCTTCTACGCCAGCGAGCTCTCGACGCGAACCGAGGTAGGTACGCGGGGTCTGCGTACCGCGTGCTCCTGCTGCGGCCGGGCAGCATCACGGCTGAGATCTGGTTTGGTGGTCTGAGCTCCTGCATGCAGCACGCCGGTATCCCTTGCCACGTGTTGCCGCCGACCTCGACGGCCGCCGACGTGAACGAGTGCCTGGAGACGTTCCGGCCCAACGTATTCGTCGCGGCCGAGGCGACCACGACCCTCCGTTCGCTCGATCTGGCATTCCTCCGGGACTACAAGCAACGGCACGGATGCTTGCGGATGCTGATTCCGGTCTTTCATTCCGGGATGCCGGGCGGCTTCTCGACACCGCGAGAGGACGAGTGGCGTCGGAGGCTGAGGGCGCGCGAGCTGACGGCGGACACCCACTTCTCGATCTTCGAGCCCGAGTTCCACGACCGCTTCGTGCGGGACCGTGCCGGACCCCTGACCGAGTATGCGGCGGTGCCACAGGCCTGCAACCCGTTCACCGACCGGCCCCTCCCCGAACCGAAAGTGTACGACTACTTCATGGCCACGTCCCTGACCGACGATCGGCTCGAAGTCACGTCCCGCTTCGTGCAACCCATCATGAAACGTTACCGTGGGCTCTGGGCGGGGCGGGGCTGGGGGTTCGGGCGGAGTCACGTGGCGCCGGCGCAGATGGCGAACTACTACTCGCGGACACGAATCGCGCTCAGCCCGCTCGCCGGCTTCGTTCCGCGATACGGGGCTGAGCTGACGCATCGCGTCTATGCTGCGGCGGCGTGTGGAGCTTTTCAGTTGACGATGCCCACGGCGATCACCGGCCGCTACTTCGAGCCCGACGAGCTCATCCAGGGTGGGTCACCGGAAGAGTATGAGGCTCTGTTCGCCCACTTCGTGGATCACCCAGACGAGCGCAACGCGGTGGCCCTGCGCGCACTCCGGCGTGCGTACGGGTCGCACACCTGGTTTCATCGGCTCGACGAGCTCGTGGGGCACTGGAACGACTGGCAACGGCGCGGTCTGTTTTGAGCGTGCCCATCGACCATGGGGACGGCGGACGCTCGTCCTTCAGGCATTGGTTCGATCAGGCACGTCTATGGCCTGCCCGCGTGCTGGGCCGCAGGAGGGTGCGCCGCGTAATCCTGGAGCGGGTCGGGGCCCAAACGTTCGTGGTGCTCCCGGAAGTCTTCAATCCGACGATATTCAGGTCGGGGCAGGTCCTCGCCCAATACATCGCGACGGCGCCGAACCTGAGCGCACGACGACCGGGAGCCACGGCGCTCGACCTCGGCACCGGTTGTGGCATTCAGGCCGTGTTCGCCGCCACACGGGGCTACGACGTCACCGCGTCCGACATCAATCCACATGCGGTGCGATGTGCCCGGGCCAACGTGTTGCTGAATGGCCTGGACGATCGGGTCAGGGTCGTCGAGGGCGATTTGTTCGCACCGGTCGCGGGGGAGGAGTTCGACCTGGTGACCTTCAATCCGCCGTACTTTCGCGGAGTCCCGAAGGACGCCTTCGACCTCTCGTGGCGCAGCCCCGACGCGGTGGAGCGATTTGCAGCCGGCCTGCCGCGGGCTCTACGCCCAGAGGGACTCGCGCTCATCATGTGGAGCTCGCATGCCGACATCGAGAGGCTGCTCGGCGCTCTGTCGGATGCCGGCCTGGAGGTCCAGACGGCTCACACGCACCGGGCGCCCGCCGAGGTGATGACCATCGTCGAGGCGCGGCGGTCGGCCTGACTCAGTCCTGGCGCTGGCCGGGAC
>JBDHDM010000459.1:0-3221 GCA_039591515.1 Gemmatimonadota bacterium | reverse complement strand
GCTCAATCCGCTCTTCGTGTACGACGACGGCGTCGAGCCCGTCGACGCCAGAGTCGTGCTGAGGCCCCTGAGCCCGTGAGGTCCGTTCGACGGGCGGTCAGCGCGACGATCGTGCGCGTCGGTGTTGGCTCACGCCCCTCAGGATTCGTCCGACGCGGCCTTTCGCGCCGTCCCCGGGCGCGCTTCGCGCTGGCGCTCGAGCACTTGCCCCGGTCGCTCGGACGTGGGCTCGCCGTCATCGACGACGAAGCGGCCGTTCACGAGCACCCAGGTCATGCCCTCCTGGTAGACGTAGGGGTTCAGATACGTCGCTTCGCTCCGGACGGTCTCCGGGTCGAAGACCACGATGTCGGCCTTCTGCCCGACCGCGATCCGCCCCCGGTCCTCGAGTCCGAGGATCTGGGCGGCCAGCCCGGTCATCGACCGGATCGCGTGTGGGAGCGTGATCGTGCCCCGCTCGAACACGAACTCGCGTAGCAGGCGACCCGACGTGCCGAACTGGCCGGGGTGGGTCGAGCGACTCGAGTGGTCGCCGGTGTCCACCATGCGGTCGAGCGCCACGGCCGTATAGTCCTGCCGCATCCACTCCTCGATGTCGACCATCCCGACTGCCTTGGCCATCCAAAGCACGCCGCCGGGCTGGTCGAGGCCGTTCATCTGCAGCCATATCACGGTCTCGAAGACGCTCTCGCCGCGCTCGCTCGCGACCTCGGCCAGGCTCTTTCCAATGAGAGACTCATCGGTGAAGTCGACGATGATGAGGTTCTCCGCGCCGCCCTGTCGGGTCGTCTCGTACTCCGAATCGATCCGGATCATCTCGCGCAGCTCCGGATCGGCGAGCCGGGCTTGGAGGTTGTCCAGCATCCCGGTGTAGTCGACGGGCGGGAAGTCGTCTGCGGCGCTCTGGCCCGGCACCTCGCCCCGGACGAGCGCCCAGCGCGGCACGAGCGTCACGTATGCTGAATAGCCCTCGTAGGAGTGCATGTTCAGATACACCTGGTGGCCGTCCTTCCAGGCTCGGTCGATCATCTGCGTCGTGGCCTTGCTGACCCCCCACTCCCGCGGCCCCTTGGGGTGGATGTGGTCGATCATGACGGGGATACGCGCGTGCTCGGCCACGTCGAGGATCTCCACGATGGCGTCGAGCCAATCCACGTGACGCTGCGTCGGGTGGTCCATGTGGGTCGGCAGGAGCCACTTCGAGTACCGGCCTTGGCTGCGCATGTGCGCCATGAAGAAGCCGCCGTACGGGGCCACCTCGGCTGCCAGCTCCCGAACCTCGCCCTCCGAGCTGTACCGCATGGGCGTGTACTCCAGACCCGTGCTCATGCCGAAGGCACCGTCCTCCATTCCCTGCCGGACGAGGGCCTTCATCCGCTCCATCTCCTCGGGCGTCGCGTACCGCATCACCTCCTCGGGCTCGGTGCCCATCACGAGCTCGCGGACCTGCCCGTGCCCCACCATCGGGACCAGGTTGAGCGCGTGACCGAGCTGCCGGAGTGAGTCGCGTTGCACCGAGAGCGGCCACAGTCCCGCGAAGCCGTCGGCGTTGATCACGGCGGTGGTGAAGCCCTGCGTCGTGTAGTTCGGGACCCGGTTGAAGCCGTTCAGAACGCCCGGCCCCAGCGAGCCTTCGATGTGCTCGTGAAGACCGATGAAGCCCGGTGTCACGTAGTGCCCGCTCGCGTCGACGGAGCGCGTGGCGCGCGCCCCGCTCAGGTCGCCGATCGCGACGATCTCGTCGCCGACGATGCCCACGTCGGCGTAGACGTACGGGTTGCCGGATCCGTCGAGCACCCGCCCGCCGTGAATGACCACGTCGTAGCTCTGGGCGGCCGCGCTGCCGAATGCGAGCGCGTGGGCTGAAGCGAGGCCGAGGACGACGGCGATCGAGGTGCGGTGCATGGTCGGGCGACTCCGAGAGCTCATGAGGAAGGCACGACGGGGAGAAGGACGTGCGAGGGACGTTCCCGGTCGTGATAGATCGTTTGGCGGGCGACCCGGACCTCGGCGTCGGTCCCGAAGTCGCCGCCGGTGTTCGGGTTCCGGTCGAAGCGAGGGAAGTTGCTGCTCGACACTTCCACCCGAATCCGGTGCCCCGGCAAGAAGACGTTGCTGGTCGCGAGGAGATCGATGCGGAGCTCGACGGGCTCCCCGGGCGCCAGGAGCTCGGGCCGACGGGGTCCGTTCCGATACCGCGCTCGCAGGATTCCGTCGGTGAGCATCCGCGCGGTGCCGTCGGGTGCGACGTCGATCAGCTTCCCTGTGAAGTCCGTGTCCGGAGCGGACGAAGACACCCAGAGCACGAGCTCGACGTACCCCGTGACCTCGAGTGGCTCCTGCAGCGGCGCGCTCGTGTAGACGAGGACGTCCTCACGGGCCGCGAGGGGCGTGGGGTCGTAGGGTGCGCGTGAGTACCCGCCCGACGCCTCCGTCGCGACCGGATCGGCCGGGTCATAGACATAGCGGTCCGGGGGCTCCGACTCCGTCGGGCGCTCGGCGTCGAGGCGGCCGTCGTCGATGGAAGCGCCTGCGGCCCCGGTCCCGTGAAGGTAGAACGGCGTCTCCAGCGCACGGGCCAGCGGCCACGTCTCCTCGTCGCGCCACTGGTTGATTCCCATCACGAAGATGCGCACGGGCCCGAGGTCCATCACCGAAGCATCACCGTCTCGGAGCCAGTGGTCGTACCAGCGCTCCAACAGGCTGGCGTAGTCCATGCCGGCTTCCGGGCCGAAGTCGACCTCGCCGATCCGAGTGCTTTCGAGGGTCGGCCCCGAGTGCGTCCACGGACCGACCACGATGCGCTGGCCCCGTCGAGCGGCCTCCGTCGCCGCGTGGGCCCGGAGCCCGCGGAAGTTCTCGAGCGTTCCCTCGAGCAGCGTGTCGTACCACCCGGTCACGTGCAGCGCAGGCACCTCGAAGCGATCGTGGCGCAGGCCGATGTCGTACGTCTCCCACCACGTATCGTAGCTCGGGTGCTCGAGCATCCACCGATAGCCCGGAGCGAGCTCGGGCAGGTCCTGCACGTCCAGAGAGCCGAGCGGAAGGTGCCAGAGCCAAGACGAGCGGAGCTCCGCTCGCTCGTCGGGTGTGAGACCGATCGGGCCGTCGCGCTCCTTGAAGGTGGCGCCGGCACGTCGCCGCCGAACGTCGGCGGCCTGACCCAGGTTCCAGCCAAGGCCGTCGGAGAGGTAGAACGCGCCACCCTGATAGACCATGTC
>JBDHDM010000458.1:0-3222 GCA_039591515.1 Gemmatimonadota bacterium | reverse complement strand
AGGACGACGAACGCGGCGATGACCTCACCGCGGGTCTCGTCCGGTTGCCCGACGACACCGCACTCGGCGACCGCAAGGTGCTTCAGGCACGCGCTCTCCACCTCGATCGTACCCAACCGATGTGCGGCGATCTTGATGATCTCGTCGGCCCGGCCGGCGAACCAATAGTAGCCGTCCTCGTCGACGTGCGCCGAGTCACCGCTGAAGTAGACGCCCGGGATCTTGCCCCAGTAATCCCTGCCGTAGCGCTCCGGCTCACCCCAGAGCGTCGCGGTGAGACCCGGGAACGGTCGCTTGAAGACCATGATCCCCGGCTCACCGGTCTCACAGGGCGAGCCGTCCATGCGCACGACGGCCGCGTCGATGCCCGGGAGAGCGATGGTCGCGGACCCGGGCTTGATCGGGAGCAGCTCGATGCCTTACGGATTACCGAACGCCGGGCCGCTGGTCTCGGTCTGCCACATGTGGTCGATGACGGGCACGGCGCCCCCGAGAATCGTGTTCTGGAGCCAGTCCCAGGCGGGTGCGTTCAGCACTTCGCCCGCCGACACAATGCGCTCCACGCTCGTATGGTCGACGCTCGCGAGCGGCTCGTCACCATACCTCATCAGCGCCCTGATGGCCGTTGGCGACGTAAAGACCCCCGTTGCTCCCAGCTCCTCCACAGCAACGCGCCAGTTGCCTTCGGGCGTCGGGTGATCGAGCGCGCCTTCGAAGACGATCGTCGTGCATCCGATCAGCAAGGGACCGTACACCATGTAGCTGTGCCCCACGATCCACCCGATGTCGGACGTGGCCCACCAGACGTCTGTCGGCTTCAGACCGAAACACCAGCGGCCCATCGCGACGACGTGGACCTGATATCCCCCATGTCGGTGAACAGCGAGCTTCGGCTTCGCTGTCGTGCCCGAGGTCGCCAGGATGAAGGCTGGCTCGTTGGCCTCCATCGACTCCCACGCACCGGAGGCTCCCTCGCCACTGGCGAGGAAGTCACCCCAGGCGACATCGCGTCCGGCCTGAAGGCTCCCTGGCCTGCTCGAACGCTGGACTACGACGACGTGCTCCACCCCGTCCCCGAGCGATCGCAGCGCCTCGTCGACGATCGGCTTGAGCGGCACCTCCTTTCCCCTGCGGAACGTGACATCGGCCGTGAAGACCACACGCGATCCGCTGGCCTCGATGCGGTCCGCGAGTGCCTGTGCCCCGAAGCCCGCGAACACGACGGAGTGGATCGCGCCAACACGAAGGCACGCCAACATGAGCACCACCGCCTCGGGGCAGGTCGGCATGGACAGGGTGACGCGGTCCCCCCTGCCGAGGCCGAGCGCTCGTATGGCGGCCGCGACTCGCTTCACCTCTGCGAGCAGCTCCGCGTACGTCAGGGCAACACGATCTCCCCGCTCGTTGAAGTAGATCAGAGCTGTGCGCTCACCGCGCCCGGCGGCCACGTGATGGTCGAGCGCGTTGTACGTGACGTTGGTCTCGGCACCGACGAACCACCGGAAGCTGGGAGGTTCGGCCTCGAACACCCGATCCCAGGTTCGGAACCAGGGCAGCTCAGACGCGGCGCGCTCCCAGAACGCCTTCGGATCGTCGAGTCCCTCCTCGACGCACTGCGAGACCGTCACAGCGTGTTGGCCCATGGTGCCCTCTCCGGGAGAAGAAGAGGCCAAGGTCGAAGGGGCCAAGGGTGCGGGCAACTCCTTGCGTCCCGGGGACGGCGGGGTCCCGTCTTTGCCCAACGCCACGTTTCCGCGACACGAAGATCACTTCCGGGCCGGAGCTCCGACTGGCGCGGCCGGTTCGCCGCCCTACCTTCGGCGCCGAAACGCTGTAAGCCGAAGACGCCCAGCAAGCCCGCCGGGCGGAGCGGGTGATGCGCGGGCTCCGATCCGACGAGGTGTCGATGGGCCGATCCCACCGCGCGCTCGGAATGCACCGACAGACCAGCCCGCGGCGTAGCGCGGGGGCCTGCTCATGAAGCCCCTGCACATCGAAACACCGCTCTTCGCGGACCGCGCACTCAGCCTCGGTACAGGCCGGAGTGTCTGGCTCAAGCTAGAGTCCATGCAACCGCCGGGCTCGTTCAAGATCCGTGGGATCGGGTTGGCCTGCCAGGAATACGCCCGCCGAGGCGCCGAGCGGTTCATTTCGTCGTCCGGCGGGAACGCCGGGATCGCAGTGGCCTACGCCGGCCGTCTTCTGTCGGTGCCCGTGGTGGTCGTGGTGCCCGAGACCACGACCCGCCGGGCCAGAGAGTTGATCGAGCTGGAGGGGGCGGAAGTGCTCGTCCACGGATCTTCCTGGCACGAAGCGAATGCGCTGGCCTTGTCGATGGTCCAGGAGTCGGACGCACTCCTGCACCCGTTCGATGATCCTCTCATCTGGCGAGGGCATGCCAGCCTGGTCGACGAGGTGGCTGAGTCCGGTGTCAGGCCTGACGCCGTCGTCCTCTCCGTCGGGGGTGGCGGGCTGCTGAGCGGGGTCATGGAAGGGCTGCAGCGACACGGCTGGACGGATGTCCCCGTGATCGCGGCCGAAACGGAAGGAGCCGATTCACTGGCGCAGTCACTCCGGGCGGGCTACCCCGTGGAGTTGGACGCCATCACCAGCATCGCCACCTCCCTGGGCGCCAAGCGGGTGTGCGACCAGGCGTTCACCTGGTCACAGCAACGTCCTCTCCATAGCGTCGTCGTCTCGGATCGTGCCGCAGCGCTCGCATGCCGGAGGTTCCTCACCGACCACCGCATCGTCGTGGAGCCGGCCTGCGGAGCTTCGCTCGCCGTGGTGTACGATCACGCACCGGAGCTCGAGGGCTTCGACTCCGTGCTGGTCGTCGTCTGTGGGGGGGTGACCGTGACCGTCGAGCAGCTTTGGGAGTGGTCGAGTGCGTAGCCGAGTCTTCGACATCTACGTCCGTCGTCACCTGCGACCCGCGTGCCCCCTCGGAAGCCCGTCATGAACCCGCCCCGGCGGCAACGGCCATGAGCTCATCATGGCGGCAACAGCTCGAGGAAGACCGGATCGTCCTGATCGACGGGGGCACCGGCACCGAGCTCGAACGACGCGGCGTACCCATGGACGAAGTCGTGTGGAGTGGTGCCGCCGTGCTCACGCATCCCGACGCCGTGCGAGAAACACACGAGCGCTACATCCGCGCCGGGGCGCAGGTCATCATCACCAACACCTTCGGATCGACACGACAGATGCTCGAGCCGGCCG
>JBDHDM010000457.1:0-3245 GCA_039591515.1 Gemmatimonadota bacterium | reverse complement strand
GTGGACCGCGGTCCACATGGGGTGGAGCTCCCCCGGTGCAACGGGATGGTACATGCCCTCATCCTGGGCCGGGTCACCGTCATTCATGCCGAGGTGGCCCACCACGCCGACGATCTCGAACCACTGCCCGGGCTCCTGGTCCTCCGGGACCACGTACCGGACTCGCTGGCCCAGCGGATTCCGACCGCCCAACACGTTCTCGACGAACGTCGTATTGACGATCACCGAGGTCCGCCCCTCCTGAAGCGTGCCCGCGAGGTCCCCGGAGTTGAAGTCGCGTCCCAGGCGGATCGGAGCCCCGAGGCCCTGGAAGAAGCCGACGTCCACACGCGCCATGCGCACCAGGTGGCCCTGGAAGCCCTCGGACTGGTCTTCGCCGTCGAGCTCGACCCTTCGACCCGGGTGGCCCATGCCCGGTAACGAGCTCGCCATGGCCACGCCTCGGACGCCGGGCTCCGCGTTCAGCCGTCTCAGCAGCGCCTCGTGTGCGGCCACCACGTCTGCCCGGAACTCCTCCACCCTCAGGTCGTTCTCTGCCGCGCTGTGGTCCGTCCAGGGAATCCTCACCAGGCCCATGAGGAACTCGTCGGACTCGATCTCCGATTGGACCGACGCGCCGGCGAGCAAGCCCTGCGACAGCGTGCCGCCGGCCGTGAGGAAGCCGACCGCCAGGGCCACCTCGGCGACGATGAGCAACGTCGAGATGCCGCCGAACCGGATCGCCGAGCCGGTGCGCGCGCCCTGCAGGCTGTGCTGCACCCTCTTCCCGGTCGACTTGAGCGCCGGCACGACGCCGGCGATGACGGCGCTCAGGATCGCCACCGACATGGCCACGACGACGGTCTTGGGCTTCACCCCCAGGTCGAACCAGAAGGGCGCCTCCAGGAACGCCCGTCGCTGGAAGGCGTTGGCGAACACGTCGGCCAGCACGAGGCCGATGCCGGCGGAGACGACCGCGAGCACCAGCGACTCCACGAAGAGCTGGGAGACGATGCGGCTACGGCTGGCCCCGAGCGCCGTCCGTATGGCGATCTCGCCCGCCCGGGTGGTCGTGCGAGCCAGGATGAGGGTTCCGACGTTGCCGCACACGATCGCCAGCAGCACCAGGGCGATGAGCTGGACGAAGTAGACCTGGACGCGGTCGTCGGGACCGATCCCGGCCAGCATGGCCGTGTAGCCCATGACCTGGGGCCGCAGGCGCTCGTTGCTCTCGGGAAACTCGGAGGCCAGGCGCAGGCCTACCGTGGTGAGCTCGGCCTCGGCGTCTTCCATCGAGACGCCCTCGGCCAGACGCCCGAACGTGAGGATGTCGGGCCCCATCCCCCGCTCGTACGACGTGGGCTGGTCCCGCAGGGGAAGCCAGAGCTGGTCGCGCATGGGGAAGAGGAAGCCCTCCGGCATGACGCCCACGACCTCGTGCCGGGTGGTGCCGATCCGGATGGACGAGCCCAGCACGTCCGGGTCGCCCCCCATGCGGGACTGCCAGACATCGTACGAGAGCACCACCACCTCGGGGGCACCCGGCACCTCGTCCGAATCGAGCAGCGCCCGGCCGAGGAGCGGGGGCACACGAACGATCCGGAACGCCGCGGCCGTGATCTCGCTCCCGCGGATCGGCGCTGCTCGGCCGTCGTCGGAGATGACGTTGTACGGGTCCGTGCGCGCCGCGGCGATGGCCTCGAAGGAAGTCAGCTCCTCGCGCCATACGAAGAAGTCGTGGAGGGAGCGGATCTGGTTGCGTCCCTCCGCGATGTCGCGGTTCCTGATCCCGAGGATCCGGTCCGGCTCCTCGAAGGGCAGATCGGCCCCCAGGGAGTCCATGACGTGGATCGGCATCAGGCTGGCGGGGATGCCGATGGAGAGGGCGAAGATCGCCACGAGAGTCAGGCCCGGGTGACGGAGTAGCATCCGCATGCCGAGCTTCACGTCCAGCCAGGAGACCCCGAACCCGCTCGCCCCTGCGCCCAGCCGCTCCCCACTTCCACGGGACCTCGCCACCTGCCACCTCCGTCGGCCCTTGTGTCGTCCCGTCGGCTGCCACATCGCGAGGCGAGCGCGGGAGGACGCTCGAGTCACGCATAGGAATCGCGGCATCGGCCGGGCGCAAGGTACCGGCTCAGCGGCGCTCGCGGAGTCCCTCCGATCGCGGCGCGCGGGGTCGGCGGCGCCTCTGCCTTCTGGCGTGACCCCGAGGCGGTCCCGACTATGTGCCCTGCACGCTATGTGCGTTGCACGCTCCCGCCCGTCGGAGGTTGAGCATGAAAGCGATCACGCCGCTCCTCGTTTGCACCGTACTCGGAGCCGGATCCGCTTCGGCGCAACAGCACGATTATCCCGGCACCTTTCCGGGCGGATATCCCCCGATGAGCAGCATCGGCGGCTCCGGCAAGATGTACATGGAGGGCTACTTCCCCCCGCCGGTGACAGCCTCGCCTTCGTATCCGGCCTGGTCGCCCGACGGCGCGTCGATCGCCTTCGCGTATCAAGGCCGCATCTGGGCGGTACCGGTCGAGGGGGGTGTCGCTCGCCAGCTGACCTCCGGCCGTGGGTACCACTCCCAGCCGACCTGGTCGCCCGACGGGCGGTCGATCGCGTTCGCGGCGGACGTCGACTTGAACTTCGATCTCTACCTCGTCGATCTCGAAAGCGGAGTCGAGCGCCGACTGACGGAGCACCCGCATCTCGATCTTCGGCCGCGGTTCTCTCCCGACGGTTCACGCATCCTCTTCACCACGGGTCGTGACGGCACCTTCGACCTGTGGGCCTACGATGTCGGGCGCGGCTCCGCCTCGGCGGTCATCGCCGACCCCGGCGCTCAGGACATGGTGGGTGACTGGATCGGAGACACCGGTGACATCGTCTTCGTCTCCAAGAGGGGAGAGGCGGCGCTGGGGTCCGGGTCCCTCTGGCGTTGGAGCGCAGCGACGGGAGAGGCGAGCCTTCTGATCCGGACCGAGACCAACTACCAGGCGTCGCCCGTCGTCGCCCCTCACGGGGGCTCGGTCGCCTACGTGACCGACGCCTCGGGCACCAATGACATCTATCAGGTCCCGACCGCTCGGGCGCCGGCGGCCCAGGACCGGTCCAGCCCCGGCATCCAGCAGGTTCGACTGACGCATTCCGCGGTCGATGAGTACTTCCCGGCCTGGTCGCCGGATGGCGAGCGGCTGGTGTACGCCCGGAACGGCGGACGGCCCGAGGAAGTGCGGACCACGGACCAGGGGATGGGCTTCGAGCTGTACACG
>JBDHDM010000456.1:0-3257 GCA_039591515.1 Gemmatimonadota bacterium | reverse complement strand
GATCCGGACAACCCGCTCATCGGAGCCCGGGACTTCGACTCGGAGCGTTACGGCGGAGAGGTCCGCTTGGACATCCGGCCGTGGGAGGAGTCGACAGACGGGCTCAAGTTCACCTACGGGCTCAACAACCTCGGCAGCTCGATCGAGCTCACCGGGATCGGCGCGGGGCAGGCGAAGGACTGGAAGTATCAGTTCGGTCAGGTCCAGTTCGAGCGACGTGGACTCTACGCGCAGGCGTTCATGAACGTGTCGGACGCGGGGGACTCCTACCTCCTACGGACCGGCCAGCCGATTGTCGACAAGTCCACGGTGATTGCGGCGCAGGCGCAGTACCAGTTTGCCGTCACGAGCATCGCCGACTTGGTCGCCGGCGTCGACTTCAGCAAGACGACACCGAAGACCGAGGGGACGATCACCGGTGCCAACGAAGACTCCGACGAGACGACCGAGATCGGGGGCTACCTGAATGCCACCGTTGGCCTCTCCTCTTCGCTCGACGTCGTCGGCGCGCTACGGGTCGACGACCACGAGCACCTCGAAGACGCCGTATGGTCGCCGAGGGTGGGCCTCGTCTTCAGGCCCCGGCAGACCCAGACGCTCCGCGCAATGTTCAACCGGGCGTTCAGCACGCCCACGACGAACAACCTCTTCCTCGACATCACCGCGGGGCGGATTCCAATCACGAGCAACATCAACTACAGGGTGCAGACCCTCGGCGTGCCGAGCACCGGGCTGACCTGGGACAACCAGTGCCCGGGAGGGGTGGATAACTACTGCATGTACTCCCCGTTCGCGCCGGGCGTCGAGCTTCCCGCCACGGGCACCCTCTTCTGGGACGACGTCGTCGTCCCGGCTGCGCTGCAGGATCCTCAGTTGCAGGGCGCGCTCGCGCTGCTCGGTCTCACTCCGGAGGAGTTCGCCGCCATCGTCGGCAGCCCGACGCCGGCGGACATGGGATCGACCCTCCTCCGCTTCAACTCCGAGAATCCCGACGTCCCCTTCGTGCCGGATCCCGGCGTGACGGCTCTGGATCGCATGCGCCCCACGATCACGAACACGTACGAGGTGGGCTACGAGGGGCTCCTGGCCAGCCGCGTCAACCTCTCGGTCTCGGTCTACCGTAGCGAGATCGAGGACTTCGTCGGTCCCCTCAGGGTCGAAACCCCGTCGGTGTTCTTGAACGGCCAGGACGTGGCGACGTTCGTCGCGGGGCGCTTGATCGGGGCGGGCGTCCCGGCGGGTGCGGCGGCCACGATCGCAGCGAATATCGCGCCCACCGCTGCCAGGGTGCCATTCGGCACCGTCGCGCCGGACCAGCGCCCGAGCGAAGATGTCCTTCTCACCTACCGGAACTTCGGGGACGTGAACCTGTGGGGCACGGACATCGGTTTCGAGGCGTACGCCACCGAGGAGTTCATCATCTCGGGCTCGTACTCCTTCGTGAGCGAAGAGTGCTTCGACGTCGACGACGACGGCGCCTGCACGAGCGCGGCCGACATCGCGTTGAACGCGCCGACCAACAAGGGCACCCTCGGCGCGCGTTATCTCTTCCCGAGCTCGGGGCTCGAGGTCGGCGCCCGCGCCCGGTATAGCGAAGGGTTCCTCATGAACTCCGGGGTGTACGTCGGCGCCGTGGAGGAATACACGGTGTTCGATGCCAACGTAGCGTGGCGCGTGCCTGGGTATGACGGGCTCATCGCCTCCCTTACGGTGAGGAACCTCACCGACAACGAGCACCAGGAGTTCGTGGGTGCTCCCGAGATCGGCCGCCTCGCACTGCTCAAGCTCCAATACGGCTTCGGCGGAGGGTGATGCGAGAGTAGATCGATCTCCGCGGGGAGGTCCGTGCCGGCAGGCCAACGGGAGGGCGGTGTTCGCTACATTGAACGCCGCCCTCCAGTGAATTGCCAAAGCCCGAACGGGGAGACGACGTGAGCGAAACGAAGGACCAAGCGGTCACGCTGCGCTGCGGCTTTTGCGGGACCCTCAACAAGGTGGACCTGGGTCGTGCAGAAGATCGCCCGCAGTGCGGCGATTGCACCAAGCCGATGCTGCTCGATCGGCCGATCAAGGTGGCCCAGGACGACTTCGACACGACAGTCCTGCAGGCGGAGGTGCCGGTGCTGGTCGATTTCTATGCGGACTGGTGCGCGCCGTGCCGCATGGTCGCGCCCCTCGTCGACGAGATCGCCCATCGTAAGATCGGGAAGATGCTCGTGGCCAAGGTGGACACGGACCGAGCACCGGACATCGCGATGCGTTACGGCATTCGGAGCATTCCCACGCTGATCCTGTTCGACGCCGGGAGCGAGGTCGAACGGAGCATCGGGTTCGAACCCGAGCGTGTTCGGGCTCTGGTCGACGATCGAGTGGCATGAGCAAGCGCGAGCGACATCAGCAGATCCTCGAGGTCATCCGCAAGCACCGGGTGACGAGCCAGGAGGCGCTGCGGGAGCTCCTTCACGACCGCGGCACGGACGTCACCCAAGCGACACTCTCGCGTGACATGCGCGAGCTCCGCCTGGTCAAAGTGCCGGGCGCGGACGGCGTCGGTTTCTACTTCTCACCGGAGGAGTGGGAGAGCACGCCGTCTCTCGAATCCCTCCTGCCTGCGCTCTTCCAAAGCGCCGACGGGGTCGAGCACCTCCTCGTCATTCGGACGATGAAGGGCGGGGCGCAGACCGTCGCCGCCGCGATCGACTGCGAGGAGTGGCCCGAGGTGCTCGGCACGCTCGCAGGGGACGACACGATCCTGATCATCCTTCGGGATCCGTCTACCCTCGACGAGGTCCGAGGCCGGCTGCTGGCGATGGCCACGCCCAGGAGCCCTTGACATCATACATGCTGAATGAATATTCATGCATCGTCGTCTGAGACAGGCGGCACGGACTCGACAGTTCTTTCCAGGGGTCCGGGGCAGGAGTTCGGGGCATTGGGCCCTCCGACGCTTTGGCGGGAAGCGGTCGGTCTCCTGACCCCGGGCTTCTTCTTTTTGTGGCCCACGCCTATCCGAGTGGAGCGAACATGACGGCGACACCGGAGGGAGGACCGGGACCGGTCGAGTCTGGGGGCGGATCGCTATGGGGAGGACGATTCGAGGGGGGCATGGCGCCCGAGATGGTCCCCTTCAACCTGAGCCTGAATGTTGATGCCAGACTCTGGCGTGAGGACGTGCGCGGGAGCATCGCGTGGGCGAGGGCCATTGGAGCGGCGGGGGTGGTGCGTCCCGACGAAACGGAAGCGATCGTAGCGGGACT
>JBDHDM010000455.1:0-3273 GCA_039591515.1 Gemmatimonadota bacterium | reverse complement strand
TCATCGGGGAGCCACGGACCTACGGGGTCACGGTCCGGTTCGACTTCTGAATGCGGTCCGCGATTGGCTTCCCCTGGGGACCCCCGGCTTTTTCGGCCGCGGCGGATATTCTTCTGGAGTCCCCCCGGGGATCGGGATAGAATCGTCTAGGTACGTTCGAATGAAGGGTCCGAGTGAAACAGTTCGACTTTCAAGAGGTAGGAACCATGGCTCGATTACTGAGACTCCGGACACTGTTCGCAGCCGCGACGCTCGTTGCGGCAACCGTCTTGGTTTCGGTGAGTGCCCAGGCGGCCTGCGATGGTGGAAGCTGCCCGATTGCCGGCGGTAGCTACAGAACCCAGGTTGGTGCGGGTTTCGTCCAGCCGTTCGCGGTCCCCTTGACCCCGCCGCAGGGGAAGATGAACTACCTGATCGAAAACCCGGGCCCAAATAACCCAAACCCGAACACGGCAAACGGAGCAGTCCTCCCCATAGCGGGTGCGTCGCTTTCAGTACCGCCGGGTCAGTCCCCACCGAACAACGACCTTGGATTCCCCGCCTACTCGGTCAACATCCCCTCCGGCCAGTTTACGTGGGGTGTGGCCGCATCCCCGCCGTTGCTCAAGGTGCCGCTGCGAGCCTTCGTGCCCGACCTACTCGGGTTGTCCACCCGCGTCCCTCAATCCTGGCCCGGAATCCCCGACGTGATTCAGACGGACGACGGCGGCACCACCGCGGTCGGTGGCGTGGCGAACTTCAGGGCGGGCGGTCGCTCGGGCGCAGCGGTGGTGACGTACTGTGTCGCCGGGTTGGGTCCAGTGAACGCTGCTTGGAACGGCAACTGCAACAACTTCACGCCGATACACCTAGGAGGGCCGGCCGTCTCGGCGTTCGTTCGCTACACCGCCACCTCGAACCAATTCGGTGGCCCTGCGTATCAGCGCCAGGTGATGTCGCCGAACTGGATCGGCCAGATCAACTTCAACGACCCGGTCTTCCAGTGGGACCTGACCGACCTGGCCCAGACCTCGGTGCCGAAGATCTTCCCGACCCTCCCCCAGAACCTGGTCCAGCCGCAGGCCTGGGGCGGGCCCTTCCGTGGGTTGACGCAGCGTGCTGGGGCGCCGCCGGGCAATCGCGTGTCCGGATTCCTGACGGCCTTTGGTGCCGCGCAGGTCGGACCTACGACGTTCATGGTTACGGCCGCCGGTGCGGGACAGGGCCTCGCGCAGACCTCCACGTCCTGGGGGGCTCCGTGGACCACGGGTAAAATTACGGTCAAATGGATCACGGTCCAAGGTAGCACAAGCCAGTTCACGCATACGGGCAACGACCAGCGTGTGAGCAACGGTGAGGGGGGTCTGAATCTGATCGCCGGATCGATCGCCTTTCGCACGGTCAATAAGGCCGGGGCGAATCGTCACTTCGTGACGCTGAACCTGCCGGAGCCCTCGTTGGGACTCGGCTTGTTCGTGGGCATCGGGGCTCTCGCAGCCCTCGCTCGACGCAGGAACGCTGCGTGACAACGAGGCACCGTCTGCGGCCAACGAGGCGTCCATCGATTGGACCGGACGTGTAGGACGATCGTGTAGTAGGCAGGTGGGCAATCGAGAAAGCGGGGAGCAGCCATGCTGCTCCCCGCTTTCGCTCTGGACGTCCTCCTGGACTGGATGAACTGGGAGAGATCGGAGATGGAAACATGGGCGTGGAGCGTCCTGCCGGTAGCGGCACCGTGAGCGTCGGTCGATCGCTCGTGCGTGGCGTTCTCATCTCGTGTCGGGTCGACAGCGCGCGGAAGATCATCGTCGCCGTAGTGGGCGCCCTGTCGCTTCTGGGAGGCGTCTCCTGTTCGACCTCCGAGCGTGGTGGCGCCGGAGGTGCCGGACCCGCCGGCGTCAGCATCGAGGAACACTGGGCCGACCTCCTGGAGATCGAGGATGGCCTCGAGCGGACGGCGGCGATGGCGCAGTTCGTCACGACGCTCGAGCCGGAGGACGTGGAGGCGGTTCGCGAACTCGCGACCAATCGGTATCGTCGACAGCGGGCGATCGAGGACCTCCTCCTGATCAGCTTCTGGACTCGTCACGATCCCCAGGCCGTGATCGAGACCACGATGCGGTCGAGAGCGCCCTTTGCGGGTGCGGCGCGAGTCGACGGGGCATGGCACTGGGCATCCATCGATCCGCTGGCCGCGATCGCGGCGGTCCCGACCGACGAGCCGGAGCTCGTCCGGAGTCTCGTGCGGGGCTGGTACGACTCCGGGAAACCCGGCCTCGATGATTTCGTGCTATCGCAGGGCACACACACCCCCGGGCAGATGCTGATCACGAAGTATGCGCGCGAGCTGCGGCACGACGGGGGCGCGAAGGCCGTCATCGATTGGATGGATTCGGTGCGCGACCGCTCCGACGTGGAGGATCTGGTCGTCGTCCACGTTCACCGCAAGGGCCTCGCTGAGCTGGCGGTCGCGGATCCGGCTGCGGCCCTCGCGTACTGCGAGGAGCACTGCGGCGAGCCCTACGCGGAGTCCGCGATCGCGGTGCTCTCCGAGCGGCTTGGCAAGCTGGGCGAAGGGCCGCGGGCGCTCTCGTGGCTCACGCAAAAGGAGGTGACGGATCCCACGCAAAGAGGGAACGCCGTTCGGTTTGCGTTTCGCGCCTGGCTGCTTCAGGAGAGAGAGGCGGCTCTGGCATGGGCCGATCAGGCGTTGCCCCGATACACCGGCCAGCCATGGTTCTCCCGCCTGGCCAGTTTGGTGAGGGAGGTCTACACGAGGCGAGAGCCCGAGAAGGCACTATTGTGGGTCCAGGACCTCCCAGAGAGGGAGCAGGAGGCGGCGCTCATAACCATCGCGCATCAATGGCTCCAGACTGATCGCGAGGCCGCGGAAGTCTGGCTCGCCGGGTCGCCCCTGGACGAAGCGGCGAGAGACCAGGCCAGACGCGGGCCGCAGCGGCAGAGGTCGGCCCATCGCCCTCGCTAGCGGGAAACTCCGTTTCCTATGCCGGGATAACGCGGCAGAGCTGCATTCTCCCGCGCAAGCTCCCATGCGTCGTCAATCGCTCCGGCGAGAGAGCCGCCGTTCGTCGATCGGGACTGGCTCACTCGATCGCGTACCCGAGGGCGCGAAGCTGGTTCAGCTCGAGCTCGCTCAGCTCGCGGGATTCGGGCTCTCCCCAGACCGGATCCATCTCCGCGAGCTGCCGGGCGCGCCCGCGCATCGCTTCGAGCTCGGCGGGCCGTCCCTCCGAGAGGTCGTCGAGCTCGTCGGGGTCGGTTCGCCAATCGAAG
>JBDHDM010000454.1:0-3296 GCA_039591515.1 Gemmatimonadota bacterium | reverse complement strand
GAGCCTGCCCGTCTCCGAGGTTCCGACCACGATCGGGGTCGGTGGCTCGCAGATGATCTCCGACACGGTGAGCTGATAGGTACCAGAGAACGGGAAGCCGTCCGCGAAAGCGTACAGGGCGTACGTGCCAGCGCCGAGCGTCGCGCCGACCCGGGCCGTGCGCGTGAGATAGTCGGGCCACCCCCACAGGACCTCGCGGCCGCTTTGGTCGACGACTACGAAGGAGGCAACCATGTCACCGCTCTTCAAGATGAAGTCGAGGGGTGTTTCGACGGCCAGGGTGAGCTCGAGTGAGTCGGAGGGCGCCCAGCTCTGAAAGAGGCAGTCGTCGAGGTCGATCGTGCCGTTGAAGGTCTCGCCGAGGACCACCTGCGTCCCGGGGGTGCACGGCGGCCGGAGGCCCACGCTCAGCTCGTAGCTCCCACCGCCGTCCGGGTTGGCAGCCAGGGCCACCAGTGTCCACGTGCCGGCGGGAACGACGAGCTCCGCGCGAGCGAACCCGAGCGGGCCGAAGCCGTCCGCGATCCAGAGGATGTCGCCGAGCGGGTCCCGAATGAGGAGAACCTCGTCGAATGCGACACTCGTCAGCTCGATGCGGAGGTCGGTCGGCTCACTGAGCGTGAGCGTCCAATTGTCGATCGATTCGATTCCCCATTCGAAGACGCAGTCGTCCGCACTGATCGTGCCCGTGGCCGTCGAGCCGATCGTGAGCTCACCTACAGGCCGGCAGTCCGGCCCCTCCGTCATGGAGAGTTGGTAGGCGCCGATCTGGTCCGGCCCCAGACTGCGGGCGACGATCACGTACGAGCCGGCCGGGAGCGTGGTGATGATCCGCGAGTTGAGGCTGCCCGCGTCGTCGTTCTCCGCGACCATCACTCCGTTCGCCTGGCGCAGCTCCAGATAGGCGTCGAACGACGTGCTGCTCAGGTCGATCCGGACCGAAGTTTCGCTACCGAGATCGAATTGCCAACGGTCCATGTATGCGCCGATACTCCCCTGACAGTCGTCGCCGGCCAGCTGCCCGGACACCGTCTGGCCCATCGTGATCGGGCTGGAGGCCTCGCAGGGGTCCTCCGGTTCCGCGGGGGACGGGTCGTCTCCGCATGCGATCAACGCTGCTAGGGCGAGGCATGCGAGTGCTCGCCACGGGAGGGCGTCGAACATGGTGGTCTCCGGGTTGGTGTGCGCGTCACCATAATCGCCCAGGGGGCACCCGCGCGACGTACGCCGAAATACGTACGCGCGACCGGGACGTTACGTAGGCCCATCGAGACGACGGCCGGTCTTTCCTGGACTCGGTTGTTGTGGGCCGCCTCGCGACTGATCTTGCCCGCACTGCTCTGAGTGCGATTCTCACGGGGGAGGAGGGAGTCATCCGTACCGTCATGGTAGGCATCTGCGCGGTGATTCTCGCGTTCGCGGTCGGGAAGCCGACTGCGCTCGCATCTCGGCTGGCTGCCCAGGAGCCGGCGGCGCGGATCTCGGTCGAGCGGCGTCCGTTGACGACGTACCCCTTCTCGGAGCCGGACCCGGTCCCGATCCTCGCCACGGACGCGAGGCTCTACCCGTACCACCGCTTCGGAGGGTACGCGCACGAGGGTGAGCCGAGGGAATGGACGGTCGTGCACCTAGAGAACGAGTGGATCGAGCTCTGGGTGCTCCCGGAGGTCGGGGGCAAGGTCTGGGGAGCACGCGTCAAGGAGAGCGGCCACGAGTTCATCTACCGGAACGAGGTGATGAAATTCCGGAACATCGCCCTTCGTGGGCCGTGGACCTCGGGCGGCATCGAATTCAACTTCGGCGTCATCGGGCACACCCCCGCGACGGCGACGCCCGTGGACTATCTCACCCGGGCGAACGAGGACGGCAGCGTCAGCGTCTTCGTCGGTGCGACCGACCTTCCCTCGCGGACGCGGTGGAGGGTCGAAGTCCGGCTTCCGGCGGACCGCGCGTTCTTCGAGACGAACGCGTACTGGCACAATCCGACCCCGGTCGAGCAGCCCTACTACAACTGGATGACCGGCGCTGCCTTCGCGCGGGACGATCTGGTCCTGTCGGTGCCGGGCAATGCGTACCTGGAGCACCCCGGGGGACGGAGGGCCTGGCCGGTCGACGAGCAGGGACGGCGCCTGCCGGCCTATGACGAGAACCGCTTCGGAGGCAGCAAGTCGTATCACGTCGTGGGGGTCCACGACGATTTCTTCGGAGGATACTACCGCGAGGACGGGTACGGATTCGGGCACTGGGCCCGGTACGAGGAGATGCCGGGCCAGAAGATCTGGCTCTGGGCCCTGTCCCGTCAGGGAGGCATCTGGGAGGACCTCCTCACTGACACCGACGGGCAGTACATCGAGTTCCAGGCCGGACGGCTCCTCGTGCAATACTCGCCCACCGGCAGCGTGAACCCGATTTCGCAGGTGGGATTCGACCCCGGTGCCACGGACAGGTGGACCGAGACCTGGTTCCCGGTCGAGGGCCTCGGCGGGCTCACGGATGGCTCGAGAGAGGGTGCCATGTACGTGGAGCGCGGAGACGGAGAGCTGCGCGTGGCCGTTCACGCGTTCTCCGCGATCGAGGACACGATCGAGGTGGCAGTGGACGGCCGTCCGCTGGAGTCGGTGGGGATGCGTTTCGACCCTCTGGACGTTCAGGTCCGGACGTTCTCCTTGCCGGCCGGGGCCTCGGTGCGCGTCGCCCTTCCGGCTTTGGGCCTCTCGTGGGAGAGTGATCCCGACGCGCGCGCCCTTTCCCGGCCCTTCACGACCGACGAAGGGGCGTTGCCGAGCATGCCGGATATCCACCGGACGCTCCTGGAGGCGGCAGAGCTGGCCCAGGGTCGGCGGCTCGCAGAGGCGCGCGCACTCTACGACGACGTTCTTTCCGAGGAGCGCTGGAACCGGGATGCCCTGCTCGGCCTGGCCGAGCTGGAGCTCCGCCGGGGGCGTTACGAAGAGGGGCTCGTCTACGCCGACCGAGCCCTGCAGCTCGACGCGTACGACGCGCGCGCGAACTTCTTGGCCGGCTCGTTGTATCGTGGTCTCGGCTGGGTGCTCGACGCCCGGGAGGCCTTCGGGTGGGCCGCGCGAGCGATGGCGTACCGTTCGGTCTCGTACGTTCAACTCGGCGAGCTCGCGCTCGCCGATGGCGAGCCCGTCGAGGCGCTGCGCTACGCCCGCTCGGCCCTCGATTACGACCGGTATTCGGTTTCGGCCCTTCGGGTCGCAGCCGTGGCCGCACGCCTCTCGGGGGACGCCGGCGGCGCGCGCGAGTTGCTCGCCGAGATCGAGCGCATCGAT
>JBDHDM010000453.1:0-3697 GCA_039591515.1 Gemmatimonadota bacterium | reverse complement strand
GGGTCTTCGCTGTCGGCGTCACCGACTACGCGCAGGGAGAGCTCGGAGACGTGGTTTTCGTCGAGCTCCCGGATGGAGGGACCAGCTTCAATCGGATGGATGTGTTCGGAACCATCGAAGCCGTGAAGGCCGTGAGCGACCTCTACTGCCCTCTCCAAGGCGAGGTCGTCGCCGTCAACGACTCACTCGACGACGACCCCTCGCTCGTGAACTCTGACCCGTACGGCGACGGCTGGATGATCAAGCTGAAACTCGCCGATCCGGGCGCGGTATCCTCGCTCCTGAGTGCCGCGAGCTACGCGGAGCACATCGGCTGACCCGGTCGCCTTTCGCCTTCTGATCGATCGGGCCGCGGCCCGCCCTGGTGGCGGTCGCGGCCCTCTGAATTGAGCCCATGACCAGCATTGATCCTTCGCCCGACTTCGAGGCCCGCCATCTGGGCCCTCGGCCTGCCGACATTGACGATATGCTCGACTCCGTCGGGTACGATTCGCTCGAGTCATTGATCGGGGACGTCGTCCCGTCCGCGATCCGCATGGACGGGGTGCTCGCGCTTCCCGAGGCCGTCACCGAGGCGGCTCTGCTCTCGCGACTTCGTGAGATCGCGAGCGCCAACCGCGTGTGCAGGTCGTATCTGGGGATGGGCTACAGCGACACCCACACACCCGGGGTGATTCTCCGAAACATCATGGAGAACCCCGGTTGGTACACCCAGTACACGCCCTACCAGGCCGAGATCGCCCAAGGAAGGTTGGAGGCGCTTCTCAACTACCAGACCATGGTCATGGATCTCACCGGGATGGAGATCGCCAACGCATCGCTCCTCGACGAGGCGACCGCGGCGGGTGAAGCGCTCCACCTTGCCCACGTCGAGGCGAAGGGCGAGGCCAACGTGTTCTTCGTCTCGGAGCTCTGCCATCCGCAGACCGTCGATGTGGTCAAGACGCGTGCCTGGCCTCTGGGCATCGAGGTCGTCGTCGGCGACCACGACACCTTCGAGCTGGACGAGAGCGTCTTCGGGGTGCTGTTGCAGTATCCCGCGACGGATGGTCGGGTGCTCGACTACTCGACGTTCACCGAGAAGGCGCACGACGTGGGCGCGACCGTGGTGGTCGCCGCCGACCTCCTGTCCCTCGCCCTCCTGACACCTCCGGGCGAATGGGGCGCGGACGTGGTGGTCGGAAACTCACAGCGGTTCGGCGTGCCCATGGGCTTCGGCGGTCCTCACGCCGCTTTCATGGCGGCGCGCGAGTCGTTCAAGCGGAAGCTGCCGGGACGCATCATCGGGGTATCGGTAGACGCGGATGGCAATCCTGCGCTGCGCATGGCGCTCCAAACGCGGGAGCAGCACATCCGGCGCGAAAAGGCGACGTCGAACATCTGCACGGCGCAGGTGCTCCTCGCGATCATGGCCGGGGCGTACGCGGTCTACCACGGCCCCGAGGGCCTCTGTCGGATCGCAGAGCGGGTTCGGGATCTGACCGGCGTGCTCGCACGCGGCCTGCGGGACCTTGGCCATGAGGTCCTCACCGAGGTGCACTTCGACACGATCCGCGTTCGTCCGGATGGCGAAGCGACCGCGATCCTGAGCGCAGCTCTCGCCGAGGCGATCAATTTGCGGGACTTCGGTGACGGCACGATCGGGATCGCGCTCGACGAAGTAACTCTCCCGGACGACGTAGACGACCTCTATCGGATCTTCAATGGAGGGTCGGCGCCGGACTTCACCGCCCGAGGTCTCGCAGCGGAGTCGGGCGCGGAGCCGCTGCCGTCATCGTCGGCGCGGGCTTCTGGCTATCTGGAGCACGAGGTGTTCCATCGGCACCATTCCGAGACGGATATGCTGCGGTACCTCCACAAGCTCGAGTCGCGGGACCTCTCTCTGAACACGAGCATGATCCCCCTCGGGTCGTGCACCATGAAGCTGAACGCGACGGCGCAGATGGCAGGCGTGACCTGGCCGGAGTTCGGGAAGCTACACCCCTCTGCGCCCGTCGAGCAGGCGGAGGGTTACCGGCAGATCTTCGCCGACCTCGAGTCGTGGCTCGCCGAGATCACCGGGTTTTCCGCGACGTCCCTTCAGCCCAACTCCGGCGCGCAGGGCGAGTACAGCGGGCTTCTCGTCATTCGGGCCTACCACGGAGATCGAGGCGACGGTCACCGCAACATCTGCCTGATCCCCTCATCGGCGCACGGCACCAATCCCGCGAGCGCGGTCATGGCCGGTATGAAGGTGGTCGTCGTGAGGAGTGCCGACGACGGCACCATCGACCTCGACGACCTTCGCGCGAAGGCGACCGAGCACGCGGATCACCTCGCCGCCTTCATGGTCACGTATCCCTCGACGCACGGTGTCTTCGAAGAGGGGATCGTCGAGGCCTGTCGCATCGTCCACGAGAACGGCGGCATGGTGTATCTGGACGGTGCGAACCTCAACGCACAGGTCGGGCTCTCACGCCCCGGTGACTACGGCGCCGACGTTTGCCACATCAACCTGCACAAGACGTTCGCGATTCCGCACGGCGGTGGGGGGCCCGGGATGGGGCCGATCTGCTGCAACGAGAAGCTGGCGCCGTATCTGCCGGGTCATAGCGTCCAGGAGACGGGGGGAGACAAAGGCATCAGTGCGGTCTCCGGCGCGGCATGGGGAAGTGCCAGCATTCTGATCATCTCCTGGGCGTACATCGCGTTGCTGGGCAGGAGCGGGGTCCGCCGGGCATCCGAGATCGCCATCCTCAACGCCAACTACATGGCGAAGAAGCTCGAGGGCCATTACGACATCCTCTATCGGGGGGAGGGTGGCCTCGTCGCACACGAGTTCATCGTCGACCTGCGTCCGCTCAAGCGGGCCACGGGGATCACGGAAGAGGACGTCGCCAAGCGGCTGATGGACTACGGATTCCACGCACCCACGGTCTCGTTTCCGGTCATCGGAACGCTCATGGTGGAGCCCACGGAGTCCGAGTCGAAGCAGGAGCTCGATCGGCTCGTGGATGCCCTCGTCTCGATCCGGGCGGAGATCGAGCAGGTCGAGCTCGGCCTGGCCGACCCGCACGACAACGCGCTGAAGAACGCTCCCCACACGGCTGCGATGGTGACGGCGGACGAGTGGGACCACGTGTATCCCCGCTCGCAGACGGCGACCGCAATCTGGTTTGCTCGTGCCCACCGGTGGAGGCGTACGCCGAGGTCGGCTGAACGGGCGAGATCGTTGCATGCCGGGCCGGTGGCTCGGCAACTTGGACGGGAGTGGGGCGCTCTGTGCCCACCTTGCCTGAACCCTCGCGCCACCTCCCCCCCAAGAAGTGATGTCGGACACGGACGAGACCCTCGAAGGGAATGAGCAACGTGCGTCCGGCTCGCGCGTGAAGGGCGCTCTCCTCAACGTCGCGCTGTTGATCGGGTCCGTCCTGATCTGCCTCGTCGTGCTGGAAGGCGTGACGCGCGTCGTCATCCCTCAGCAGCTGATCATCCTCCGGCCGGACATTTGGGTCGGTGTGGACACGTTGGGATGGAAGCACCGCGATCACGTCGACACCCGGGTCAACACCGGTGAGCGCGACGTGTCGTTCATGACGGACGGGGAGGGCTTCCGGGTGGGGTCCCGAGGACGCCTGGTGCGATCCGACAGCGTGCTGGTGATCGGCGACTCGTTCATGGCCGCGATGCAGGTGGAGTTCGAGCAGAGCCTGCCAGG
>JBDHDM010000452.1:0-3333 GCA_039591515.1 Gemmatimonadota bacterium | reverse complement strand
GGCGCTCGCCGTGGTCGTTACGGTCGGCTCGGCGCTGATGCTCCGCTCCCTCAACGAGCTGCTCACCGTGGACACGGGCTTCGAACCGGAGGGGGTGGTTGCGTTCCGGCCCAACCCTCTCGGCACCGGTCGCTCCGGCGTGGAGGAGTACCGCAGCCTGTACGCTGCCCTCCTGGCACGCCTCGCGGGTGAGCCCGGCGTGGAGAGCGTAGGTGCCGTCCAGGTACTCACGGGGTCGGGCAACAACTGGAGCTTCCCTACCTGGCCCGAGGGATACGCGATACCCGACGATGGAGGCGCGCCGAACGTGAACTTCCGGGCGGTGCTGCCCGGTTACTTCGAGACGCTGAAGATCCCGTTGTTGCGTGGCCGGCTGATCGATCACCGGGACCGCGACGGAAGCGAGGCGGTGGCGATCGTGAACCGGGCCTTCGTGGAGGAGTTCTGGCCCGGCGAGTCCGGCCTCGATCGGACGTTTCGGATCTTCTCAACCGACGCCGACCCGATCCGGATCGTCGGCGTCGTGGGTGACATCCGGCAACACGGGCTGGGCCGGGAGCCCAGGCCGGAGCTCTACGTCCCCTACATGGACTGGGACTGGGAGATGTCGGCGTGGATGTTCGTGCGCACGAACGACGCCGACGCGTTCAAGGCGCAGCTCCGCTCGCTCGTCGACGAGGTGGATCCGTCCGCTCCGATCTCCGAGGTCGAGGACCTCGAGCAGGTATTCGCCCGCTCGGCGGCGGAGACGCGGTTCTTTACGGTGCTCTTGACCGTGTTCGGCCTGCTCGGGCTCGCGCTGGGTGCGATCGGAATCTACGGCGTGACGTCGTACTCGGTCGCTCGACGCACGTCGGAGTTCGGTGTCCGCCTCGCGTTGGGGGCCTCGCGCAGGGACGTGATCGGGGCAGCGATGCGGGGAGGCGCAGGCCCCGTGCTCGTAGGTGCCGCTGCGGGCTTGGCCACGAGCCTCGTAGGCACCCGGTGGCTGCGGACGTACCTGTACGAGGTCCAGCCGACGGACCCACTCGCCTTCGCCGTGGTGGTGATCGCGCTCGGCACGGTCGCCGCATCGGCGCTCGCCGTGCCCGCGTGGAAGGCCGGCCGCGTGGATCCGGTGGAGGCGCTGGCGAGCGAGTAAGGCCCATCCCACCGGGTGCCCCAGGGCCCGGTGTCTGCAGTGGAGGCCCTTGCGGGGCAACGGCTCGGCCGGTCCGTTTCGCTTCCACCCTCGAGGAGCCGTTGCCGATGGACCGCCCGCGTTTCCGATCCGCACACGGCCTGGTCGCCTTCATCACGATCCTCGTCGCGACCCCACCGGCCGACGCGCAGCGTGCGCGGGACCTCGGTGTCCCGTTCGAAGGCCGCCCGGGCCCCTTGAACGCCATCACCGACGTGACCGGGGTCGAGGTAGGCCACACGACGCTGGTGCGGGGATCGGGCGCGAAGGTCGTGGGGGTCGGACCCGTCCGAACCGGCGTGACCGCCGTTTGGCCGCGTGGAAACGATACGCCCGATCCGGTCTTCGCCGCGTGGTTCTCCCTCAACGGCGATGGAGAGATGACCGGCACGACGTGGGTCGAGGACTCGGGCATCCTCGAGGGCCCGGTCATGATCACGAATACGCTCAACGTCGGGATCGTGCACCACGCCGTGGTCCGATGGGGCGCGACCCGGAGCACGGACTACGAGGGCGGAGGGTACCCGCCGTGGCTCGCTTCGCTGCCCGTGGTCGCCGAAACGTGGGACGGCACGCTCAACGACATCCTCGGGCAGCACGTCACCATGGAGGACGCGCTCGCGGCCATGGACGGCGCGGAGACCGGACCCGTTCCCGAGGGTAACGTCGGCGGAGGCACGGGGATGATCTGCCACCGCTTCAAGGGAGGCATCGGGACGGCGTCCCGAGTCGTGACGATCGACGGCACGACGTACACGGTCGGCGTGCTCGTCCAGTGCAACTACGGAAGTCGAGAACAACTCCGCATCGCGGGCGTGCCCGTCGGTGTCGAGATTCCCGACCTCCTCCCCGAACGGCCGGGACCCGATGGCGCCCTCCTACCCGCCGACGACGGCGCCGACCGGGAGGGATCCATCATCGTCGTGGTGGCGACCGACGCTCCGGTCCTCGCTCACCAACTCAAACGGATCGCGCGGCGTGTATCCCTCGGCCTCGGCCGCAATGGCAGCATCTCCGGGAACGGCTCCGGCGACATCTTCATCGCCTTCTCCACCGCCAACCGTGACGCGGCCAGCGAGAGAGACGCCACGTCGGCGCTGTCGATGCTCGCGAACGCGCGACTCAACCCGATCTTCGGCGCGACCGTCGAAGCCACCGAGGAGGCCGTCGTAAACGCGATGGTCGCGGCGGAGACCATGACCGGCGCCGACGACGTGACCGTCCATGCGCTCCCACACGAGCGGCTTCGCGAGATCCTCGAACGGTACAATCGGCAGGTGCGATGAGGGAGCGGCCTCACCGAGCCACCCTGGTCGCCGTGGGGGTCGCAGCGGCCGCGTTCGTTGTCTGCGCGTGCGCCGACGGGGGAGCCTCCGGCGGGGCCGATGGCCGCGCCTCGGCCGGCGACCGGGAGGGTCAGGAAGGTGACGCCCCCTACGGGGTGATCCTCGACCAGAACGTCGAGGCGACGATGCGGGACGGTGTCGTCCTGCGCGCCGACGTCTACCGACCCGACGCACCGGGCCGTTTTCCCGCAATCGTGCGGAGGACCCCCTATTCGAAGAACGTGGAGAGCGTGAACGCCCGGCTTCGCGAGCTCGCGTCGAAGGGGTACGTCGCCATCGCGCAGGACGCACGCGGGCGCTACGCCTCCGAGGGCGTGGCGGTACCACACGACGAGGCAGAGGATGGCTTCGACACCATCGAGTGGGTCGCCACCCTACCGTACGTGAACGGTCGAGTGGGGATGATGGGGAGCAGCTACGTCGCCACCACCCAGCTCACGGCGGCCGGTCAGGCCCCGCCCCACCTGGTGGCGATCGCGCCCAGCTCCTCGTATACGAGCCGCTACGACATGGTCTATCAGGGTGGCGCGTTCTACCTCTCCGACGGCCTTGGCTGGAACCTGGGTCAGGCCGCCGACGTTCGACGGCGACGTGCCGGCGCCACCTTCGAGGAGCGCGACGGCCCGATCGGTCTCACACCCGATGAGCGCGCCGAGCTCCGCTCGTCTTGGCTCTGGCACCTTCCGCTCGGCTCTCTGGACGTACTGGACCTGCCCGAGCTCGCTCCGGGCTATTGGTGGATGCTCGAGCACCCGAGCTACGATACGTGGTGGGAGACGTACGACATCGGCCTGCGCCACGATCGCT
>JBDHDM010000451.1:0-3334 GCA_039591515.1 Gemmatimonadota bacterium | reverse complement strand
CGCTCGGGCTCGTCCGGATGAGCGCGTCGTCCCGGCTCTCGACGACGCCTGCCCCCGGCGTGTACCGATCCATGAGCTCGAGGAGCTTACAGTCTTCGACCGCCGCGTCGGGCCCGGGATCGGGGAACCGTTGGAACGCCTGGCCGCGGAGGTCGCCGGCGCAGGTCTCGCGGCCGAGGACCGAGAAGTTCACTCCGCTCGAGCGCAGGAGCTCGGGCTCCTCGCCGGCGGTGTTCCACGTGTCGACGAAGAGCGGGAAATCATCACGATTCTCGATGAACGCGTCGAAGTTGAGTGGGACGTTCGTCGTGTTCTGTACCAGGTAGGGGGCGAACCGCACGGCCAGGGCCGTGAGCACTTCGGAGCGTCGATCGTCGATGCCGTCGACCGGGTCGACGTCACGGTAATCAGGGTCGGTCGGATCTCCGAACAGGTCGAGCGCGACAGAGGCCTCTGTCTGCAGCCCCAGCCTCGGAAGGCTGAGGGGGAGCATCCGCAGGTAATCGTCCCGCGGGATCTCCTGCCCAGCGGTGGGCTCCGACCCGAGCCCGGCGCATGCGACGACGAGGAGGAGGAGTCGGCCGGCGGGCGCCGGGCTGGGCGTGAGGCGCATCGTTGGATCATCCGGAGGTGCCGTCAGCGGCCCAGCAAGGGGGGCGGCCACGGTTGGTCGCGGAGAAGGTAGTCGGGCATGGCCGGGATTCGCAGCGCCTCTGCGCCGTGGCGCTGCTACGCGTGAGGTCGTGTCAGCTGCCTCATCGCCCGCCGAGCGATCTCCTCGCCAATGGCGAGGGATGCGGTCGCGGCAGGGCTCGGTGCGTTGATCGCGTGAACGATTCCCGTACTCTCGGCCCAAAGGAAGTCGTGCACGAACTCGCCGGTTGGCAGGACCGCCTGGGCTCGAACTCCCGTGCCGCCGGGTACGAGATCGTCCGGGCCGACCTCGGGCACGAGCCGGCTGAGCGCGGAGACGAATCTCCGCCGGTCGAAGGATTGGGCCAGCTCCCGGGCGATCATGCGGTGGTGTCGACCTGCGAAGCGCCAGAGGCCGAGGAACGATCCGGCTTCGAGCATGTCGCGGACGTTCACGGTCGTTCGGTCGTAGCCCTCTCGAGCGAACGCCAGCACCGCGTTCGGCCCCGCGTCGACACCCCCACCGACCCGTCTCGTGAAGTGGACGCCGAGAAAGGGAAACCCGGGCTCCGGGAGCGGATAGATGAGATGGCGGACCAGAGACTCCCTCTCGCTCCGCAGCCTGTGGTACTCGCCCCGAAAGGGCACAATGCGCGCGGGCGAGCGGTGGCCGGCCAGCCGGGCGACGCGGTCGGCGTGGAGACCCGCGCAGTTGACGATCACCCGGCTCTGCATGTCGCCGGCCGTCGTCACGACCCTCCAGCTTCGGCCTTCCCGGTGTAGCGAGCGTACCTCCGCACCGCATACGATCTCGCCGTGCGCACCCACGATCTCGCCCGCCAGCGTCCGGCAGACGGCTCCGTAATCGACGATCCCCTCCTCGGGGACGTGTACGGCCGCTGCGCACGCGACGTGAGGCTCGATCTCCCGCGCCTCGTCGGGCGACAGCTTTCGGAGCCCTTCGAGACCGTTCTGACGGCCACGCTCAAGGATGACATCGAGGCGCGGCAGCTCCTCCGGGCGAGACGCGACGACGAGCTTGCCGCAGATGTCGTGCTCGATGCCGTGATGCCGGCAGAACTCGGTCATTCGACGGATGCCGACGCGTGCCAGCCTCGCCTTCTCGGACCCGGGTCGATAGGGCAGGCCCGCGTGCAGCACGCCGCTGTTGTGTGTGCTCTGGTGCTGGCCGACCGCCTGCTCCTTCTCCAGGACGCGGACGCCGTCGACGCGGTGCTCGAGGAGGGCGTGAGCAGTGGCGAGGCCGACGATGCCGCCGCCGACGACGGTGACGTTGGCCGTGCTCCGATGGGTCATGGCCGGCTCGGGTCGGGATCCACTTCAGTCGATCCGTCGAGCTCTAGCCGATCAGATACAGCTGGTCCTGCCGGGGTCGGAAGAACCGCCATCCGTCGCCCGTGAGGTAGGCCGGGTCCTCCTGCATGATGAACACCTCCTGTCCGTCCCACTCCGCCACAGGGGTGCGCGTGTTGAGCTCGATCGAGATGTACGAGCCCTCGACCAGGACCTGCTGCGACGATGTTTCGTTCCCGGCGCTCCGGAAGTCGATGCTCGGCCCGAGACCGTGTCCGTGGTGCCCCAGTGGATGGGAATAGACCTGCGCGGTGATGCCGCGCTCCTCCATCTCGCTCATCGTCGCGGCGTACACCTCGCCTACGGTGCGCCCGGGGCGTGACGCGCGCAGCGTGAGGACATCCTGGAGCGCCATCGTGTTCTGCAAGGCCTCCTTCAGCCCCCCGGGTGCATCGGTCTCCGCGGGCCGAAGCACGTACGCCATCTTCTGCCAGTCGCTGTCGAGGCCCATGTACGAGATCCCGAAGTCGATGTGCACGAGGTCGCCGTGCTCGATCACCGTCGACTCGGGAGCCACGGCGAGGAAGCCACGTGAGCCGACCCTCTCCATGCCGCGCCGCTGCACGCGGAGGTCCGGCTGGAACCAGGTGCGTACGCCGGCAGCCCAGAGGGCGTCGTACATGAATCGCCGGACGTCGCCGACGGTCGTCACCCCCGGCTCGACGACCTCGTCCGAGAGCGCGCGGCGGGTGATGTCTTCGGTGAGTGCCACCAGCTGTGTGTAGTGATCCCGCTCCTCGGGGATGCGGGTCGCGAGGTACTCCTCGATGAGCGGCTCTGCGGACACGAAGCGGGCCTCTGCCTCGGTGCCCATCGCCTCGGCCAGGTACCGATAGGAGTCGTGGGTGAGTGAGCGCGTCATGCCCCGGCGCCCTCCGATGCCGAGTCCGATCGACTGGGGTCGGTGCTCCTCGTAGAGCCCCCGGAGCACGTCGTGTGCCGGCTGAGGGTCGATCGGAGACTCGAAGAAGCGGGCGACGTTCTCTTCCCAGTAGCCCGTCGCGGCAACCTTGCGGAGGCCCCCCTCGCCGGCGTCGACGAAGACGAAGATGTCGCGGCGACCCGTGTACGGGCGGGCCGGCGCGACGTACTCCGTCAGCGGGTCGTCGTGGAACTCCTCGTTCACCACGATCCACATCTCGATCCCGTGTCGTCGCATCATGGGAAGGAGCATCTCGTGTCGTATGGCGAGCCACGTATCCCGAACGGTCATCTGCTCCGACCAGGTCAGCAGCCCCGACGGGTTCGGCGAGCCGACACTTGCGTCTTCCGAAGGCGTGGGGCTCACGGGCCCACAGGCCGAGCCCAGGATGCATACGGTGCCCAG
>JBDHDM010000450.1:0-3337 GCA_039591515.1 Gemmatimonadota bacterium | reverse complement strand
TCGAAGAAGCGACCGACATGGTCGAACGCCGTGCGCCTGATCGCCATCGCCGCACTCCTGACATGATCGACGTCGTGGAGGCGTCCGAAGGAAAGGTGATGGAGCTTCGTCCCGATGAAGCCCCAGCGGTTGATCTTCCCGGGTTCGTAGAGGCCCGTGTCCCGCCAGGTCGAGGACCACCCGAGCGGCGCCGCACGGGCGACGGCCGAGCCCTTACCCCGTCCCCCGGCGTAGTACTCGCTGAGTCCCATGACGCCGAGCGTGGGGTCCGAGTCGAACTGCTCGAGAACGTCATCGAGCGTTTCCGGATCCGTCAGCTCGACGTCGTCGTCGAGCGTGAGGAGGATCGGTGCCGTCCCCGAGGTAAACCCCACATTCCGCGCGACCACGCAGCCATCAGGTCCAATAGGCAGGTGCCGGAACCTTCCATCCTCCGCGCAGAGCTCGGCGAGCGCCTGACCCGTTCCGTCATTCGACGGTCCGTTGTCCACGACGAAGCACTCGAAGGCTGCCAACCTCTGCCGCTGGATGCTCCGAACGCAGTCCATCACGTTCGCGCAGCGGTTGTACGTCGGAATCGCGATGGTGATCCGCGGGCTGTCGTCGCTCGTCATCTCGATTCCCGAGTGCTGGATCCCGTGTTCGCTTCCACTCACGCTCACACTCCCCGTGACCCGATGCTCGTGAGGAGCTCGAGGTACTGCCGGCCGACGGTCAGCTCTGAGTACTGCGCGCCGACCGAGGCTCGCCCGCGGCGACTCAGCTCCGCGCGGAGGTCGTGGTCACGCATCAGGGCGATCAGGGCGTCTGCCATCGCCTGCGCATCGCCCAGCTCCGTCGCGATCCCGGCGCGACTTTCCACGACGACCTCCTCGATCACGTCGCCCGCGGGCAAGTCCGCCGGCCTGGTCGACACGATTGGCAAGCCATAGGCCATGGCCTCCAGGAAGACCACTCCGAAGGTCTCGTAGGCCGTGTGCAGCGCGAAGATGTCGGCTTCGCCGTACAGCCGGTCGAGCTCCCCATCCCAGTTCTCGACGACGTCCTGGGAGACGACCCGAACTTTCTCACCGATTCCGAGCTCCGCCGCCCGAGCATTCAAAGCGGTCGGATCTCCGGCGCCGGCCAGGGTCAGTTGCGCATCGGCAATCGCGTCAACGACCCGGCGAAACACCCCTAGTAGTTCGACCATTCCCTTGCGCGCCTCGTTGAGACGTCCGACGCTGAGAACGCGATGGGTCGCGCTGCCTCCTGCGCCGGTGTCGGGTCGTGCCGGGGTACTGAATGGGATCGTTCGGATCTTCTCCGCGAACGCCGGAAAGCGTCGGGTCAATGCCTCTCGCCCCGCGCGGGTGGCGACGACGACCGCCTTCGCCTTCGCCATGGCCTGCTCGCGCACCTCCTCGTAGCCTGCCCGGTATGGTCGGAACGGTCCATGGTCGATCATCACGGTCGGCCGAAATCGTGCGATCGGCAGAGCCTGGATCCCGTGCGCGATCACCGTGGTCGACGACAACGCGAGCGGCACCGCGGCGCACGCGAAGAGACGCTCCTTGACCGCCTTGTTGCGCTCCTGATGAATTCGCCACCAGGGCAGGAACCTCGGCGTGCCCGCGACCGGCCGTCGGAAATCGGCGAGGCTCGGATGGGCGATTCCGATCGTCGTGACCTCCGCTCCCAGGGCCGTCAGCACCCGCGCCATGTCCTGCGCCACACGCTCGACGCCACCGAGGAGGTACTGGCTCCCCCAGTGGACCTGCGCGACCTTGAACCGCGCACCAGCGGGGGCCGTCGGGTTCGAGGTCGACGACGTCGTCGGGACGAGGAGACGCCGCGGCGGCACTCGCCGCTACTCGCCGGCTACCCAGGACACACTGTCAGGGCGGATCATCGAGCAGTTCTTGCACGACTCGGGCAACGCGCCGGCATCCAGTTCCAGATGCTTGCGGCGAAGCTCCTGCGCCCTCGTCCCGTTCCATATCCCGAGGAGTGACTCCGTCCTCGTATCGCCGATGGTCAGGCTACGCTCACCGTCTCTCGTGCACGGCAGCACCTGTCCGTTCCACATGACGACGAGCGCCGAGTAGGCGAACGTACAGGCCTTGGTCACGTCCTCGGCCCCGTGCCGGAACGGCACGCTGCCGCCCCACTCGTGGTAGCGGTGGAACATGAGCTTCCAGCCCGTGCCGAACATCTCCTCCAACCGCCCCCGCTTCCCCTTTGCCTCCTCGTCCGAGCGAACCAGCGTGTTGATACGCAGGTCGACGCGCGCCCCGACCTCGACTCTCACCCGGTCCATCATCCGGATGGCCCCGCAGATCTGCTCGAAGTCGCCGCCGACCTGATTCGCCTCGTAGGCCTCCGCCTCGAGCTCGTTCAGGCTCACGACGATCTTCCCCACGCCCGAGTCCAGCAGACTGAGGAACTTCTCCTCCGTCATGTAAGAGCCGTTGGTGTTGAAACCGACGCGCAGCCCCCGGTCGGTCGCGTAGCGCACCATCTCGGGCAACTTCGGGTGGACGAGGCTCTCGCCGAGGAAGTGCAGTGAGATCCACTCCCCCTCCATGAAGGTGGACGCCTCATCGATCACCTTCTGGTAGACGTCCATGTCCATGTAACCGTAACCGTAGTTCTTGTTGTGGCCGTAGGAGAGCGGGCAGCCGACGCAGCGGAAGTTGCAGCAGTTGGTCGGCTCGATCCAGATGTGCGTGGGATAGTAAGGGAGCTCGGTGATTCCCTGATCGATGGCCTCACCGGCGTCTCGCGCGGGTGTCGCCCTGTCGCGGGACAACCACTTCGCAACTGGTTTAAGCATGTCCTTCCGCCTCTTCGTAGAGATCGAAGATCACTCGATGTACCGTAGCGCACTGCTCGATGCTGCAGCGGCTCTCGACGGGTTCTCCGGCGAGACCGGCGAGGAGCTCCCCGAGGACGTCGTCGTAGCGGCCCCGGCTCGGACGGGGGCGACGACCGCGGTCGGTGGCCGCACGCAACAGCCGGCCCAGGAGCCCCGTCGACGCCTGCGAGGCGGCGTCCGACCTGACCTCGGTCCAGGTCGTCGGCCCGCAGAGAATGGTCGCCTGCTCGAAGCGGAACACGTGACCGACGGAATCGCGGTGCCCGAAGCGCGAGGTCGAGACGAACAGGTTGTGGACGTAGCTCCGCGTCTCGTCGACGAACGCGACACACGCGGTGTCCTCGACCTCGATGTCGTGACTGAGGTTGTGGAGGCTTCCGACGCGTGCGTCAACGTCGAACAGGCGACACAGCTGGTCGAGCTCGTGGATCCCCGCGTAGATGAGACTGCCACCGCCCGCGCTGCGCTTCGTTCCGTTCC
>JBDHDM010000449.1:0-3345 GCA_039591515.1 Gemmatimonadota bacterium | reverse complement strand
GAAGGCGTCGCGGGCCGGCTGGATGGGAGGCGACAGCGTGATCGATCGCGTGAGACCCAGCTCTCCGATCCGCTCGCGGAGTCGCGCTTCGTCGGGACCGGCGCCGACCATCAGCACCGAGACTTGCCGCTCCTCCTGCAGCTCCACAACGGCGTCGACGAGCACCTCGATGCCCTTCAGCAGACGCAGCTCACCCACGAAGACGAAGTCGTACTCCGCTTCCCCTGTGGGCACGGGTTCGAACTCTTCGTCGTGCAGCCCGTTGTGGATCACGCTACACGGGCTCGGGGGCGCACCGAGCTTACGTTCGTATGCACGGCGCGCGTAATCACTCGCGAAGATCATGCCGTGGGTTCGCCGCTTGAGCGCCCGCTCGAGCCCGAGAACGACGGCACCCGAGGCCGAGCTCCACGAGTAGTGGAGCGAGCCGCCGTGTGGCGTGTATACCGCCTTCGCGCCGACGCGTGGCGCAGCGAGGCGGGCGTATGCGGCGCCTTTCGCCCCGTGTCCATGCACGATGTCCGGGCGCGCCTCGCGGAGCACACCTTCGATCGCCCGAACCGCGAGCACGTCCGACCAACCGGGCGTACGTTTGATCGGGATGCGGTGCACGCCGAGGACACAGTGCGGGCCGAGGGCCTCGAAGGCGGCATCCGTGGCCGCCCCGCCGACACCCGTGCTGCTCACGATTCCGACGTGCGCACCACTGTCGGCCTGCGCCTTCGCCAGGTCGCAGAGGTGCCGAAACGAACCGCCCTGAGCCCCTCGGAGCACGTGTACCACACGAAGGGTCGGGCTCACGGGAGCCGCCACCCGTCATGACCGTGGGCCCGTAGGAACGATCGCTCGCCCCCGCGCGTTTCGAAAAGCTTGGCGCTTCGGCTCCACGGGAGTGAAGTTTTTGAATGACAGGTCAACCGGGCGATTCCGTGGACCCGAGTGACGCTCTCCCCCCGCGACCGCTGTGACTCGATATCTCTCCTATTTCGGCGCGACCCTGGCCAGGCCGCCACTCTTCTTGCTGTACTTCCTGTCCGGCTTCGTTCCACGTCGCCCCGACCTGTGGGTGTTCGGGTCCTGGGGTGGGTACCGGTTTGCGGACAACGCAGCATCGTTCTTCCTGTATTGCCAACGGGAGGTGTCGTCGTCGAACCGCCTCGTCTGGATCTCACGAGACGGCGCGATCATACGCAAGTTACGCGACCAGGGGTACGAAGCGCACCACATCTGGTCGTTGGCGGGACTCGCGGCGTGTCTTCGGGCCGGGGTCTACCTGTTCGACAACTTCGCCAAGGATGTCAACTTCTGGACGTCGCGGTCCGCCCGGAAGGTGAACCTGTGGAGCGGCGTCCCCCTCAAGAGCGTCGAGCGGGACATCGACAACCCACGCAGCAGATACTACCGGCTCTTCCACGGATCAGCGCCCGAACGCCTCGTGCTGTCGATGATGATGCCCTGGCACGTGGATCGTCCCGACCTGATCATCGCAACCGCACCCGAGACGGCCGAGATCACCCGTAGGGCCTTCGCCGTCGGCGACGACGTGGTTGCGATCACCGGGTATCCGCGAAACGACGTCCTCTTCACCAACGGCAACTCGCTGAAGGATGCACGCGCTGAATGGCCTCAACCGTTTCGGGAGGCCGTCGAGTCCGGGCGCTTCGTCTTCTTCTACCTGCCGACGTACCGGGACAGCGGCAAGCCCTTTCTCGACGTCGACTGGGCGGCCGTCGATCACCTGATGGTGGAACGCAACGCATCGTTCTTCCTGAAGCTCCACCCCGACGACCGGGGCACGTTCGATGGGGACGGGACGCACGTGCACGAGCTGCCGCAGGGCATCGACATCTACTCCCTCCTGACCGCCACGGGCGCGCTGATCAGCGACTACTCGTCCATCATCTTCGACTTCATGATGCTGGATCGGCCGATCGTGCACTTCATGCCGGATCTCGATGAGTACAGGACGAGCAGCCGCTCGCTCGTCTTCGATCCGATGGAGATCGCGGTGGGGCCGGCCTGCTGCACGGCCGACTCGCTCACGCGAGCGCTGACCGACGTGCTCGACGAGGCGCCCACCGATCCCGATGTCGAGGCCCGCTGGCGGACGACTCGGCTCCGCATGAACCGCCACTGGGACGGCGAGTCCAGCGCTCGAGTGCTCTCGGCCATGAGCCATCGGTTCCCCGAGCTTCGGAGCGGCGTCCAGACTCGCCGCAAGGCAGCGGGCCTCGCTGGGCACTGAGCAGGCAGAGCGCTCGGTCGAATCCGACGTGCGGTCCGGGCCGCGTCCCGCGCCCCGGATGAGAGGGTTCCTGGACCCGGTCCTCGACCGCAGCCTGGTTCAGCTGATCCGGGGCTCCGGTTTCATCTTCGCGTGCCGTGTCGGAGGCGCCGTGCTTGCATTGGCCACGCAGTGGGTGCTGGCGCGTTGGATGGGGGCGGAGAACCTGGGCAGCTATCTGCTCGCGTACTCGTGGTGCATCCTCGTCGCGCGTCTGTCCGGACTCGGCTTCAACAGCGCGGCGCCCCGATTCATCGGGAAGGGGCTGGCCCTCGACGACCAGGCAACGATCCGGGGCTTCGTGGGCTTCAGCGGCCGCACGGTCCTGCTCGTCAGCTTCGGGGCCTGCCTCGTCGGGGTAACGACCTCGTTCTTCACGATCGGAGACGCCGGGTACGGGCCGTGGCCGCTCGTGATCGCGTTCGCCGCGGTCCCCTTCATGGCCGGCACGGGATACCTCGAGGGTATCGCTCTCTCGTTCTCGTGGTTCCGGGCGGCGTTCCTTCCGAGCATCGTCCTCCGTCCGGCCCTCTTCCTGACCGCCGTGTGCGCGATTTGGGCATTCGGAGGCGAGATCGGCCCTGCCGGCGTGATGCTCCTTCAACTCGGCAGCATGTTCGTCGCCCTTGCGGTCCTCGTCGCGGCCATCGGCGGTCCGCTGAGCCGCAGGGTCTCCGGCGTGACCCCTCGGTGGGAAACCAGGGCTTGGACGAACACCGCCGTCGCGCTTCTGATCATCTCGCTGTTTCGGGACTACCTGCCGGAGCTGAGCATTATCGTGGCCGGTGTCTACCTGGCCCCCGAGGAGATCGCGGTCTTTACGATCGGATACCGGATCGCTGCCCTCATCTCCTTTGTGATGTTCGCGGTGGACGCCTTCACGATCCCCCAGGTCGCAAAGGCCGCGGCCGTGAACGACCGGGCCGGCTTGCAGGCGCTCGCGGAGCGCGCGACGCGCCTGACCTTCCTGGCTTCGTTGGGGGCGTTCGTGGGCTTTTGGCTCTTCGGACGTTGGGCCCTGGGCCTGTTCGGGGACGAGTTCGTCGCGGGATACCGGCTCC
>JBDHDM010000448.1:0-3366 GCA_039591515.1 Gemmatimonadota bacterium | reverse complement strand
AGGCGATGCCCTCGTCGGCTCGGTCGATCTCGATCCAGGAGGCACGGCGGGGTCCGAACGATCGGGTCATGGGGCTCTTGAAGGGCGCGGTGGTGGGCGTCGAGGCCATCGCGGAGGGCCGAAAAAATGCGGCCCGAACGGAGCAAGGCGCACCGTCCGGGGCGGGGGGGCAGAGCATGATCACGGACGCCGTCGTCCGTGGCAAGCCGTTGCCGCTTCGCGGCCGCAGCGGGATCTTGGCGATCCATGGAGCCTTCCGTCCTGCCCGCCGCTTCGGCCGAGCTCGCCGCCGCTTACCTCCAGCTCGTGGTTACGCTGGGGCTGGTCACGCTGTGCTCCATTCTCAACCGACGCTACCGGCGTCGGTACTTCGGGCTGTGGGCCTTCGCGTGGGCCGTGTACGCGCTACGACTGGTCGCGATCATCACGTTTCTCATCACGGGTGCGAGCGTCTGGCTCTTCTGGCACCAGGTGGTTACGTGGTGGACCGCTGCGGCGCTGCTTTGGGCGGCGCTCGTCTTCGCGCAGCGAGCGGAATGGAAGGGGAGCTACGGGCTGCTCGTCCTCTTCCCGGTCGTGTGGTCGTTCGTCGCGATCTACGTGCTCGAGAGCTTCCTGTGGGCCGCCGGCCCAATGGTGGTCTTCCTGAGTCTCACCACGGCCGCCGCCGGGTGGGCGTTCCTTCGGTACGACCGCCTCGTGCGGTCACCCGCGGGCCGCTTCCTGGGGATCGTCCTCTTCCTGTGGGCCCTCCATCACCTCGACTACCCGATCCTCAGGGCTCAGGGGGCGTGGAATCCGTGGGGCTACTACCTGGACATCATCTTCGAGATCGCGGTCGGGCTGGGCATCCTGCTGCTGGTGCTCGAGGACCTGGACCAGGGGCTCAACAGCCTCACGGCCCTGTCGGGGGAGCTGCAGGGAGGGGTCCGGGGAGACGAGCCCATGGCGGAGCGCATGCTGCGTCGTGCGCTCTCTCTTAGGGGGGTGCACGGCTCCGCGCTTTGGATCGCGACCCCGTCGGGCGGTCACTTTCTCCAGGGGGCCGGTGTGGCGGCGCTCTGGCCGTTCGAAGGTGCTCCGGAGGCAGCCAGGCGTGGCGCCGAGCGGGTCCGACAGGAGGGTGTGCCGCACGTTTCGCGCGATCTCGGCTCTCCCGGCGGGAGCGGGGGAAGGGCCCGCTACGAGGATCAGTACGCATATACGGCGGCGCTGCCCGTGCTGGGCGACGAGGGTGTCGTCGGTGCCCTCGTGGTCGTCGGCGAGGCCCGGGACCCGTTCACCGTGCTCGACAACCGCTTCCTCCTGGCCTTCGGCCAGCAGGTTGGGGCGGCGCTCGCCAACGAGGATCTCACGCGAGATCTCCACGCTCGGACGGATGAGCTCGAGCGCCTGCAGGCCCGGATGGTGCACCAGCACGAGGAAGCACGGAATCGACTCTGGCGCGAGCTTCACGACGAGACGGCGCAGGTGCTCGCTGCGCTCAACATGCAGCTCGGGGTCATCGCGGAGCGCAGTGACGACCAGATCGCTCCGGCCGTCGGTCGGGCGAGGACGCTGCTCGGGGAAGGCATCAAGAGCATTCGTAGTGTGACGCGGGATCTCCGCCCCGTTGCCCTCGACGACCTCGGACTCCTTCCGGCCCTGCGGGCACTCGCCAGGGACTTCCAGGGGTCTGGCGCGCTGGAGGTCACGTTCGACACCGCGGCCGCGCTCCCCGGCCTCGCCGCCGAGGCGGAGGGCGCCCTGTACCGCGCGCTCCAGGAAGCGCTCTCCAACGCCGTGCGTCACGCGTCCGCGAGCCGCGTACACGTGAGCTTGATGGCTCACGACGGCGCTGTCGTCCTGACCGTGACCGACGATGGGCCCGGATTCCCGGACGACGCGGCCTCACGGCTGCGAGAGCGGGGCGGGCTCGCGGGGATTCGGGAACGGGTGGGGGCCCTCGGGGGTCACTTCGAGATCGGAAGCGATGAACACGGGGGTGCCCGCGTACGCGTCTCCGTTCCTGGAGCGGAGAAGATGCGATTGACTCAGGTGGAGGCACCATGAATCCAGCCGAGCTCCGTGTGGTGATCGCGGACGACCACACCGTCGTGCGCCAGGGGATCCGAGGCGTCCTCGAGGACGTCGAGGGCCTGCGGGTCGTGGGTGAGGCGGGCGACGGCGAGGAGGCGCTCGCACTGGTGCGGGAGCTCGATCCCGACGTCGTCGTGCTGGACGTGAACATGCCGGGACGCTCGGGGCTGGAGGTCGCTGGCGAGCTGCGCGACGAAGGGGCTGCGACCCGCGTCCTCATCTTGTCCATGCACGACGACCCGGAGTATGTGCTCCAGGCGGTGCGGGCGGGGGCCGACGGCTACGTGCTCAAGGACGTGGCTCCGTCCGAGCTTCGCGACGCGGTACGTGCCGTGCACGAGGGTCGCGAGTACTTCGCCGCGCGGGTGACACAGCAGCTCAGCGTCGGCCTCCGGCGGGAGATCGAAGAGGAGCAGCTCCGCACCCGCCTGGAGGCGTTGACCAGGAGGGAGCGGGAGGTCCTCCTACTCGTAGCGAACGGCCTCACCAACCGGGAGATCGGCGAGAGACTCGAGATCTCCCCCCGAACGGTCGAGACACACCGGGAGCGTGTCATGAGCAAGCTCCGGATCCACACCGTGGCGGGATTGACGCGCTTCGTCGTGGAGCACGGGCTGGACGGCGGCGCGTGAGTTGGGGGAGATCCCCCAGCCGCGGGGCGTAGAACCCCGAATGGCCGCGCGAGTCGGCTCCTCCTAGCCTTGGAGGTTCTCGTTCGCTTTCAGCCGAGCGCCGTCGATGCCGACGCCCGTCCACTACATCCCGATCCTCACGACGCTGCTCGCGGCGAGCTTCGCGCCGATCGTCCTTCGGCGCTGGCTCGTTCGCAAGCCGGCCCCACACCTCTTCTGGTGGGCGATGGGCATCGCGCTGTACGGCGTGGGGACGTTCACCGAAGCGTTCACGACGCTCTTCGGGTGGAACGAGATGGTGTTCCGGAGCTGGTACATCTCGGGCGCTCTCCTGGGCGGTTGGCCGCTGGCACAGGGCACGGTGTACCTCATGTTCGAGCGCCGAAAAGCGACGGTGATGGCGTCGGTCGTGGGTGCGGTCGTGCTCGTGGCGGCATGCGTCGTGATCCTGTCGCCGATCGACAGGTCACTGGTGGAACCCCACAGACTCACAGGCCGAGTCCTGGCGTGGCAGCGGGCCCGTCTCTTCAGTCCGTTCGTCAACCTCTACGCGGCCTTCTTCCTGATCGGAGGCGCGGCGGTGTCGGCTTGGCGCTACCGCATCGATCCCTCGCTGCGGCATCGCTTCATCGGCAACTGCTACATCGCCGTGGGT
>JBDHDM010000447.1:0-3386 GCA_039591515.1 Gemmatimonadota bacterium | reverse complement strand
CGTGAGCACCGCCGGAGAGATCGTCGAGCGCGTTCGTAGCCTCCTCGAGCAGCAAGGGAAGCTGAGCGCGGTTCGCGCGACCTGGGAGATCGGAGAGGGTTCGGAGCAGTTGATCGAGGCCCCCCAGCGACTCGAGCAGGTGCTCGTGAACCTCCTGCTGAACGCGATCCACGCCGTCGAGGACACCCGTGACCCACACGTCGAGGTTTGTCTCCGGCGCCAGGACGCGCCCGGAGGACGACTGCTCGCTCGCAGAGGAGACGATCCACCCGAAGTGAACTACCTTCATCGGAGAAGAGAGGAGTTGGATCGGATGGGGCCGGGCTCCGTGGAGACCTCGGAAGAGGCCGTCGTGATCTCGGTCTCCGACAACGGGCCCGGGCTCCCGCCCGAGGGTGCCGATCAGCTCTTCGACCCGTTCTACACGACGAAGGAACCGGGAGAGGGGACCGGACTCGGTCTCTCGATCTGCGCTCGCCTCGTCGAAGGGATGGGAGGGACGATCGAGGCCACAGCGAGCAGCACGGGGGGTGCACGATTCGTCGTCCGCCTCCCCGCAACGAACGAAGTGTCCGACGCCACGGAAGACCGCACGACGGAGACCGCGTGAAGATCCTGATCATCGACGACGACGCAGGACTGAGAAAGTCACTGACCCTGATCCTGGGCGATGCTGGATACGACGTCGTGCAGGCGGAGGATGGCGAGCAGGGCCTGGCGATCGCAAAAGAGCAGTCTCCTGACATCATTCTCTGTGACGTCCGCATGCCGCGCCTGGGGGGCCTGGAGTTTCTCGAGAAGTACCGGGGCTGGGGTGGCGAGGCGCTGATCCTCGTCATGACCGCCTACGGCGGGCTGGATCTCGCCATGGAGGCGATGAAGAAGGGGGCGTACGATTACATCCCGAAGCCCTTCGGAGCCGACGACGTCCTCCTCATCGTCCGGAAGGCGGAGGAGCGCGAGCAGCTACGTGCGGAGGTCGGTCGACTACGGCGGGAGGTTCGGGCCGACGCGCGGTTCGGCGAGATCGTCGTGGGCTCGCCGGCGATGCGGAAGGCGATCGAAGTCGTGGAGAAGGTGGCGCCCTACGATTCCGCCGTGCTCATCACGGGTGCCAGCGGAACGGGTAAGGAGCTGGTCGCCAGAATGCTGCACCGGGAATCCAATCGTGCCCGCGACGCATTCGTGCCGGTCAACTGTGGTGGGGTGCCCGAGCAGCTGCTCGAATCGGAGTTCTTCGGATTCGTGAAGGGCGCGTTCACGGGCGCCGACCGAGACAAGCCCGGGCTGTTCGAGGCGGCGGACGGGGGCACCCTGTTTCTGGACGAGGTTGGCGAGCTCCCTGGCTCGCTCCAGGTGAAGCTGCTACGGGCCCTGCAGGAGGGGGAGGTCCGGCGCATCGGTGCGACCCATACGACTGAGGTCGACGTACGGCTGATCTCCGCCACCAACCGGGACCTCGAAGAGGCAGTGGAGGCGGGAGATTTCCGAAAGGACCTCTACTACCGACTCGCCGTGGTTCCCATCCATCTCCCGTCGCTCCGGGCCAGGCGGGAGGAGATCCCGCAGCTCGCGGTCCACCTCCTCGAGCGTCACTCGGCTCGGCTCGGGATTCCGGTCGACGGCATCGAGCCGGACGCGATGGAGGTCTTGCTGGACTACTCGTGGCCCGGGAACATCAGAGAGCTGGAGAACGTGCTGGAGCGAGGGCTGGTCCTCACCGAGGACGAGGTCGTCGCGCTCGAGGATCTCCCTGAGGCGGTACGCCGACCCGCGCCGAATACGCCCGGGATCGGGGTCGACGGCGACGATCTGTCGGTGAAGAAGCATGGAGCGCGGCTAGAGCGGCACTTGATCCAGCTGGCGCTCGATCGGACCGGGGGGAACAAGACGCAGGCGGCCGAGCTCCTCGAGCTTTCGCCCCGCGCCCTCCGGTACAAGATCCAGGAGTATGGGATCACCTGATCGCATCGGCGCATGGAGGTGCCCGGCTCGGGGCACCAACATCGTGTCATGCGTACGGGTGCCACGCTCCTCGAGCTCGCTGCCGTCCTCGCGCTGCTGGGCGTCCTCACCGGCCTGGCGGCGCCCGGGCTGACCCGGTATCGCGATCGGGCGCTCGTCCACGTCGCACGTGAGGACATGATCGGCATGGTGAGCACGGCCCGGCGTCTGGCCGTGGAGCGGGGCAGCGCGAAGGTTCACGTCCGCGCGGATCCGGCGAGTGTGTTCGTCGCGAGCGGAGCGGACACCGTCCGAAGCCTGACGCTCGGCCCGCCCGCCGGTCCTTCCGTGGACCTGGGGTCCGGGAGGGCCACGATCGAGCTCGTGTTCGACGGTCTCGGGTTGGGTCGGTTCGCCAGCGCGACGATCCGCCTGCAGAAGGGTGACGTCGAGGCGGAGGTCGTGATTTCCGCGTACGGCAGGGTTCGGCGACGATGACGCGCGACCGCGTCGTGGGCTTCACCCTCATCGAGCTTCTGGTGGCCTTGGTCGTCGTCCAGATCGGAGTGCTCGGGTCTCTCTCCCTGATGGTCCTCGCCCGCCGCACGGTCACGCGGGCGGAGCAGTTGGAGAGGGCGGCCGCGGTGGCGGCCGGTGTCGCGGATTCGTTGTCGATGGCCGCCGCTGTCGACTCTGTCGTTGCGCAACGGGAGGGGCTTCGTGTCACCTGGTTCGGGGATCCGGCTCGATTCGAGGTGCAGGTCTTCGCGCAGAGCGGCGACTCGATCCAGCTGGTCGGGAGCTCGTCGGTCGGGCTTCGTGGGCGCTGAGCGCTCCGCGGGGGTCGCTTTCGTCGAGCTGGTCATCGTCTTGGTGGCCGTGAGCATCCTGGGCTCCATGGGATTGCGCGCGTATGCCGCGCTCAGCACCGCGTCCGTGCGACTTTCGGCTCGAGCTGCTGGGATTCAGGCGGCTCGTGCCACACGAGGTGTGCTCCGAACGGAGCTGTCAGGGGGTAGTCCCGGCACCGACTGGGAGCTGCACGCGCCGGATTCCGTGCGCCTCCGCGCCTTTCGAGGCGTGGCGACCCTCTGCGAGTCCCTGGATGACTCGACACTCGTCGTGCGCCGGAACTCCAGCCGCCAGATCGACCCTGCCAAGGACTCCGTCCTGGTGCTCGACGTGGAGGGTCGGTGGCATCCGGTCGACCTCGTGGCGGTACGCCCGGAGCCCGCCTGTGCGGCTGCACCCGTGCTCTTCGAAGGCAGGGTCTCGTCGGTCGTGGAGCATTGGCGTGTCCGGCCGCCCACGCCGGACCCCGTCCTGCTTCGGGTCTTCGAGGCGGGCTCGTACCATCTCGCCGGCGCCACGCTGCGCTACCGGCGCGGCTCCGGCGGACGCCAGCCCCTCACGGAGCCCGCCCTTCAGGGTGCCCGCTTCGT
>JBDHDM010000446.1:0-3386 GCA_039591515.1 Gemmatimonadota bacterium | reverse complement strand
TCTCCATGATCCGGCCTCCAAGATGCCCCAAAGCAAGCCCCGGACCGCGCTCCCAACTGCCGAAGAGTAAGGCAATACGCGGACCTCCGGCCGTGTTCGGAGCAACGTTGTGCGTCAAATGGCGCACCGGCAAGGGTGTTTGCCCATCCCGCTGTGCGCGATATCACGCACATATAGAGACAGTGCGTATGGAGATACGTCGCAAGTGACTTTGAACCAACAACTTACGCACTTCCCTGTCCGTGGCATACGCATTGCTCTTCCGTAAGCTCGTAAGGACGAGATTCGCCCTGCCAGTGGAGTGGAGGGACAGCCATGAGATCTCTGGGAGTCGCCGCCTCGATGGTCTTCCTATCGATAGCGGCGGGATGTGAAGCCAACCCGATCCTCGAGCCGGACCCGCATGACGAGTTCGACGTCGAGTTGACGTTCTCCGACACGCACCTCGCCACCCTGACGGCCGTCGAGGTGGAAGTCGGGATCACCGACCACGACGGCATCTCCGTGACAGACTTCGAGTTCGTCGCGTTCGAGCACCGACTCGGCGGAAGTACGGAATGGACCGCTGAAGCGCTCACGTTACACGAAGGGCACTACGCGGCGGACGTCGTCTTCCACTCGAGCGGCGACCACGAGATGCGGATCGTCGCGCAGAGTCACGGCTCCGATCACGGAGACGTCATCTACGAGGGCGCGGATGTGGCGGTGGAGAGGGTGCACACGGAAGTGGCCGGCTACCGAGTCGAGTTCGAGACCTATCCGGGAAGGGTCCACGCGGGAGAGGAAGCGGAGGTCAAGTTCTGGATCTCGGAGGTCATGGACGGCCACGCGATGGGCGGGATGATGGCCGAGATCCACGTGGAGCACCACGCGACCGGGTCGGCCATGGACCACCACGCCGACGAGCACGACATGGGCGTATACGAGGCCATGCACACGTTCGCTGAGCACGGCGAGACGGAAGTGACCATCGAGTTCGATGACGGCCACGGCCATGGAGAGCTCCACCACGCGGCCTTCCACGTCGACGTGGGCGAGGCCCACTAGAGGAGGATCACGATGAAGCGCTCCACAGCAATCCTCTGCGTCACGGTGCTCGCGCTGGCCACGTACAGCGCTCAGGCCGGTGCGCAGACGCGAAGTCGCACCCTGCTCACCGGGTACGGAACGGCGACATACGATGCAGTCCCGACGGCAGACTTTCCCAGCGACTTCACAGCGAGTGTGAGCCCTGTGCTCCTCTACTCGATGGGTTCCGACATCCTCTTCGAGTCAGAGCTCGAGTTCGGAGTGTCGGGTGCTGAGACCACCACATCGCTGGAATACGCCCAAATCGACTATCTGGGCTTCGAGTCGGTGCAGGTCATCGCCGGCAAGTTCCTGGTCCCCTTCGGCGTGTTCGGCGAGCGGGTGCACCCCTCCTGGATCAACAAGCTACCGACGGCACCGATCCTCTTCGGGCACGCCCACGGCGGAGTCGCCGAGGACGCGCTCCTCCCGATCATGACCGATGTCGGGCTCATGCTCCGATGGGCCAAGCCGATGGGCTCGTCCCTCATGCTGGACGTCTCCGGCTACGTGACTCAGGGTCCGAGGCTCGCCCCTGAGGAGGAAGGAGACGGGCACGGAGACGGAGACGACCACGGCCCCGCCGGCGAAGCCGGATCGGGTCTCGCACCGCCGGTGGCGTTCGGAACGTCCTTCGGGGACAACAACACGAATAAGATGTTCGGCGGCCGCATCGGCGTGGTCCGCGGACCGTCATTCGAGGCCTACGTCTCCGGCTTCCACGCCATGTACGATGAGGGTGACTACTTGGACTATGTCGGCGGTGCGCTCTCGGTCGAATTGAGGCGTGGCTCGTTCGAGCTACGGGGGGAGGGGGTCGCCACACTGCAGGAAGTCGAGTTCGAGACGGAGTTCCGGGATCTGAAGCGACAAGGCATCTACGTGCAGGCCTCGAATCGCTTCGACCAATGGGAGCCGGTGGCCCGCTACGGATGGCTGTCCGACGCGAGGGTCGCGGGGACGACGACCCGGGAAGCACACCAGGAACTCGCCTTGGGCCTGGTTCGGTGGCTCCAGCCGTCGGTGCCCATCAAGCTCGCATATGAGTTCCACGAGGGGCTGGACGATCGTTTGACCCTTCAGTGGGCCTACGGCTTCTAAGGAGGACGACCAATGAACAAGGCGATTCTGAGAGCAGCCGTGGTGCTGTCATTCATGCTCCCTGTCTCAGCGTACGGGCAGGACCCGACCGCGATCGCGGAGGGTGCCCGGGTCTACGGGAACAACTGCGCCCGGTGTCACGTCGCGAGGGCGAGCTCCGAGCGAAGCGACGTGGAATGGACGGTCATCGTGATGCACATGCGTGCCCGCGCGAATCTCACCCGATCGCAGGCCGCTGCGGTCCTCGCCTTCCTCCAGGCGACCAACCTGCCCGAAACGAACGGCGGCACTGCCATGCGGAGCGATGTCTCGCTGCCCGAATGGCTGAACCTTCCGGACGAGCGCCTTCGACCGCTTCGAGCGGCATCCGACGAGTCCGACACGGACCCCGGCAACGGCAGGTAACCATGACGGGGAGCCGCTTGCACGGGCGCAGCACCTTCGGCCTGCCGACGCTGGGGCTGGTCGGCTGCTTGCTCGCGCTCGCGCCGACGCCCTCGCCGGCCCAGGAGGTCGCTGACGAGGTGCTCGTAGAGGAGGGGGCCGCCCTATTCCGAGCCGAGGGCCTCTGCTTCGCCTGCCACGGCCCAAACGGAACCGGAGTCCCGGGAGCAGGGGCGGACTTGACCGACGGTGAGTGGCTACACGGGACTGGGACTCTCGCAGAGATCTACGAGCGCATTCTCGGCGGCGTCGGACCCGACGAGACCGCGACCGGCGTGATCATGTTGCCGCGAGGCGGAAGCCAGATCACCGATGCACAAGCTCGGGCGATCGCGGCTTTCGTGTGGTCGCTCCGTAACAGTGGCCCCTAGAGCTGAGCGGTCGGGGCGTGGCCAAGCGGCGCACCGCCCCTTCCGCCACCTCGGCAGCCGACTCCCATCCGGAGCCGCGTCGTCTAGACGACCCGTGGATGGCCTTCATGCGCCACTCGCCTTCGCGCCGAGCGAGCAGGGAATACAGCACCAGGGCCGTCCGCCGGGGCTCCGGCGGACGGCCTTCGCGCGATCCAGTCTCAGGGCACTCGGGCGGCTAACCTACGGGTGAGCTCGCCGACTGGGTGTGGACGACCTTCCAAGCCCCGTCGATCCACCGGAACAGGTACGTCCCGTGCCCTTGGTTGTGGATGGCTCGCCCGTCGGGCGTCGTGAGCCGGATCTCCGTGTCGACGACGGCCCATGCGAACTGGCCCTCGAAGTGGGTCTGGATGTCGGTGA
>JBDHDM010000445.1:0-3393 GCA_039591515.1 Gemmatimonadota bacterium | reverse complement strand
GGTCTTACGGTACAAGGCCTCGAACGCCTCCATATCGCCTTGCTGCGCCGCTCGCACCAAGGCCTCTATCGACTCGGCCGGTCCGGTATTCACCCGGTCTTCCCTCCGAAGGGGAATCGCTCCCATCTCGTCTCGTCGTCCGCGTTGACGCCGCCTTCCAGAACCTTCGATCCCACGTGCACCTCGATTGTTGGGACTGCGGCGCCGACACGCCGCCGGCTCTGGGCGGAAAGCGGGGCGACCGGAATCGTCAGGGACGACGGTCGGCGAGCCGGATCACGAAGCGAAGGCCCGACCAGTCATCGTCGATCGCGCACACCTTGTTGTCCACCATGCCCGTCGAGAGTCCGTACGCTCGCACGTCTCGCTCCTTCAGCTCCGTCGCGAGCGGTGAGCTCTGCTTTGGCCAAGAGACCCAAAGCCCCCCCGCCGTATCAAGCTTCCGACGTCCCCGCTCGAACAGCCGTCGCAGCTCGGGATCGGACCGCACGAAGGCCACGATCACGTCGTAGGGCCCACGAGCGCGGAGGTCCGTTCTCAGACGAGTGGTCGGATGCAACTCCGACTGCAGCAGCTGAGCGATCCCGCGTGCCGGGCCGTCCGGGCTCCCGATGAGCGCCACCAGCGCTCCCGGGCGGATGCCCAGCTTTCTGCCGAGCGGCGTACCCGAGTACCCGGCGGTCACGATGCCCGCAGATCGTCCGCGGCCTCGGCGAGCCGTGCGAACGCCTCTGCGACCCTCCCACGCTCCTCCGGGCGGAGGCGATCCAGCAACGAAGCGACGCGCTCCGGATCGATGCGACTCGTCCGATCACGCATGCGCGCACCCTCCTCCGTGAGGAGCACGTTCATCACCCGCCGGTCGGCCGGATCGCGCGACCGGCGAATGAGGCCGGCCTCTCCGAGCCGCTTGAGATTCAAGGACATGGTCGAAGCCGTCACACCGAGGAAGTCTGCGAGCTCCGTCACCATGACCGGGTCGACGGTGTCCAGCTGGCGAAGCGTGACCGCCTGCCGTTCCGTCACGGTGGCACCGGAGGCGGCGTCGGTGGCTCCGCGGGACCGGCACCATCCCTCGATCCGCGGGAGAGCGGAGACGATTACGGCAATCTCGGACATGAGGCATAGATAATACTTTGGTTCGTCAAATCAATATGTTTTTCCCACAACCTCTCTCACGACCGCGGTATGTCACTCCTTGAGCGCTGAAACCGGAGCGACTCCGCTCGCACGGCCGGCCGGCACGACGGTCGCGACCACCGCAACGGCCACGAGGGCGGCAGCCAGGGCTCCCGGCACCCAGAATTGGATGTCGGTCTCGAACAAGCCCAATCCGGTCATCGTGCTCCGGAGCATCAGGTACGCGAGCGGCACACCGGTCGCGAGACCGATGCCGACGAGGAGGAGCCCCGAGCGCGTGACCATGCCGACGACCGTGCCCCGGGTCGCTCCCAAGGCCATCCGGATGCCGATCTCGCGCTGTTGCTGCGTGACCGAGTGCGCCATGACCCCGTAGATCCCCATCGCTGCCAGCGCCAGCGCGATCGCTCCCATGGCCATCAGGAATGCCGAGATCGATCGCGGCCCGGCGAGTGACTCGTTGATGAACGCCTCCAGTGTCTGGAGGTCGGCGATCGGTTGGTCACCTTCCACGGACCAGATCGCCCGACGTACGTCCGCCGCAACGGCGCCGGGATCACCCTCGACCCGGACGGCGAAGCTCGGATTCCGGATGGGCGCTTGTTCGATGGGCAGATAGATCTGCTCGCCGGCCCGGCCAGCCAGCGCCATGCGCTCCTGGCTGATGTTTTCCACGACGCCCACGATGCCCCACGACTCCTCGCGCACGGTGACCCGCCGTCCGATCGGTTCTTCGTTCGGGAACTCCCTTGCCGCGAACGACGCGCTGACCACGGCGACCCGCTCCGCATCCTGCCGATCCGTGTCCACCAGCCTGCGCCCCTGCAGCACTTCCACATCCAATGTCCTGAAGTACTCGGCATTGACCGACTGGAGCCCAGCGGTCGGCTGCTCGGTCGGCTCTGGAGCGGGGCGCCCATCGATCGTGTAGGGCACCTGCGGGTTGCTACGACCCCGCGGAAGACTGGACATGAGTGCCACCCCTTCCACGCCGGGGATCTGCTCGAGAGCGGCGACGAGCTCGCGCTCGTACGCCACGACATCGGTGTCCTCGACGTACCGATCGTCGAGGACCGCCAGCTGGAAAGTCAGCAGGCCGGTCGGGTCGAAGCCCGGATCGTCATTCGCGAGACGGTCGAACGCCTGGATCAGAAAGCCCGCCCCGCTGAGCAGGGCCAGCGCCACCGCCACCTCACCCACGACGAACACGCTGCGCATGCGCTTGCGTCTCCTGCCCGCGGTGCCGCCACGTGCACCGCCGAGGCTCTCACGCAGGCTCCCGCCCACGGAGTGAACAGCGGGCGCGAGCCCGAACGCGACCCCGGCGAGGAGCGACACCAGCAGAGTGACTCCGAGGACCTCCGGATCCAGCTTGGGGGTCAAGGCAGCCGGGAGCTCCGCAGGCATCGCCGTCTGAAGCCATCGAACCACCCAGATCGACAGCACGCTGCCGATCACCCCCGCCGTGGCGCCCATCACGACGCTTTCCGTCAGCATCTGACGCAGGATCCGTCCCCGACCGGCCCCGAGCGCCGTCCGCACCGAGACCTCTCGTTGGCGTTCCTCGGCTCGGCTCAGCAGTAGATTGGCGATGTTCGCGCAGGCGATCAGAAGCCCGAACAGAGTCACGGCGGTCAAGATCTTGAGGAGCTGGGTGTCGGTCGGCCCGGGGAAGAACTCGCGCAGGGTCTGAACCCGGAATTCGACACCGCGGTTGGACTCCGGGAATTCCGCCTGGAGCCTTGCGGCCGTTCCCTCCACTTCCGCCCCGAGCTGCTCCGGCGTGGCGTCGTCCAAGAGGCGTCCGACCGCCATCATGCCGCGGCTCGAGCGGGTCTCCAACCGGTCGTCGAAGTCGGATGGTCGAAACGCGTGGACGTTGGCGGGAAGCATGTCGAAGGCCTCCGGCATGACGCCTACGATCGTGTGCGCCTCTCCGTCGAGAGTGACGGTCCGACCCAGGACGTCGCGATCTCCGAGGAACCGAGTCTGCCAGTAGTCGTGCTCGAGGACCACGACGCGGCCGGCCCCCTCGACGCCCTCTTCCGGCCTGAACCCGCGCCCGAGGGCGGGCGGCACTCCGAAGACGTCGAAGATCGAAGGCGTCGCCACGACGACCGTGAGCTGTTCGGGCACCTCGAGCCCCGTGAGATTCGAACGCTCCATCGTGTAGGTCGTCGCCGCATCGAGGCTGCGGCTCGCCGCCACCAGATCGCGGAAGTTCGGGACCGACGTACCGCCGGCCATCTCGAT
>JBDHDM010000444.1:0-3401 GCA_039591515.1 Gemmatimonadota bacterium | reverse complement strand
TCATCATGCCTCCGCTGCCCCGATCGGCTGTGTCGGACTGAGGGAGGGCGGTGGGATGACGAGCAGATCCAGATTCCCGCTGCCTTCGGCCGCTTCGACGCGCACCGTCGTTCCTTCCGCGACCTCCTCGTCGAGAAGAAGGAGCGCCAAGGGGTCCTGCAGGTAGCGCTGGATCGCTCGCTTGAGCGGCCGGGCCCCGAACACGGGGTCGTATCCCGCCGTGGCGAGGAAGGTCTTCGCACCCTCCGACACGTCGAGCGTGATGCCCAGATCCTGGGCAAGGACGGCGATGCGCTCGAGCTGGATCCCCACAATGCGCCCGAGATCCTTCTCGTCGAGGGGACGGAAGACGACCACGTCGTCGACGCGGTTGAGAAACTCCGGGCGGAAGTGGTGGTGCAGCTGGGCCCGTACCCGCTCGTCGACGGCGTCCCAGGCGGCCTCGGGTCCGGCATCGAGGATGTCCTGACTGCCGATGTTCGACGTCATCAGAATGACGACGTGGCGGAAGTCCACCGTGCGCCCCTGCGCATCCGTCAGACGTCCGTCGTCCATGATCTGGAGCAGGACGTTGAACACCTCCGGATGCGCCTTCTCGATCTCGTCGAAGAGCACCACGGCGTGCGGCCGGCGCCGCACGGCCTCCGTGAGCTGCCCACCCTCGTCGTACCCGACGTAGCCGGGAGGCGCCCCGATCAGGCGGGCCACGGCGTGCTTCTCCATGTACTCGGACATGTCGATCCGCACGAGTGCCCGCTCGTCGTCGAAGATGAACTCGGCCAACGCCTTGGCTGTCTCCGTCTTACCCACTCCCGTAGGTCCGAGGAAGATGAACGAGCCCACCGGCCGGTTCGGGTCCTGAAGGCCCGCGCGCGCTCGGCGGACCGCGTTCGAGACCACACGAATCGCCTCGCCCTGCCCCACGACCCGGTCGCCCAGATGGTCCTCGAGCTGGGTCAGCCGCTGGCGCTCGGACTCCATGAGACGCGTGACCGGAATCCCGGTCCACTCCGCGACGACAGCCGCGATATCGTCGGGCTCGACCTCCTCTTTGAGGTATCGTGTCTCGGCCTGCAGCTCCGCGAGCCGGTCTGTGGCCCTCCCGATCGACTCCTCCGCCTGGGGAATCTCTCCGTAGTTGATCTCCGCGGCCCGGTTCAGCTCGGCGCTACGTGTCGCGCGGTCGGCCTCGACGCGCAGCTCGTCGACCCGAGCCTTGAGGCCCTGGATCTCCTCGATGACGTCCTTCTCGGCTTGCCAGTGGGCTTTCATGCCCTGGCTCTTCTCGCGTAGCTCGGCGAGCTCCGCCTCGATCACCCGCCGCCGCTCGCCGGCCGCCCCGTCTTGCTCCACCTGGAGGGCCTGGCGCTCGATCTCGAGCTGGATGATCCTCCGCTCCACCTCGTCGATCTCCTGGGGCAGAGAGTCGATCTCGATCCGTAGCCGGCTGGAGGCCTCGTCGATGAGGTCGATGGCCTTGTCCGGCAGGAAGCGGCCGCCGATGTAGCGGTCCGACAGCTTCGCGGCCGCGATCACGGCGTCGTCGGTGATCCGCACACCGTGATGCACCTCGTATCGCTCCTTGAGCCCGCGGAGGATCGCCACGGTATCCTCGACCGATGGAGGCGCGACGAACACGGGCTGGAATCGACGCTCCAGCGCCGGGTCCTTCTCGATGTGCTTCCGGTACTCGTCGAGGGTGGTCGCACCCACCATACGCAGCTCGCCTCGAGCGAGCGCGGGCTTGAGCATGTTCCCGGCGTCGACCGCGCCTTCGGCCGCCCCTGCCCCAACGATCGTGTGCAGCTCGTCGATGAAGACGACGTAGCGGCCGTCCCCCTCGGTGATCTCCTTGAGCACCGACTTCATGCGCTCCTCGAACTCGCCGCGGTACTTCGCCCCGGCGAGCATCGAGCCGATGTCGAGCTCGAGCAGCTTCTTGTCCGCCAGCGAGGTGGGTACGTCCCCTTCGACCATCCGCTGCGCCAGCCCCTCGACGATGGCCGTCTTGCCCACGCCCGGCTCGCCGATGAGCACCGGGTTGTTCTTGGTGCGACGAGCGAGGACCTTGATGACCCGTCGGATCTCCTCGTCACGGCCGATGACCGGATCGAGCTTGCCCTTACGCGCCTCCGCCGTGAGATCACGGCTGAAGCGCTCGAGGGCCCGGAAGCTCTCCTCGGGATTCGCGTCGGTGACTCGATGGGAGCCACGGATCGATTCGAGCGCCTCCCGCACCTCTGCCAACGTCGCCCCGAGGTCCCGGAGAATGCGCCCGGCGTCGTCCTTCTCCCCGGTGAGCGCCAGCAACAGATGCTCCGTCGAGACGAAGTCGTCACCGAGCTCACCGGACACGTCCACCGCGTAGTCGAGCGCTGTACGGAGATCTCGTGAGAAGTTCGGCTCCGCCCCACCGTCGACCCGCGCCATGGCATCAAGCGCCTCGACCGCCCGTGCGCGGACCAGCGCCACGGGCACTTCGAGCTTCTGCAGGACGGGGACGACGATGCCTTCTTCCTGCGTGAGGAGGGCATGCAAGAGGTGGACGCCGTGGATCTCGGGGTTGCCCCGCCGGCGGGCCTCGGTGGCCGCGCTTTGGAGGGATTCCGCCGCTTTGACGGTGAGTTTGTCAGGGGTGAGCATCATCCTGTCCGTGTTCGGGTGCTTCTGGCGCCCAGTTCTGTCAATTCGGCAGACCGGGCGTCCTCTGCCCTTCTATAGGGACAAGATCCGGGCCAACGGGCTCAGCCGACCGGTGTGCCCTCGACGGTCTTGATACGGCTGCCGGCCGAGATCACCTCACCCGGCGTGAGACGGTTCAATCGGGCCAGCGTCTCGAGGTCGACGGGTTGAGGATTACTCTCGACGTAGCGGCTGAGCGAAGTGGCCTCCCCGAGCGTGACCATGTGGAGGCGGAGTGGCTGCACCTCGAGCACCGAGGCATCGGTGACGCGCAGGAAGCTGGAGATCGTCGCCCCGATGGCGGGGGCGTAACCCGGCCACCGTGCGGGCGTGGAGTAGCCGACCATCCGGTAGGTGAGCTCGCCGTAGCGGATGAACGCAACCTCACCGGCGAGCGTCCCGTCGTCCGTCGTCGCCTCGAAGTCCGCGCGCGCGACCTCGATCCCGTCGGAGGCGCTTTCGCTCACGGTGCCGCCTTGAATCCCGGATTCGCTCAGGAACGTGCGGATGGCGGCGCCCGGCTCGGTCCCCTCCTCCGACACGCTCAGCATCACGACGGCATCCTCAGCCGGGGCGATGGCCGCCACGATCGCGCGCTGGTTCACGGTGTTCCACCCCACCGGGAAGGTGAGCTCGAAGGCCAGCTCCGGATGCAGAAACCGCTGCCCCTCGAAGTACCCGGCCCGCGGGTTGTCGCCGAAAACGATGCCGTCGATCAT
>JBDHDM010000443.1:0-3440 GCA_039591515.1 Gemmatimonadota bacterium | reverse complement strand
CGGTGAGGCCCTCCAGCGGGCAGGGGTGCTCGAAATGGACGGGACGGACTTCGGCTCGGAGTGCTGTGATCAGTTCTACGCCGAGCTCACGTACCGAAACGGGGAGCGGTCGTCTCACGTGAAGGGAACGGTGAGCCTGTTTCCGCCGGAGATGGAATGGCCGCTCGGACTGCTCGGGGGACTGGCGCACGGCAGCGTGCCGATGATCGTCTCGCCCGAGACGACGGAGGCGGATTGGCCGCGGGATCCGTATGCACTGGGTGAGGTCACGGTCACGGGACGCGTGCTCTCCGCCGAGGTGTCGTACGGGGGCGGGTGCGGAGAGCATCGCATGGACCTCGTGGCGTGGGGCGGGTGGCTCGAGTCCTCTCCCGTGCAGATCAACGCGCTGTTGTCTCACGACGACGGGGACGACCCGTGTGACGCCGTGGTGAGCGAGGAACGGAGCTTCTCTCTGGAGCCGCTGGTCCGTGCCTACGAGGAGGCGTACGGGGCCGCCGTCGGGGAAAGACCGACGGTCATTCTGAGACTCCACGAGCCGGATGGCGGCGAGCGACTCCTGGAGGTGCGCCTCTAGCACAGAGCAGGGGGTGCGCACGCGAGCGGCACCGAGGTAGGTTGCCCCGATCCCACAAAGGAGGAGCTCGATGGATCGACGTACCGCGATCCGCACCCTTGCGACGACGACCGCGCTCCCGGTCTTGGCACCGGACAGGGTCTCGGCCTTGCTCGAAGCGAGGCGCTGGGTCGCGCCGTCGACTGCGGGCTCCTTCGTGCCTGCGACCCTGACGCCGGGCGAGCTCGAGATCGTGGGGCGTGTGGCCGACATCATCCTGCCCCGCTCCGAGACACCCAGCGCCACCGACGTCGGGGTGCCGGCCTTCGTGGACCTGATCGTCACCGAGTGGATGGACGACGACGATGTGGACGAGTTCCGTTCGGGCCTCGCGGGTCTGGATGCCGTCGCCGTCGAACGTTTCGGTCGAGGCTTCGAGGCGTGTGTCGTGGACCAGCAGATGACCCTGGTCCGCGAGCTCGACGATCAACTGCCCGACCCGGGCTCGGATGCGGAGACCCCTGAGGGCATCTACCCGACGCTCAAGCGGCTCGTGCTCATCGGCTACTTCACGACCGAGGCCGGCGCTGCTCAGACCGGCTACCGACTCCTGCCGGGCACGTTCGGGGGGTGCGTCGCACCGGGGGCGGCCCGATGAGGAACGATTACGACGCCATCGTCATCGGGTCGGGCATCACCGGCGGCTGGGCAGCCAAGGAACTGACCGAGGCCGGGCTCGAGACGTTGGTCCTCGAGGCCGGCCCCGACGTCGTGCCGAGTCGCGACTACACCGAGCACGTGCCCGTGTGGGACATGAAGTACCGCGGCCTCGGCGACCGCAAACGGCTCGAAGAGCGACAGGCGATCCAACGCGAGTGCTACGCGTGCGACGAACTCGGCTCAGCGTTCTTCGTCGACGACGTCGAGAACCCGTACACGACCCCCGAGGACGCGCCGTTTCTGTTCCTGCGCGGGCGCCAGGTCGGGGGGCGCTCCATCATGTGGGGCCGTCAGGTCTATCGCCTGAGCGATCTGGACTTCGAGGCGAACGCTCGGGAGGGCGTCGCGATCGACTGGCCCATCCGCTACGCCGATCTCGAGCCCTGGTACGACCACGTGGAGCGCTTCATCGGCGTGTCCGGCGAGGCACTCGGGCTGCCGCAGCTGCCGGACAGCCGCTTCCTACCGCCGATGGAGATGGCGTGCGCGGAGGCGCACGTGCGTGACGGGATCGCCCGCGCATACGGAAACGAGAGGGTGCTGACGATCGGGCGGTGCGCGGTTCTGACGCAGGACCATGGCGGACGCCAGGCGTGCCACTACTGTGGCCCGTGTGAGCGTGGGTGCCGCACCGGATCGTATTTCAGCAGCCTCAGCGCGACGCTGCCCGCGGCTCGCGCCACCGGACGGATGACGCTGCGGCCCAACAGCGTGGTGCACCACCTGGCCCACGGGGACGGCCGCGTGTCGTCCGTGCACGTGATCGATCGGGAGACGCGCGAGGCGCTCGAGTTCTCGGCCCGTGTCGTCTTCCTCGCGGCTTCGACGCTCGAGTCGACCCGCATCCTGCTGAACTCCACCTCCTCCGACTTCCCCGAGGGCCTGGCGAACTCCAGCGGAACGCTCGGCCACTACCTCATGGACCACACCATGGGCCACGGTGCGTCCGGGGACGTGGCGGGTTACGAGGATCAGGCGAACCGGGTGCGGCGCATCAACGGCATCTACCTGCCGCGATTTCGGAACGTCTCCAGCGCACATCCCGACTTCCTCCGCGGCTTCGCCTACCAGGGCGGAGGCTCCCGGAGTGGCTGGCAGCGGGGTACCGCGCTTCGGGGCCTCGGCGCCGACTTCAAGCGCAGCCTCGCCGCCCTCGGCCCGTGGCAGATGTCTCTCTACGGCTTCGGGGAGTGCCTCCCGGACGTCTCCAACCGTGTCGAGCTCGATCCGGACGTCGTCGACGCCTGGGGGATCCCGGCGCTCCGCATCGACTGTCGTTGGGGCGAGAACGAGCGGGCCATGTTCGACGACATGGCGGACAGCGCGGCCGAGATGCTCGAGGCCGCGGGTGTGCGAAACGTGGAGGTCTTTCACGAAGACAACCCACCCGGGAAGACGATCCACGAGATGGGCACCGCGCGCATGGGCCGGGACCCTGCGACGTCTGTGCTCAACGGGTTCAACCAGTCGCACGATCTTCCCAACCTCTTCGTGGTCGACGGTTCGTGCATGGTGTCGTCCGCGAACCAGAACCCCTCGCTCACGTACATGGCGCTCACCGCACGGGCATGCGCCTATGCCGTCGACGCGCTGAATCGACTCGAGCTCTGAGCATGCAGCGCCGCTGAGCCGTTCCCGGGTGGGGAATCGCCCGACACGAGGTGCCGGGATTTCCCGATGGATCGCGGGATCGTCGCCACCCTACGATATCTGGGTCGTTTGCCCCGGTCTGAACGGAGGGTGCCGTGTCCGGGCTCGTGGCCTTTTTGCTCGGTGCGCTCGTGGCCACCGTGATCCTCGTCGTGCTATCCCACTTCTTCGACCTCGGTCGGGATCGCCCTCCCGTCCAGGGACCGCGAGATGGCACGCCCGAGGTCGTAGAGGGTCCACTGCCGCCGTACCGGTCAACGGAGGGCGCGGACCACCGGTGGCAGCCGCCCTATCTGGCGGGCCGCGAGCTCTTCGAGTGGGCCCGATCCGTGAGCCGTGGCATCGTGCGGGACGTGGTGGGGGAGGGCCCCGGCGCGGACACGCCGACCAAGCTTCAGGAGCGCATCCATCCCGGTCTGGGAAAGGCACTTCTCCCCGATGTCGCCCAAGGGGAGCGAGGCCGGACCGTGGCCTGTCCGAGCAGCGGCCAGGGGACCATCGGTGTCACGGCGCC
>JBDHDM010000442.1:0-3751 GCA_039591515.1 Gemmatimonadota bacterium | reverse complement strand
GTGAGATTCGCGAGCGTTCTGGCCAGCGCCGGTGAGATCTCCGACTCCAGATCGCGGTACGTACCGATGATCAACGCGCGCTGGGTCGGCACGTGCCGCGCGAGGTGCTCCAAGAGCAACAATGACGATTCGTCCGCCCAGTGCAGATCGTCGAGCAGGACGACCAGCGGTGAAACGAGCGTCCCACGCTCGACGAACTCGCGATAGCTGTTGAAGAGATACCGGCGTTGCTGCTCGGCCGGGAGCTCGACGGCGGGCGGGATGTCGGGAAAGAGCTGGCGCAGCTTCGGCATGATCCGCGCCACTTCGCCACTTCGGAAGCCGAATCGCCCAACGCCTCCCTGAACATGTCCTCGGGCAGCGCCCGGGCCGCGTACTCGAGGGTCTCGACGAAGGGTGTATATGCGGCCGAGCCCTCCCCTTCGTACGCGTGGCCGATGAAGCAGAGCAACCCGCGCCGCTGAGCCTCGAGCAGCACCTCCTCCGCGAGGCGCGTCTTGCCGATCCCCGGCTCTCCTTCGATCAGGACGAGAGAGCCCTGCCCCTGGACGGCATCGTCCAGGGCGGTGAGCAGCTTGGCACGCTCCTCGCCCCGAGCGACGAACGGCGTTCGGTTCGCGGGCGCGATGGCCAGCGCCTCGCGGACCCGGACGGGAGCGGTCGACCCACCGGTCAGTGCCGCAGCCATTTCGGCCGCGGTGGAGAAACGATCCGAAGGGTCCTTGGCCAGGGCACGCCGGATCGCCGCGTCGACATGGTCCGGGATCCCGTCGCGCTTGAGCGAGGGGGACGGCGCGGGCTGCGTCAGCACCTGGGCCAGCACCGATCTCGCCGTGCGGCCCTCGAACGGGCGTTCTCCGGTGACCATCTCGAAGAGCAGGCATCCCAGCGCAAACACGTCGGACCGGGCATCGACGGGGTCCCCGGCCGCCTGCTCGGGGCTCATGTAGCCCCGGGTCCCCATGGAGAGGCCCGCACTGGTCATCCGATCCGAACCGGCGGTTTCGATGGCTCCGGCGATGCCGAAGTCGACCACCATGGGCAGCCCGTCGGTGAGCATCACGTTGTCGGGCTTGATGTCCCGGTGAACGACGTTCTGCTGGTGCGCGTAGTGGAGCGCCGCAGCCACCGACCTCGCGATCGCAAGACTCTCCTCGATGCCGAGTCGCTTCTCGCGGACCAGCTTGTCCTTCAGCGTCTCGCCCGCCACGTGGGGCATGACGTAGAACAGGAGGCCGTCGACGCTCCCGGAGTCGAAGAGCGGGAGGATGTGCGGATGTTGGAGGTTGGCGGTGATCCTGATTTCGTTCAGGAAGCGCTCGCCACCGATCGAGGCGGCTAGCTCGGACCGAAGGACCTTCAGAGCGACCTTTCGCTCGTGTTTCGGCTCGTCCGCCAGGTAGACGGTCGCCATGCCGCCTTCGCCGAGTTGGGACTCGATGCGATACCGGCCGCCGAGGGCCTGATTGATCCGGTCGGTATCGACGGACATCCTAGCCGGCCCTCCGATCGGCCTTCATCGCCGATACTGGGCCTTGATAAGGAAGAGTCGCCCGATCGTCGGTGCACCGACGAACTCCTGGCGCTCATGACCCGTCAAGTTGTGCCCGGCGACCGAAAGAGCCAGACCGTCCGCACCGGGGATCGGGGCTCCGACCTCGGCATCGATCGTGTAGAACGAGTCGACGTCACCCTGCCACACACCCTGGACCTGCCGGAAGCCGCCGACGAAGCGGGCTCTGAGGGAGCCCCACAGGCCGCCGACACGGTCCCGGTAGTCGAAGCTCGTGAAACCCTTGTGGCGCGGCGCGTTGAGGGTGAGCACCTCACCTATTTCCGCAGCGCTGAAAAAGCTCTCGCTGATGTACGAGTACGTTCCCGACCAGGTGAGCCGATCGTTCAGCACGACCTCGACCGAAAGGTCCGTGCCCCAGAGGTCGATCTCCCCGAAGTTGCGATAGGTCATCAGGACGTCCGTGCCCGCGAGTGGATCGTCCGGCACCACGGTGCCCAACGGGATGCCCGTGAGCTCGGCATCCCCGTTGACCCCCCCGATCACGGCGGCGAGCGCCAAAGCCTGGTCGGCGGGCATGAAATTCCCGAGGTAGCCCGCGAGATCCGCCGTGTCCATGAACGCGTTCGGGGTTACCACGGTCAGCTCGCCCCGGAAATCCTGGCGGCGCGTGTAGTAGACGTCGGCCCCGATCCCGACTCGATCTCCGATGACCCCCTTGTAGCCGGCCTCGAAGGTGTTCGAGAGCGTGGGCACCAGCGCGTCGATGGGGTCGAGGATGCCGCCGTGGGCGTCGAACGCACCCGTGCCGGCGTTGAGGGATCGGAGTGCGGTTCCGACGTCGTCGGCCGTGGGCGCCGGGATCGCCGAGAGGTCTACCCCTCCGGCGGCCATGATCTGCACGACCACGGGCCAAAGAGGTGTGACGTCGAGCGGCAGGGCCCCCGGGGCCGTGAAGGGGCTTTGCATACAATAGCCCCCGCAACTCTCGCTCCAGGTGAAGCCGTCCAGCGGAACACCCCGGGCACGAAGGTCGAACGGCAACGGGTCGAACGATCCGGCGAGCAGATCGATGGTCAGGTCGGTCGGTACCGGAGGTGTGAACGCCCGGTTGTAGGTCAGACGGATCGAGTGCCCCTCCGACGGATCAAAAACGAGGCCGGCTTGAGGCGACCACACCGGATCCGTGAGGCGGCTGTGATCGTCGATCCGCATCGCGCCGACGAACCGGAGCCTGGAGGTGAGCGATACGTCCAGCTGGGCGTAGCCACCGATCTCGTCGATCGTGTCGTCGTCCTCGTTGCGTCCGCTGATCGTGCCCTCGGTCCGGGTATCCGTTCGCTGGAAGTCGACCCCGTACGTGATGGAGGCTGGATTCCCGATATCGAATCCGTGCTGGACCTGCCCGACGTAGAGTCGCGAATCGTCGATGATGGGTGACAGCGTCTGGAGGGTGTACGTGTCGCCGGCGTCGTTCCAATTCACGTACCCCTGGGCGAAGAGGCGCCCGTTGCTGACGCGTAGCTGAGCGTGCCCGACCTGCCAGTCCTTTACCTGGCTGGCCCCGATCGCCGTCTGCTCGACGTACCGGAACCCGTGGAACAGCCCGACGTTGAGGATCGCCTCGGTGGCCCCGAACCGTGAGTCCACGCGGAGCTCGCCCCCGGCGCGCTCCTGGATGGGGTCGCGCACCTCCAGCTCGGACTCCAGAGGGGTCACGGGCCACTCCTCGCCGCGGAAGTACTGCCCCGAAAGCCTCATCGCGAAGTTCTCGCCCAAAGCCGTGGCGTACCGGCCGCTCCCCTGGAAGAGCGACTGTCCGCCGGCCACAAGCTCCATGGACGCACCCTGGGACTCGAACGGGGACTTCGTGAGAATGTGAACCACCCCGTCGGCGGCCGAAGGGCCGTACAGAGCGGACGCCGGCCCGCGAAGGACCTCGACGCGCTCGATATCGTCAGCGACCGGGACGATGGTCTGCGAGAGGTTGACCCGCAGGGACGGTGCCGAGGCGTGTCGATAGTCGGTCAGCAGGGTCAGGCGCTGACCGAAGATGGAGTTGAAGCCCCTGGTGGTGACCTGCCGGGCCTGGATGCCCTGCTCCGCCACATCGACGCCCGGGACCCCCACGACATGATCCAGCACGGACAGCGCATGCCGTGACTCCACGTCGAGCACGTCGACCACCGTGATCGAGGCCGGTGCTTCCAACGCCTTCTCCGGCCGTCGTCCCGCCGT
>JBDHDM010000441.1:0-3487 GCA_039591515.1 Gemmatimonadota bacterium | reverse complement strand
GGAGAAGACGGAAGCCGTCGGGCTGGGACGCCTCTTACCCCTCGGTGAGCTCGCGTCGGAGCGCGTGCTCGGCGCGATGCTCGATATCGGGCGCTCCATCGGCCCGTGGGAACTCAACGCGACCCTGTTCGGATCGCGCATCGAAGACCCGCTCCTGGTCCAGGCGGATGGCGATGGCAACCTCGAGCTCTTCAACGCCATCGAGCCCGTGAGGACATGGGGTACGGAGCTTCTCGCTCGCTATCACGACGGGCCGATCCATCTGACTGCAACACACGTCTTCACCCGCTCCACCGAGGCCGTCACCCCCGCCGATTCCACGCGCTGGACGGTGCCGTTGACGCCTCGGCATACGCTGGGCCTCGTAGGCGCGTACGAAGCGGAGGGCCGGGGCCGAGTGGGGGTCGAGGTGTACTTCACGGGTGAACAGGCCTTGGAGGACAACCCGTACCGCGACCTCTCCGCACGACATTGGATCCTCGGCTTTCTGGTCGAGCGTCGCTTCGGCCGCGCCCGGTTGTTCCTGAACCTCGAGAACATTCTCGACACGCGTCAGACGGCGTTCGACCCCTTGGTCCTGCCGGCCCAGGGCCCGGAGGGTCAGTGGGTGACCGACGTGTGGGCACCGCTCGACGGGAGGTCGATCAACGGCGGTGTGCGACTGATGTTCTGAGGAGTGGGGGTCGCGTGCGGCCGATCCGTCGCGTCGGAGTCGCCTGGCCGGGCGGTCCCGTCCTCCTATCGCCCCTCGACGTCGCGAGTCAGCGAGTCGATGTCCGCATCGTCGACTTGGTCGTACAGATGCACGAGCGTGCCGTTGAACGCGTCCCGATGAACGAGCGGGATCACCTCCGTACCGAACGAGCGGGCGCCATCCGTGGCGAGGAGCACGACACACTGGCGGAAGTCGAATGGGGCGTAGGCGACACGGTCACCCAGTGACCAGGGGGCGCCGCTCTCCCGGACGCACTCGTACACGTGGAGCATGGGGTTTTCGGGGACGCTTTTTCGGGTGGGGGGTTCGACGTCGAGGCGCCAATTTGTGCATGCTCCGTTATGGCCCCGTTATCCTGACGTTGCCTCGCTTCGCTTCCGAGCCCACACTTCCGGCGCACGGACGCACGCACGCCGTCGAGGCGCGCGGGTGGACACCCTGATTCAGCGATCTCGCTCATGTCGATGAAACGATGGCTCGTGTGGGTGGGGAGCGCGGCGGCAGCGTCGGTGCTCTCCGTTTCACCGACCCTTGCCCAGACCTCGGAAGGCCTGACGGAGCTGCTCTCATATGAGGCCGGAGCTTCGAGCTGGACGAGGGCCGTCGTGACGCTCGGGTCGGTCGGCGCGGCGCCTTCCGCGATCCCGGTGGCGGGGGTCTTCGACCCGTCAGGTGTCGCTGAGCCTGCTCGTGTCCGGTCGTCGATTTCGCCGGTGCAGACTCAGGAATCGGCGGGCTTTCCCTGGCTCGAGGTCGGCATCGGCGCAGGCGTGGCTGCGCTCTTCATCTCGGCCGTGCTGACCGCCAACTCCGGTGACAGTGCGGCGCTGCCCACGGGTGGCGTCCAAGTCGTCCTGCCGGGGTCGTGATGCGCGTGCGTCGAGTTGTGATCGCGGCGTCCGTCGTCCTCGCCGCCGTGGCATGCGAAGCCACGCCGTTCGAGACCGCGGAGGATGACTCGAAGGCGTCGCTGTCGATTCGCTTCGCGCCTCCGTCCCGCCCATCGGCGGCGCCTCCCGCCGAGCTGGTCGAGGTACACCTGACGGGGCCGGCGGACACCGCCTCCACCGAGGAGCCCGTGGACACGACGATCGCGGGCGCCCCGGGGGATACGATCCTCTTCGGCGATCTGCGGCCGGGGCAGTACGCGCTGCGCCTCGAGGGGTTCACGGACGTCTTCCTCGTGTGGACGAGCAGGCAGCAGGTGATCGTCTTGCCCGGCACGCTTTCGGAGCCGGTCGTGGAGCCGATTCCCTTCGAGGTGGACAGCGTCATCGTCACCTCGAGTCTACCACTCGTGGGCGGGGCCCCACTCGAGCTCACATGGTCACCCGTGGCGAGCGCGCTGGACTACCAGATCGCGTGGTCCACCAGCGACGACTTCGGTGTGATCATTCGCGACACGGTCACGACGGCCACGGCCGCGACCATCGATATGGGCCCGGTTGGCTTCTACTACGTCTGGGTGGCGCCGCGCGACTCGACGGGCCAGATCGGATACCCGGTCCGGTACCCGGACTCGATCGAGGTCGCGAACTAGGCCTCTCGGGGTGACTGCGGTCAGGTCTCGGCGCGCACGATGAGCACCGGCCGGGTCGCACCCCGTAGCACCTTGTCCGTCACGCTGCCCAGCACCAGCCGGCGGACGCCCCCACGTCCGTGGGACGCCATGGCGATCAGATCCGCATTGCGCTCGGCGGCGATGGTGAGGATCCCTTCGGCCGCGTGGATGACCACGCGTGTCTCGAGGTCGACCTCGCCGCCACCGTCCTCGCGGAGCTGCGTCGCGACCCGCTGAAGCTCGTCGTGCGTGGCCTGCCTGCTCTCCTCGAGGCGCTCTTCGATGGCGTCGATGGCATCAGGCAAGTACACGGACTCGGTTCGGTGCGGGTACTCGACGAGGCGCACGAGCGTGGTCGAAGCATCGAACAGGCGTGCGACGGACATCGTGGGCTGGACCGCCGACTCACTCACGGCCGAGCCGTCGAGCGTCAGAACGATGTTGTCGATCGTGGGGAGTCGAGTCAGGTCCGCCTCTCCCGCGTCCTCCTCCGGGCGCACCATGAAGACCGGCGCGGCCGTGCAGCGTACGAAGTGGTCCGCGACGCTGCCCAGCCACGACCGGGCCAGCGGGCCCCGGCCGTGTGTGGCCATCACGGTCAGGTCGGCGCCGATTTCCGCGCGGTGGAGCTCGAGTGCCTCGGGTGCGTTCCCGGTTTGCACGGAAACCGAGACCTCTGCGACGCCAGTCGCGCGCACGCGCTCGGCGACGGTGTCGAGGTAGGCGAGCTCGGCGTCGCTGAGTGGCTGGAGGAAGTTCACGTCCGGGAACGCCATCGGAGGTGGCACCTCGACGGTTGCGAGGTGGATCGACGCGCCCGAGCGTTGTGCGATGGAGACGGCCCAGGGTAGGGCTTGTTCGGAGAACGTCGTTCCGTCCAGGGAAACGAGAATCCGGTTGACCATTCGTAGGCCTTCTTCTTGATCTGGGGAGATGATTCGCCAAACCCGCCGGCGCACATGATCTACGACGCGACGCCCCGCCTGGCCAGGATCGTGGCGCTCGCCTTGGCTCTGGCGTCGAGCCTCGCCACGGCAACGCTCTCCGCACAGGAGGTGCCACCGGTCGACCTCGAGGTCTTCGTGGGTCGGGGATGCCCGCACTGTGCCCGTGCACTCGTCTGGCTCGACAGCCTGCGAGCGGAGCACCCGGAAGTCGGGGTCCGGGTTGGGGACGTGGTCGTCGATTCCATGGCGCTCGAGCGCCTGGCC
>JBDHDM010000440.1:0-3489 GCA_039591515.1 Gemmatimonadota bacterium | reverse complement strand
CGACGGGGCCAGGCGCTGGTCTTTGAGCTGGTACACCCACGCCCGTAACACCGCCACGTCCACTTCATCGGGCCGGCTCACACCGGCCCGTTGCAGGAACGCGATCCAACGGCCGAGGTCACGGAGGTACGCGACCACGGTCTGGTCGGAGAGTCCGCGCTCGAAGATCAAGAAGTCCTGGAACGGCTCCAGTCGGAAAGCGCGCGACGACGAAGGGTCTCCTTCACTCATGGGGGCTTCTGCGTGTGCGGACCCACCAGGTGGCCGCTCCGACGAGCACCACGAGGCCGATCAAGCCGAGCCATCGGTTCAGCCCCGACAGTACGGCTTCGAGGAGATCCAGGTTGTGGCCGAGCACGACCCCGATCTGGACGAGCCCCCCGTACCAGATCGCCGAGGCGATGGCGAGGGGGAAGACGACCCGCGGCCACCGTTGATGCGTCGCCCCGGCGAAGACCGGCACGATGGCGCGGACCCCCGGAACGAACCGCGAGAGGAAGATCGCCGGGGTCCCCCACCGCTCGTAGAAGCCCGCCATACGCTCCATCTGGTGGGGCTTCAGCAAATACCGACCGAGGCCGCTCCGGAAGAATGGTGGTCCGTGCACGTGGCTGAGCCGGTACACGATCAGGGCTCCGGACACGTTGGCTCCCCACGCACCCAACGCCACCCAGCGCGCGTCGAGATCTCCCGCGCCGGCGAGGAAGCCACCGAGCGCCACGAACGAGTCCGCCGGGATCGCCGGGACGACGTTCTCCACCGCCGCTCCGATCCACAGGACGAGGTAAATGGCCAGATTGGGAAGTCCGTTCATCCAGGTGATGAACTGGTCCACGTCAGAGCTCCGCCGGGTCGCCTCGTCCCGTAGCGCGCCCGTCGACGTTCTGTTCGATCAACGCGACCGCGTGCACGGCGAGGCCTTCCCCCGCGCCGATCCACCCCATCCGTTCGTTCGTCTTGCCCTTGAGGGAGACCTGCGAGGGTACGATGTCCAGGGCGTGCGCCAGGCGCTCCTGCATCCGCTCGACGTGCGGGGCGATCTTCGGGGTCTCGCAAATGATCGTGACGTCGACGTTCACGACGTGATAGTCTCGCCCCCGGAGGATCTCGGCCGCGCGGGCGAGAAGCCCGATCGAATCAGCTCCTGCCCAGGCCTCGTCCGATGGAGGGAAATGACTGCCCACGTTCCCCGCCCCGGCAGCGCCGAGGATGGCATCGATGACGGCGTGGGCGACCGCGTCGCCGTCCGAGTGACCTGACAGGCCCGGATGATCGGGAATCACGACCCCTCCCAACACGAGCTCCCGCCCACCGGAAAAACGATGGGAGTCGTAGCCGGTCCCAACCCGCAGCCCGGTCACGAGAGCAACCGCCTCGATGTGGTCGGGCCCCCGAGTCTCAGTCCCATCCCCGCACAGCGAGGCAGGCATTGTGCCCACCGAACCCGAAGGAGTTCGTGAGCGCGAGTCGCACGGGGCGCTCGATCATCCCGCCGTGCGCGTATTCGAGATCGCAATCCGGGTCGGAGGCGACGAAGTTGATCGTGGGGGGGATCTTCCCGGTGCGGCACACGAGGAGGGCAACGATGGCCTCCAAAGCGCCGGCCGCCCCGAGGAGGTGCCCGGTCATCGACTTCGTCGAACCGACGACGATGTCGTACGCTCGCGCACCCAAGAGCTCTTTGATGGCTGCGGTCTCGATGGCGTCGGCCATCGTCGATGTGCCGTGGGCGTTGACGTAGTCGACGTCGTCGGCCGAGGCGTGTGCATACTTCATCGCCATTCGCATCGCTGCTTGCGCGCCGTATCCGCTCGGGGGTGGCGCCGTGATGTGGAACGCGTCGGCGCTGAGCCCATACCCGACGATCTCGCCGAGAATCTCCGCCCCGCGAGCCTGCGCGTGCTCGAGCGACTCGAGGACGAGCGCCCCGGCCCCCTCGCCCATCACGAAGCCGTCCCGATCCGCCGAGAACGGCCTGCTCGCACGTTCCGGCTCGTCGTTGCGGGTCGACATCGCCTTCATGGCTGAGAAGCCGGCGAAGGTCATGGGCGTGATCGTGGCTTCGGCCCCGCCGGCGATCATGATGTCCGCGTCGCCGTGCCGAATGTGCCGCATCGCGTCGCCGATGGCGTGCGCCGAGGAGGCGCACGCGGAAACGGTCGCGTAGTTGGGGCCCCGCAGCCCCCAGCGAATCGAGATCAGGCCCGCGGAGATGTCGGGGATGAACATCGGGATGAAGAAGGGGCTCACACGCTTCGGCCCCTTTTCGATGAGCTTGCGATGTTGCTCCTCGAAGGTGGCGATTCCTCCGATGCCACTCCCGAAGATCACCCCGAATCGCTCGGGGTCTCCTCCTGGAGGGGGGCCGTCGAGTCCGGCCGACTCGAGGGCCTCGGCCGTCGCGGCCACCGCGAACTGTGAGACGCGATCGTGGCGCTTCACCTCGCGAGTGTCGAGGTGGTCGAGCGGATCGAAGTCCTTGACCTCGCACGCGATCCGGCACGAGACGTCTTCGGACGTCTGGAACCGCGTGACGGGCCCCCCACCGCTCACACCAGCAAGCAGGTTGTCCCAACTGGTCCGCACGTCACCGCCGACCGGAGACACGAGCCCCATGCCGGTCACCACCACGCGCATCGGACGTTCACCGCTACCCGTCATCGCTGCTCCGTCCCGCGTTCCCTGCTACCCAGCAACTAGAAAAGGGGGCTACTCCCCCGAGTTCTCCTTCAGGTACTTGATCGCGTCCGCGACGGTTCTCATCTGCTCGGCGTCTTCGTCCGGAATGTCGATGCCGAACTCCTCTTCGAACGCCATCACCAGCTCGACCGTGTCCAGGGAATCCGCACCGAGATCTTCGACGAAGGACGCGTCGTCAGTCACCTTCTCGGGCTCGACACCGAGCTCGTTGATGATGATCTCCCGGACCCGCGCCTCGGTGGGTTCGCTCATGTGTGCTTCCTCCCTGGAAGAGAATGGGGCTCGCTGAATCGCTGAATGAAAACGGCGGTTGGCCGCGAGATCACATCACCATCCCGCCGTCGACCGCCAGAACCTGGCCGGTAATGTAGCGCGCCCGAGGGCTTACGAGAAACAGCACGGCGTGCGCCACGTCCGACGCCTCGCCGAGGGTGCCGAGCGGAATCCCTTTCATGAGGCTCTCGACCTGTGAATCGCCGAGAGCGTCCGTCATATCGGTCTCGATGAACCCCGGCGCGACCGCGTTGCAGCGCACGCCACGGCCCGCCAGCTCCTTGGCCACGCTCTTCGTGAGACCGACCAACCCTGCCTTGGATGCGGCGTAGTTGGCTTGCCCTGCATTCCCCGTGAGGCCGACGACCGATGTGATGTTGACGATCGCCCCGCCGCGGCGTTTCATCATCCCTCGGCTGACGGCACGAGTGAAGTTGAACGCGCCCTTCAGGTTGGCGCCGATGACCTCATCGAATTCCTCATCTTTCATACGGACCAGGATGTTGTCCCTGGTGA
>JBDHDM010000439.1:0-3498 GCA_039591515.1 Gemmatimonadota bacterium | reverse complement strand
CGGTCGAGCGACGCTGGAGCGGCTCGTGCTCGATCTGCGCTTCGCCGCGCGTGGTCTCCGACGCGATTTCGGCTTCTCAGCCACCATCGTCGGCACCCTCGCCCTCGCGATCGGTGCCGGCACCGCGATCTTCTCGGTGGTCGCCGTATCATTAAAAAACGAGCGAGGTGACGAGCCGGAGGAGGTCGTGATCGCCCGGACCACGGTCGACCTCTTCTCAACCCTCGGTGTGGAGCCGCCACTGGGTCGCCTCTACGACGAGCGCGAGGCAACCTCGGGCGAGCAGCTACTCGTGATCTCTCACGAGCTGTGGCAGCGGCGCTTCCAGGGTGACCGTGAGGCGATCGGACGCATGGTGCATCTCGACCTGAGGGGGTTCGAGATCATCGGGGTGCTCCCCCAGGGGCTCGGCTACCCGTACGAAGCCGATGCATGGCGCGCGCTCACACCGGAGGAGATGGAGGACGACGACCGGGAAGCCCAGGTGGTCGCGAGGCTGGCCGACGGAGCTTCTCTCATCACGGCCAATGCCGAGGTCGAAACGGTCGCCGCCCGACTCGCGGAGGCACGACCGGAGACGCACACGAATCTCGGCGCTTCCATCCAGCCCTTCCGCACCACGGTGGTTCGCGACGTGCGTGTCGCCCTGTTCGCGCTGCTCGGAGCCGTTGGAATCGTCCTCCTCATCGCCTGCGTGAACACGGCGAGCCTGCTGCTCACGCGGGCCGCCCGGCGTGGCCGGGAAGTCGCGATCCGCACTGCCCTCGGCGCGGGTCGCAAGCGCGTGCTCTCTCTCCACCTGACCGAGAGCCTGCTGCTCGCCGTGACCGGCGGCATCCTGGGGATCGGGCTCGGACGCTGGATCCTCGCTTCGATGCTCGCCGTCAGCCCTGACATCCCGCGGCTCGAAAGCGTGTCGCTGGACGGCAGGGTGATCCTGGTCATGGCCGCGGTGAGCGCCGTTGCCGGGGTGCTCTTCGGCGTCGGACCGGCGCTGCACGCGGCGTCGACCCCGCCCGATCGACTGATCCGCGACGGCAGCCGGAACACAACGCTCGGCGGACAGAAGATGCGAGTCCAGTCGGGACTGGTCGCGACCGAGGTAGCGCTCTCGACCGTGCTCGTCTTCCTGGGGCTCCTGCTCACGTCGACGTTCCGCTCGGCGCTCACCTTCGATCGGGGCTTCGCGTCGGACGAGCTCGTCTCGGTGACCATCGATCCGATGCATCCACCGGATGGTCCGGACGAGCGGAGGGCGTACTTCGCCGACATCGTCGACCGGGTAGAAAGACTCGGAGGCGTCCGCGCCGCCGCCCTGTCGAGCCACGACGTGCTCGAGCCGCGCGGCTTCCGGGTTCCCGTCGCGGTCGAGGGACGGCCCGTGCCCGTGCCGACGCCGGAAGCGTACGTGAACATCGCGAGCGGGGACTTCTTCGCCACCGCCGGCATCACGCTCCTGGAGGGCGACGGCTTTTCGGAGTCGGGCGGTGTGGTGGGAGATGCGGAGCTGGTCGTGAACGAGCGCTTCGCGGCCGCGCACCTCACGGACCCCGCCACCCGCATAGGAGCCCGGCTGAGCCTCGACTGGCTGGAAGGACACGTCGTCGGCGTCGTGCGCGACGTGGAGATCCTCCCCGGCGAGTCGGCGCCTCCGAAGGTGTACGTGTCGATGAAGCGGGTGACCGTTCCGGCGATGGCGCTCGCGGTCCGCATGACAGGGGACCCGAGCGCGCTCATCCCCGAGATCGAGCGAGAGGTCCGGGCGGTGTCACCCGATGTTCTTCTCGAGGACGTGAAGATCGTCCAGGCCGAGATCCGTTCGAGCGTCGCCCCCCAACGGTTCAACATGCTCCTGGTGTCGTCCTTCGCCGGGCTGGCCCTCCTCCTCGCCGCCGTCGGCATCTACGGCGTCACCGCACTCTCCGTGGCCACGCGTCGCTCGGAGATCGGGATTCGTCGCGCCCTGGGGGCCAGCGACGATCGCGTGGCACGCGAGATCTTCCGTCGCGTGCTCGCCCTCAGCGGGGCCGGACTCGCGGCGGGTCTCGTGGCATCTGCGTTCGGCGGTCGCCTGGTCGGGAGCTTGCTCGTCGGAGTCTCACCCAACGAGCCGAAGCTGATCGCCGCGGTAATCGGCGTTCTCGCCCTCACCGCCTTCGTCGCGTGTGTGGTGCCGGTCGCGAGGGCGTTGCGGATCGACCCCAGAGAGACGCTCGGGTAGGCTCTCTCAGCGACCAACCGCACGAACGAAGCGGGCCGAGGCAGATGCCCCGGCCCTGCGTCGGTCAGGACCGCCCGGCGCCTGACCCGGACAGCCGAGCCTACATCGCGTAGAAGAACTCCTCCTTCGCGATCTTCCCGTTCTCGATCGTATAGAGGGCGACCTCTTCCATTTGGAAGCGCTGCCCGCCCATCGGCTGGCTCGTAACGTCGAAGTTGAAGTGCACGGCAAAGCGATCGTCGCCATGCGGAAAGGGACCTGCCACTGACGCGTCGTGGACCTCGTGGTTCTCCTGCCACCACTGGTTCTTCCCTCGCACCGCCTCGATCCCGCGCATCTCGCGCTCACCACCCGCCGGCGGTGCCGTCGCTTCGATGCTGACCACGTCGTCGGCATACAGCTCGTTGATCGCGTCGATGTTGCGGCCCTCGCGGCACAGCTCCACGAGCTTCTGTCCGATCTCCATTGCACTCATCTTCCCCTCCCCGGTTGAAATGAACCTCAGTTGAACACGCGGTAGCTACCGACCAACTCCACCGCCGTGGCCTCCGGCGGCACCTCACAGCGCTCCTTTATCTCGGCCTGGAACGCCTTGAACGCCTCCGCAGCGGCGAGCGGGTTGGAGTCGTCGTCGGTTTCGATCGACGCAATGTGAGTGAACGAAACGCCGTCGTCCGCCCGGAACGTGGCGTATCGGAGCCCGTCCGGCGTCGACTCGACCAGCTCCTCGAACACCTTCCGCACGTAAGCGGCATTCTCGTCGGCCCTGTCCGCCTTGACCCGGTATCGCACGATGACCCGCCTCACGACTAGGCCTCCTGGGGCTGCGGCGCGCCGATCACGCCCGGCAGTCCGGCGATCCGCCTCGAGAGTCCAAGCTGACCGGCGTGATACGTCTGATGGAACGCGAGGATGCTCAGGAACTCCCCTCGTGTGACCTCGTTGCCGAACGGGTCCGTGAAGCCCTGGTCATCGAGCCGTTCGTCGTCGAGGGCCTCGAAGGCGGTCATGAGCCGTTCCTCGGAACCCAGCAGCTTCTGGACCATCACGTCCCAGTCGATCGCCTGGTCTGGCGACTCGATCGGGGTGTCGTGAGCGCGCTCGAGCTGAGTCGACTCCCACACCGGCGCTTCGTCGAGCAATCCCATCACGCCGTTCTGCGCACGTACGAGATGCCCCACGATCCAGTTGGTGCAGTTCCCGCCCCGCTCAGGCTGCACGATCGAATCCTCTGCGCTCACTCCGCCGAGATTCCCCCTCGCTGTCCGGTAGAAGAG
>JBDHDM010000438.1:0-3522 GCA_039591515.1 Gemmatimonadota bacterium | reverse complement strand
GATTGGGGCGGTGACCGTCTCTTGGAGGACCGCCGCGTTCGCCCCCGGATACGACGTGCTGATCTTGACCGTCGGCGGAGTGATGTCCGGCATGCTCGCGACGGGCAGAAGGGGGATCGAGATCGCGCCCGCCAGCACGATGACGATCGATACCACCATTGCCATGATGGGGCGATTGACGAAGAGGGCAGAGAAGGCGCCCACCGTCAGTTCCCCCCTTCGGGCGCGGACGCCACGGCTTCGGGCGTGACCGGGAAGCCCGGCCGCGCCCGAAAGAGCCCGTTCACGACGTAACGGTCGTCCGCCTCGAGGCCGGCTTCGACGACGACGAATCCGTCATCTTCTCGGGCTCCGAGCTCGACGTACCGTTGCCCGACCACGTCGCCATCACCCACCACGAGGACGTAGCGACCACCGAGGTCGATCCCCACTCCACGCTCGTCGATCACGAGCGCGTCGGGGGTCGGGTCGCCGAAGGCACGCACGCGCACGAACACCCCCGGAATCAACACGTTGTCCGTGTTCTCGAAGATCGCGCGCACCTCGACCGTGCCGGTGGCGGGATCGACCTGGTTGTCCACGAAGTCGATCCTGCCGTCGAGTGAGAAGCCGGTTCCGTCCACCGTCGAGATGTTCACACGGCGCCGGGGTGCCTCCGCATCCCGCGTAGCACCCGCGCCGGCAGGCGCGTAGTCGAGGATGAGCGCCTCGGGCACGTCGAAGTAGACGAACATCGAGTCGACGCGGGCGACGTCCGTGAGGAGCGTAGCATCTCCCGCCCCGACCAGGTTCCCCGGATCGAGCAGGTTGCGGCCGGCCCTCCCGCGAATGGGGGATCGCACGAGGGTGTAGTCGAAGTTCAGCTGGGCCTGGGCGAGCCTCGCCTCCGCCGACAAGACGTTCGCTTCGGCTTGGTCACGCGCAGCGGTGGCTCGATCGAGCTCACTCTGGCTCACGGCGTCCGTCCGGATCGCCTCCTCGATCCGCTCGAGGTCCACGGCAGCCCGACGGGCCTCGGCCTCGGCGACCTGAAGGGCACCCCGAGCCTCGTCCAACACGGCGAGATAGGGTGCTCGCTCGATCACGAACAACACCTGGCCGACGGTGACGGCCCCGCCGGGCGTGAAGCGCACCTCCTCGAGGACGCCCTGGACGCGAGCTCGGATCTCGGCGAACTCGATCGCACGAGTGACGCCGGGGAAGTCGGCGTAGGCCGTCACCTCCCGACGTTGCGGTGTCGCGACGTCGACGAAGGGTGGCGTCGGCGGGGCGGGCTCGGAGCCACAACCCGTGAGGACCGCCAGGCTCAAGACGCCGCCGGCCAGCGAACGGGCCGTCATCGGCCGGTGCCACGGGCGGCGTCGGGCGTCGACGATCCGTCTGAGCCGTCGGGACGTGACACTTCAGCCCTCTCGTCGTCTGCCACCTCTTCGGCGGTATCCGGCTCCGGCGCGTCAGGATCCCAGCCGCCGCCGAGCGCCCGATTGAGCGCGATCAGGTTCTGAACGACCAGCCCCTCGCTTTCGGCGAGTCGATCCTGCTCGACCGCGAGCGCCCGCTCCGAGTCCACGTATCTCTGGAAGTCGACCAGGCCGGAGCGGTATTGGGTCCGCACGATGTCGACGGACTGCGACGCGGCGGTGACGGCCTCGGCGATCCGGTCTCGGCGAAATCGCTCCTGCTCGAAGGCGACGAGCGCCGTCTCGACCTCCTCGAGCGCCAACAGCACCGACTGCTCGTACTGCAGAAGGAGCTGCTCGGTCCGCGCCTCCTGTACGGCGATGTTGCCCCGGATCTTGCCTCCGGTGAAGAGGTTCCAACGAACGCCGGGCAGGAGACTCCACTCGACGCTTTCGGATTGGCCTAGATCGCCTACGTCCCCCGCGATGAGCGAGAGCGCGCCGCCGAGCGAGAACGACGGGTAGAGGTCGGCTCGGGCCACTCCGATGAGTGCCGTCTGCGAGGCGAGCAGGCGCTCGGCACGACGCACGTCGGGTCGTCGCCGCAGAAGCTCGGCCGGGAGTCCTGTCGCCACCGAGTCGGGGGCGGTCGGGATGACGCCGGTGGACGGGAGGTTGGTGCGGAGATAACCCGGAGGTGCCCCGATAAGCACAGCCAGCCGGTTGAGCGCCGCGTTGACGCCGGTCTCGAGCGTCGGGATCCCTGCCTCCGAGATCGCCAGGTTCGTCTGGGCCTGTGTCACATCGAGCCGGGACACCAGACCGGCGTTGAATCGATCGGTCGTCAGCTGCACGGTTTGGCGCTGTGCTTCCACGTTCAGGCTCAGGACGTCCAGGCGTGCCTCGAGCGTTCGGAGGTCGACGTACGCGCCCGCCACCTCCGCGAAGAGGCTCACGAGCACATCACGGAAGTCCTCAATCGACGCTTCGAAGGAGGCCAGGGCCGCTTCGTTTTGCCGACGCACACGCCCGAAGAGGTCGATCTCCCAGAAGAGGCCGCCGCCTACGGCCCACTCTTCTTCGCGCTCGATCGTGCCCCCGGACTCCTCGATGGTCTGGCCCTGAAGGCTGTTCTGGCTGAGCTCGAACGTCGTGTACGTTCCATCGACGGCTACTTGGGGGAAGTAGTCGCCGCGCGCGATCCCTCGCGCCGCACGGGCTTCACGCACCCGCGCCACGGCCGTCCTCAGGTCGAGGTTGCTCGCTTCGGCCTGGCGGATCAGCGAGATGAGCGCCGTGTCGCCCAGGGTCTCCCACCATCGGGTGATGTCCGGCTCGGGGCGGGACATCTCGTCAGCGATCCTGGTGTGCCACTCGTCTGGCGTTGCGAGCTCCGGGCGCTCGTAGTCCGGCCCGCCGGCGCAGCCGCACAGGACGAGCAACGTACAGCTGAACCACAGCGCCGAGCCCCTTCTCCTCCCTCGCATCGTCTGCCTCCGTGCGGATTGTGGCCACACCGACCCCCGGGGCCGGCTGCCAAACCCAACCGTCGCCGCGGGTCCGGCGAAGCTCGCCAAGGTCAAACGGGAGCACAACGATCGGGCCGGCGTCCGCCGGGGGCGAAGGGGTGGCCGAACTCGCTACCCTCTTGCGGGTAGGGGCGTGGTCGTTCCACGATGCCGGGCTCGCGGTCTTCGAAGCCGCTCCACTGCCCGCAGCTCACAGGAAGCACCCGATGAAGAGAGTCCGAATCGGCACAATTCTATTGCTCGCGCTGGCCGGTGCCGCGTGCGGAGGCCTCAACGTCGTCACCGACTGGGACCCGGCCTTCGATTTCCAGGCGCCCCAGACGTTCACCGTCCTGGACGAAGCCGGGGGGCAGCCGCTCGATCGGCTCAACGACCAGCGTGTGAAGAACTCCATCGCGACGACGATGGAAGCGAAGGGCTTCCGTCAGGTCGCGGACACGTCGCAGGCGGACATCGCCGTGGGGTATCAGTTCACCACAGAGCAGAAGAGCTCGTACCAGACCGTGAACACCGGCTGGAATAGCTACGGGTACCGCGGCTACGGCGGTTGGTACCGGTACGGAGGGCCCTCCATGGCGACCTCCACGACCACC